>NZ_AP018365.1:5025000-5365000 GCF_016756395.1 Streptomyces sp. SN-593
GGTAGAGCACTGGATAGGCGATGGGCCCTACCGGGTTACTGACCTTAGCCAAACTCCGAATGCCGGTAAGTGAGAGCGCGGCAGTGAGACTGTGGGGGATAAGCTCCATGGTCGAGAGGGAAACAGCCCAGAGCATCGACTAAGGCCCCTAAGCGTACGCTAAGTGGGAAAGGATGTGGAGTCGCAGAGACAACCAGGAGGTTGGCTTAGAAGCAGCCATCCTTGAAAGAGTGCGTAATAGCTCACTGGTCAAGTGATTCCGCGCCGACAATGTAGCGGGGCTCAAGCGTACCGCCGAAGTCGTGTCATTCGTACATGAGGGCCAACGCCCGTACGGATGGGTAGGGGAGCGTCGTGTGCCGGGTGAAGCCGCCGTGTAAGCGAGTGGTGGATGGTTCACGAGTGAGAATGCAGGCATGAGTAGCGATACAAGAGTGGGAAACTCTTGCGCCGATTGACTAAGGGTTCCTGGGTCAAGCTGATCTGCCCAGGGTAAGTCGGGACCTAAGGCGAGGCCGACAGGCGTAGTCGATGGACAACCGGTTGATATTCCGGTACCCGCTTTGAAGCGCCCAGTACTGAACCGAGCGATGCTAAGGCCGTGAAGCCGCCTCTGATCTCTTCGGAGTGAGGGGGAGTGGTGGAGCCGCTGAACCGGACTTGTAGTAGGTAAGTGATGGGGTGACGCAGGAAGGTAGTCCAGCCCGGGCGGTGGTTGTCCCGGGGTAAGGGTGTAGCCCGAGGGGTAGGTAAATCCGTCCTTCGTGAAGGGTGAGACCTGATGCCGAGCCGATTGTGGTGAAGTGGATGATCCTATGCTGTCGAGAAAAGCCTCTAGCGAGTTTCAAGGCGGCCCGTACCCTAAACCGACTCAGGTGGTCTGGTAGAGAATACCGAGGCGTTCGGGTGAACTATGGTTAAGGAACTCGGCAAAATGCCCCCGTAACTTCGGGAGAAGGGGGGCCACTTCTGGTGATGGGTTTTTACATCCTGAGCTGGGGGTGGCCGCAGAGACCAGCGAGAAGCGACTGTTTACTAAAAACACAGGTCCGTGCGAAGCCGTAAGGCGATGTATACGGACTGACGCCTGCCCGGTGCTGGAACGTTAAGGGGACCGGTTAGTCACATTTCGGTGTGGCGAAGCTGAGAACTTAAGCGCCAGTAAACGGCGGTGGTAACTATAACCATCCTAAGGTAGCGAAATTCCTTGTCGGGTAAGTTCCGACCTGCACGAATGGCGTAACGACTTCTCGACTGTCTCAACCATAGGCCCGGTGAAATTGCACTACGAGTAAAGATGCTCGTTTCGCGCAGCAGGACGGAAAGACCCCGGGACCTTTACTATAGCTTGATATTGGTGTTCGGTTCGGCTTGTGTAGGATAGGTGGGAGACTTTGATCATCGAGCGCCAGCTTGGTGGGAGTCGTCGTTGAAATACCACTCTGGTCGTGCTGGATGTCTAACCTCGGTCCGTGATCCGGATCAGGGACAGTGTCTGGTGGGTAGTTTAACTGGGGCGGTTGCCTCCTAAAGGGTAACGGAGGCGCCCAAAGGTTCCCTCAGCCTGGTTGGCAATCAGGTGTTGAGTGTAAGTGCACAAGGGAGCTTGACTGTGAGACTGACGGGTCGAGCAGGTACGAAAGTAGGGACTAGTGATCCGGCGGTGGCTTGTGGAAGCGCCGTCGCTCAACGGATAAAAGGTACCCCGGGGATAACAGGCTGATCTTCCCCAAGAGTCCATATCGACGGGATGGTTTGGCACCTCGATGTCGGCTCGTCGCATCCTGGGGCTGGAGTCGGTCCCAAGGGTTGGGCTGTTCGCCCATTAAAGCGGTACGCGAGCTGGGTTTAGAACGTCGTGAGACAGTTCGGTCCCTATCCGCTGCGCGCGTTGGAGTCTTGAGAAGGGCTGTCCCTAGTACGAGAGGACCGGGACGGACGAACCTCTGGTGTGCCAGTTGTTCTGCCAAGGGCATGGCTGGTTGGCTACGTTCGGGAGGGATAACCGCTGAAAGCATCTAAGCGGGAAGCCTGCTTCGAGATGAGGGCTCCCACCCACTTGATGGGGTAAGGCTCCCAGTAGACGACTGGGTTGATAGGCCGGATGTGGAAGCCTCGTGAGGGGTGGAGCTGACCGGTACTAATAGGCCGAGGGCTTGTCCATGTGTGCTCGCGTCCACTGTGTGGTTCTGAAACAACCAGCTACCCACATGCCATTGCCTGGTGAGAACCGGGTGTGTGGTGTGTGTGGTGTGTGGAGAGTTTCATAGTGTTTCGGTGGTCATAGCGTTAGGGAAACGCCCGGTTACATTCCGAACCCGGAAGCTAAGCCTTTCAGCGCCGATGGTACTGCAGGGGGGACCCTGTGGGAGAGTAGGACGCCGCCGAACAAATTTTGAATAAGCGCCAATTCTTGTGCATGTCACAAGGGTTGGCGCTTCTTCGCGTTGGGGGGCCAGGCGGGGGCATGTACCGTGACCTCGTGCAGTACGACCTGGTGATCTTCGACAACGACGGTGTCCTCGTGGACAGCGAGCCCCTCTCCAACCGCATCCTCGCGCAGTGCCTGACCGCGGCCGGCCACCCCACCACGTATGAGGACTCCCTCCGGGACTTCATGGGCGCCGCCCCGCACCGCGTCCACGACCTGGTGCGCGAGCGGTCGGGGGCCGAGCTCCCCGTGGACTTCGACGCGGCCTACCACGCGCAGGTCTTCGCCGCCTTCGAGCGGGAGTTGGAGCCCGTCGAGGGAGTCGCCGCGGTGCTGGACGCGCTCGCCGCGGACGGGGTGCCGTACTGCCTCGCGTCGTCGGGCGGGCACGAGCGCATCCGGGTCGCCCTGCGCAAGACCGGGCTGTACGACCGTTTCGGGGAGCAGCGGATCTTCTCGGCGCAGGACGTGGGGCGCGGCAAGCCGGCTCCCGACCTCTTCCTGCACGCCGCAGGCGCGATGGGCGTCGCGCCCGGGCGGTGCGCCGTGGTGGAGGACAGCCGGCTGGGCGTGCAGGCGGCCGTCGCGGCCGGGATGGACGTCTACGGGTTCACCGGGATGACGCCGGCAGCCCGGCTGGCGGGGGCCACCGCGCTCTTCGCGCGGATGCCGGAGCTGCCGGCCCTGCTGGCCGGCCCGGCGGAAGAGTGAGCGCAGACCCTACTCATCCGTAGCTCCCGCGCTTAGCCTGCTCGCTTATGGACGTCGCTCGCCCGCAGGCTCTGCGGCAAGGCCGGGCCGCCCTCGCGATCAGCTTCTTCGCGCAGGGCGCGCTGTTCGCGCTGCTCGTCACCCGTATCCCGGCGATCCAGGACCGCTACGGGATCAGTGACGGGCTGCTGCCGGTGTTCCTGGCGGCCGTGCCGATCCTGGCCGGCGTCGGGAGCGTGCTGACCGAGCGGCTGGTGAAGCGGGTGCGGCCGAGCGTGGTGCTGCGCTGGGTGCAGCCGGTGGTGGCGCTGGTGCTGGCCGGTCTGGGCGCCGGGAACCGGATGTGGGCGGCGGCGGTGACGCTCGCGCTGTTCGGGGTGTGCGTCGGCGGGCTGGACGCGTCGATGAACATGCTGGGCGTGAGCCTCCAGCGGGAGTGGGGCCAGAGCATCATGCTGGGGTTCCACGCGGCCTACAGCCTCGGCGGCATCGTCGGGGCGTCGCTGGCCTGGTCGGGCGCGCACTGGCACATCGCGCTGTTCTCGCTCTACGGCCCGGCGGTGCTGGTGCTCATTCCCCTGACGCTGACCGCGAGCCGCTGGTACCGCGACCAGCGGCCCCCGGCGGCCGGCGTGGAGGAGTGGGACGGCGGCCCGGCCGTCCCGTACGGGCCCGAACCCCCGGGAGCCGCCGCCGAGGGGCCTGCCGGCCCCTCCGGTGGCCGTCCGGTGGGGACCGGGGCCGCCCAGCAGGTCGTCATGCGCATGCTCCTTCCGCTGTGCCTGGTGATGGCCTTCGCGTACATCGGGGACTCGACGGTCTCCAACTGGAGCGCGAAGTACCTCCAGGACACGCTGCACAGTTCCGACCAGCTCTCCACGGTTCCGTACGCGGTGTACATGGTGACCACGCTGATCGGGCGGGCGGTCGGGGACCAGGGGGTGCGGCGCTTCGGCGCGGTCGCGGTGGTGCGGCTGGGCTCGGTGGTGGCGGTGGCGGGCTTCGCGGTGGTGGCGGTGGCGCCGGGGCCGTGGGTGGGCATGCTCGGCTTCACGCTGCTCGGCCTCGGGCTGTGCGTGATCGTGCCGCAGACCTTCGCCGCGGCCGGGCGGATGTTCCCGGACGACTCGGACTCGGCGATCGCGCGGCTGAACATCTTCAACTACGTCGGGTTCCTGGTCGGGTCGCCGCTGGTCGGGGCGCTCGGCGACGCGTGGAGCTACCGCGGCGCCATGGTCGTGCCGATGGTCCTGGTGGGGGCGACCCTGCTGTACGCGGGATCTTTCGCGAAGGGCGCCGCCGGGTACGGTGTCGGCCATGAGCGGCCGCGCGCAGTTGATGTGGGATGACCGGGTAACGGCGTACGACTTCGGGGCCGGGCATCCGATGGACCCGGTGCGGCTCGACCTGACCTGGGCGCTGGTGCGCGCGTTCGGCCTGGACGCGGGGGTGAAGGTGGTGGCGGCCCCGGCGGCCGGCGAGTCGACGCTGGAGCTGGTGCACCGGTCGGACTACGTGGCCGCCGTGCGCCGCGCCTCGGCGGACCCGCGGGCGGCGCAGGCGGGCGCCGAGGCGGCGTACGGCATCGGCAGCATGGACAACCCGGCGTTCGCGGCGATGCACGACGCGTCCGCGCTGATCGCCGGGCAGTCGGTGGCCGCGGCCGAGGCGGTGTGGCGGGGCGGGGTCGAGCACGCCGTGAACTTCGCCGGCGGGCTGCACCACGCCATGCCGGGCCAGGCGGCGGGCTTCTGCGTCTACAACGACGCGGCGCTCGCGGTGGCGCGGCTGCTGGAGCTCGGCGCCGAGCGGGTGGTGTACGTGGACACGGACGTACACCATGGGGACGGTGTGCAGACGGCGTTCTGGGACGAGCCGCGAGTGCTGACGATCTCGCTGCACGAGACGCCGCGCACGCTCTTCCCGTATGCCACGGGGTGGCCGGAGGAGACCGGCGGGGCGGCGGCGGAGGGCGGCGCGGTGAACGTGGCGCTGCCGGCCGGGACCGGGGACGAGGGCTGGCTGCGGGCGTTCCACGCGGTGGTGCCGGAGCTGGTGGCGGCGTTCCGGCCGCAGGTGCTGGTCTCGCAGCACGGCGCGGACAGCCACGTGGAGGACCCGCTGGCTCACCTGGCGGTGTCGTTGGACGCGCAGCGGGTGGTGGCGGAGGCGTGCCACCGGCTGGCGCACGAGCACGCGGAGGGGCGCTGGGTGGCGCTCGGCGGTGGCGGGTACGCGGTCGCGGACGTGGTGCCGCGGGCCTGGACGCACCTGGTGGGCATCGCGGCGGGTACGCCGGTCGAGCCGCGGACGGCGGTGCCGCGGGAGTGGCAGGACCAGGCGTACGCGCGGACCGGGACGCCGGTGTCGGCACGGATGACGGACGGGGCGGCGGGGCGCTGGACGGAGTTCGACGACGGCGGGTACGACCCGGCGTCACGGCTCGACCAGGCGGTGCTGGCCACGCGGCGGGCGGTGTTCCCGCTGCACGGGCTGCTGCCGTAGCCGCCCAGGGGGCGTCGCCGCCGTACCGGCCCCGCGCGGGCCGGTCCCCGCGCGAGCCCGCGCACGGAGCGCCCCCGCTCCTCCGACGTGGCCGCGCGGGACCGGTCCGGGCCCGGTGCCCACCCGTGGGGGTGATTACCGGACGGTTCGCCGTGTGCCGGTCGTACGGGGTGTGCAGGATCGGGCGCGTGGTGAGTGTGGGTGCGCTGCGCGCACATCTGGTGGCGGTGGGACTCGCGGGCGAGGTACGCACGGCGCGGGAGCAGAGCCTGGTGAACTACGGGCTGTTCGCGGCGCGTGATCCCCGGCAGACCTGCGGGCTCGAACCGGACGGCGAGTGGGGGCGGGCGGAGCTGCTGCGGCTGATGGCCGACCGGTGCGGGGTGTCGGCCGATCCGGACCGGACGTCCGGTCCGGACGTGATCGATCCGGACCGTACGCTGGCGGCCCTCGACGCGTTCGCGGAGCGCCTGGCGCGCGCGGCGCACGACCGGCTACCCGTCCTGCTGGGCACAGGACATCCACATCGTCTCCTCGGTTTCTACGCAACTTTGTCCGCTGCCCTGTCGGCGGCGGGGTGCCGGGTCCTCACCCCGCGCTACGACGAATGCATGCGCATGTCCACTCACTTCGGCGTACGCGCGCACCGCCTCGGCTACGTAGGGGGAGTGGCGCTGGTGCGCTCGGAAGGAGCCGAGAAGGGAGCGCACACCCACTCGCCGCTGCCGGTGCGGGCGGCGCTCGCGGCGGCCGCGCAGCAGGCCGGCACGCTACCGAAACTGGTGGTCGGGGACCATGGATTCGTCTGCGGGGCAGGGCAGTTGGGCATCGAGGCGATCGGTCTGGGGGACTGCGACGACCCGGCGGTTTTCGTGGCCGAGGCAGAGGGCATCGTCTCGGTGGCCGTACCACTCGACGACACCGCTCGCTCGGATTACTACCGGCCGGTCACCCGTTACGTCCTCAAGAGTGCGTGGCTCGGGCAGTAATCATCCCTTCGCAACTCCTCTTCCCCACTTGCATCATCCGCCCCTAATCTGAGGGGGAGCGCACATGCCTGTTTGGAGTCGCCGGAGGGGAAGCCGGTGGCCGTCATGTGCGGAAGGTTCAGGTGTGTCATGGCTGTAACTGAAAGTCGGCCTCTCAACGAGGTCGTGTTCCTCACCGTCGCCGAAGTCGCGGCGGTCATGAGGGTGTCGAAGATGACCGTGTACCGACTGGTGCACAGCGGTCATCTGCCGGCGATTCGCGTGGGTCGGTCGTTCCGGGTTCCGGAGCAGGCCGTGCACGAGTACCTGCGGGAATCCTACGTGGGGGTGGAGTCTGCCTGAGCTGCCCGGGACGGCCCGGTAACGGGCCGGTGACGGACCGCGTGGGCCTCGGTTACGTTCGTCCGCTCGGGGCGGGTAGGCTAGGCCGACGTAGGTCGTGTGGGCTCGGACGCCCCGCACCGAGTGAAACCGAAGCGAGGGTTGTCGTGGGCTCTGTCATCAAGAAGCGGCGTAAGCGTATGGCGAAGAAGAAGCACCGCAAGCTTCTGAAGCGGACGCGTGTTCAGCGCCGCAACAAGAAGTAAGCGCGCTGCTTGCCGCTCTCCTGCCCCCTCCCTCCGCCCGATTCAGGGCGGTCGGAGGGGGCAGTGGCGTGTACGGGGCCGGTCGGCGGCCGGCCGGAGGCGGGGGCGTTTCGTCGCCGCGGCGCAACACCGGCGGGGTACGGTGACAGCATTCCCTCAGGAAGGCGCTGAACGTGGGCAAGGTGGTGCTCGTCACCGGAGTCGCGCGGCAGCTCAGCGGGCGGTTCGTCCGGCGGGTGCAGCGCGAGCCCGAGGTCGACCGGGTGGTCGCCGTCGACGTGGTGCCGCCGGAGCACGACCTGGGGGACGCGGAGTTCGTCCGGGCCGACATCCGGCAGCCGATGATCGGAAAGGTGCTGGCGCAGCACGCGGTGGACACCGTGGTGCACCTGGACGTCAGCGGCACCCCGCTGGGCGCGGGCGGCCGCACCCAGGCCAAGGAGACCAACGTCATCGGCACGATGCAGTTGCTGGGCGCGTGCCAGAAGGCGCCGACCGTCCGCCGGCTGGTGGTGAAGTCCTCGACGAGTGTCTACGGTTCCGCATCGCGCGACCCGGCGGTGTTCACCGAGACCACCCCGGTCAAGTCGCTGCCCAGCGGCGGCTTCGCGAAGGACGCGGTCGAGGTCGAGGGCTTCGTGCGCGGCTTCGCCCGGCGCCGGCCCGACGTGGCGGTGGCGGTGCTGCGGTTCGCCAACATCCTGGGCCCGCGGGCGGACACCCCCCTGGCGGAGTTCTTCGACCTGCCGATACTGCCCACCGTGTTGGGGTACGACCCCCGGCTCCAGTTCGTGCACGAGGACGACGTCGACGAGGTCCTGGTGGTCGCCGCCACGGAGGCGCGGCGGGGGACGCTGAACAGCGGCACGTTCAACGTCGCCGGCGACGGGGTGCTGCTGCTGTCGCAGACCGCGCGGCGACTGGGGCGCCCGACGGTGCCGGTGCTGCTGCCCGCCGTGACCTGGGTGGGCCGGATGCTGCGGACGGCGGGGGTGACGGACTTCTCCGCCGAGCAGATCCGGCTGCTCACCCACGGCCGGGTGGTCGACACCCGGCAGATGCGGGAGACGCTGGGCTTCCACCCCGTCCACACCACGGCGGAGACCTTCCACGACTTCGCCCGCACCCGGCACCCCGGCCTGCTGCCGCCCGCCCGGCTGGCGGCCGCGGTCGACGGCGCGGCGGCCCGGGTGCGGCGCGCGGAGTCGGCGCGGTGACGGTGGGGGCGGACAGCGTGGTGGCGGCGGACGGCGGGGGATCGGGATCGGTGCGGGGGCAGGAGCGGCAGGAGGAGCGGCAGCCATGACGGACGCGAAGGTCATTCCGTTCGGGGATGACGCCCGTCGCCGCGGCGGTGGCGGGACGGGCGCCGGGAGTGGGGCGCGGCGGTCGCGGGGCCGGGAGCGCAAGGCGGGCGCGCCGGCGCCCGGGCAGAAGGCCGAGAACGGCCCCCAGCCGCCGCTGGCCGCCGTTCCGGAAGGCGGTGCGGGCATTCCGGCTCAGGCGGACGGCTCGCCGCCCACAGGGGCGGGACAGGGCTCCGCCGACGGCTCAGCCGACGGCGCCGACGACGGTGCCGCGACCTCGTCGGCGGGTCCGTCGGCGGCGGGCGCGGACGGGCCGGGGGAGTCGCTGTCCGCCGCGTTCGGCGCGGTCGCCGACCGGCTGCTCGGCGGGCCCTGGGAGCGGAAGGTCGCGCAGGGCCTGTCGTTCCTGCGCCGCCGGGTGACCGGGGACTACGACGTCGACGAGTTCGGCTTCGACGCCGACCTCACCGACCAGGTGCTGCTGTCGCTGCTGCGCCCGCTGTACGAGGGGTACTTCCGGGTCGAGGTCAAGGGCATCGAGAACATCCCCGCCGAGGGGGGCGCCCTGGTCGTGTCGAACCACTCCGGGACGCTGCCGATCGACGCGCTGATGACGCAGGTCGCGGTGCACGACCACCACCCGGCGGGCCGCCACCTGCGGCTGCTCGCCGCGGACCTGGTGTTCGTGCTCCCGGTGGTCAACGAACTGGCCCGCAAGGCCGGCCACACCCTCGCCTGCGCCGAGGACGCGCAACTGCTGCTGGAGCGCGGCGAGGTGGTCGGGGTGATGCCCGAGGGGTTCAAGGGCCTGGGCAAGCCCTTCTCCGAGCGGTACAAGCTCCAGCGGTTCGGCCGGGGCGGGTTCGTGGCGACGGCGCTGAAGACGAAGGTGCCGATCGTGCCGTGCTCGGTGGTGGGCGCCGAGGAGATCTACCCGATGGTGGGCAACTCCCGCACCCTCGCCCGCGTCTTCGGCTTCCCGTACTTCCCGCTGACCCCCACCTTCCCCTGGCTCGGGCCGCTCGGGCTCCTTCCGCTTCCGACGAAGTGGACGATCCAGTTCGGCGAGCCGATCCCCACGGAGTCGTACCCGCCGGAGGCCGCGGACGACCCGATGCTCGTCTTCAACCTGACCGACCAGGTCCGCGAGACGATCCAGCACACGCTGTACGAACTGCTGGTGGAACGGCGGTCGGTGTTCTTCTGATCCGGGTGACGTGTCCCGGGCGGGCTGAAACGGGCGGGCCGGTCCGGGTGCGGCGGGAGCGGGGGTCCGTGCCGGTTCCCGCCCCCGCCGCGTACCGGCGGATGCTCCTATGCTTGTCAAGCGGCCGGTGCGAGGTCGGTTTGAGTGATTCGTTCCGTTGGTGTGGTGGTCAGGGCGCGGTAGACCTCGCGGGCGACGAATCGCTTGAGGCAGCGCATGATGTCCTTCTTGTTCAGCCCTTCCTTGGTGCGTCGTTCGACGTAGGCGCGGGTGCGTTCGTCGAAGCGCATGCGGGTCAGGACGATGGTGTGCAGGGCGTTGTTGGCGGCCCTGTCGCCGCCGCGGTTGAGTCGGTGGCGGTGTGTGCGGCCGGAGGACGCCGGGATCGGTGCGACTCCTGCCAGGTGGGCAAACGCGGCCTCCGACCGCATTCGTTCGGGGTTGTCCCCAGCGGAGGCGAGCAGTTGGCCGGCGGTCTCGGGCCCGACCCCGAACAGCTCCAGCAGCTGCGGAGCGGCCTGCTTGACCAGCGGGCCGATCTCCGCGTCCAGCTCGGTGATCTCGGTGTCCAGTGCCTGGAGACGGCGGGCGAGGCGCCGCAACGATCCCCGGGTCGCCGCCAGCGGCCGCGAGAGGTCCTCGCCGGGTCGCAGCCGGGCCAGGGTGCGTATCAGCGCGGCCCGGTCCAGACCGGCGACCTGCTCGCGCAGCATCGCGGGGGCCGACACCAGCAGGCCGCGGATCTGGTTCATCGCCTGGGTGCGGGCCTTGACCGCGCTGCGGCGGGCGAGTCGCAGGACCCGCACGGCCTCGACCACGCCGTCCCGGCTCTTGGGGATGCCGGCGGCTCGGCCCGAGAGCACGGCCATTGCGGCGGCATAGGCGTCGATCGGGTCGGACTTGCCCTTCATCCGCCGTGTCTTGCGGTCCGGCCGGTCCACGTCGAAGACGGTGACCCCGGCGGCGGTCAGCACGCGGGCGAGCTCGGCGCCGTAGGCACCGGTGCCCTCGACGCCGACCGCGACCAGGTCGCCGTGCGAGCGCATCCAGTCCAGCAGGTACCGGTAGCCGCGGATGGTGGCCTCGAACTCGCGATCGGCCAGGTGCCGGCCGATGGAGTCGATCACGGCCGCGTGGTGGGTCAGGCCGTGGGTGTCGACTCCGCCGGTGATCCGCGGCCCGTCGTGCGTCATGCTGGTCATGTCCGTCCTTGCGTATCCGTACCGACGAGGGCGGCACGCGCCGGTCGGGCGGGTGGACAAGACAGTGACGGGGCTTATGCGACAAGCTCCTATGAAGTCACAAGCGCCCGTCCGGCCGCGTGCGTGGTGACGCCCGGATGGGCCGACAAATCCCAAACAGGACAGTCGAGACGTCAGTCAGCCGAGGGGTCAGACCCACCAGCAGCGTCACCACGTCACATCCTCACTGTCAGCCGTCGTCGTCGCTGGTCAGGCCGAGGCCGGGGAGCAGGCCGGGGAGCAGCGGGGGCAGCTCCACCGAGTGCCGGGGCGAGGTCGGGGTCGGCGTGGGGGTCGCCCCGGGGGCGGTGGGCAGCACCGGCTGCGTGTCGAGCAGCTTGCCGGAACCGCCGATCAGGCCGTCGGGCGCGCTCTCCGAGGGCGAGGGGCTGGGGCTCTGCCCGCTGTCCTGGCCGGCCGAGCCCTTCGTCGTGGTCGTCGCGGACGGGTCGCCCGAGGGTGCGCCGCCGGGTGTGCCGCCGTCGCGTCCGGTGCCGGAGCCGTCGCCACCGCGGGTGGCGGGGGAGGTGCCGGAGTGGTCCTTCTGCGGCAGGGACAGCGGGGCGACCTCGGCGTCTATGGCGTCGAAGAGCGAGGTCACCTGGTCGGAGACGTCGGTGAGCTGGCTGGGCAGTTTCCCGCTCAGGTCGGTCCAGCCCTGGCGGTGGTTCTCGGCGAAGGTGTTCAGCAGCTCCATCGGCTGGAGCGAGCCGTCCTTCCGGTACGCGGCGGTGAGCAGGCGGTGCCCCTCGGAGACCTCCTGGTGCATGCCGGACAGCGCCTTGCGCACCTCGGCGACGGACTCGGGGTCGAGCTGCCCGCCGCGGCCGCGGTCCATCAGCCGGCGCGCCTCCTGCATGCGGGTGGAGGCCATGTCGAGGTAGACCTTGCCGCGGGAGGCGTCGCTGCCCGCCATGTCCAGCTTGATGTCCTCCATGCCGCGCTTGAGCCCGTAGAGGCTGTCGCCCGGCAGGGCGTTGGTGCTCGCCGCGGCGACGCCGCCCAGGGCGCCGGCGGCGACCCCCATGGTCAGCCCGCCGACCGCGAGCCGGCGGGACAGCCGGGAGCGCGGGGCGAGCCTGCGCAGCGCGGAGGCCGGGGCGCGCACGCCGCTCTCGCCGCGCTGCTCGGGCACCCGGGCGGTGGCCCGGAAGCTGCCGTCGGCGATCGCCTGCTCCATGGCGGCGATCAACTGGGCGCGCTGCACCGTCTTGCGCGCGGGGTCCATCGCGGGGCGGGGGCGCCGGCCGAGGGCCTCGGCGAGGGCGACCATCGAGCCCTGCTCGGGGTCGGCGTGGCGGTCGGCGGCGTGGGAGCCGTGCGCCCCGCCGGGGTGCGCCCCGCCGGCGGCGTGCGCCCCGCCGTGCCCGCCGGCACCGCCGCCGGAACCGCGGTCCCCGGGCCCGTGGGCGTCGGCACCGCCGTCCGTCACGGCATCGGCGCCGTGTCCGCCGGGGGTCTCCTCGCGGCCGCCGTCAAGCCCGGCGTCCTCGACCGCCTGGGCGAAGGCGTTCGCCCGACGGTGTGCCGTTGCCTGTCCGATCACGGGCGGCACCTCCTCTCGTCTCCACACTCGACTCCCCCTGCCGTCCGGAGGTTGCCCTCTCCGTGGCCGTCCACCCGATCGGGTGAAAAACGGTGAGCGGCGCGCGGCGCGGAAGTGTCTGCATGTGATGCAACGAGTGCCGGTCCGGTTGGGTTACGCAGGTCTGATGATCGGGCAGCGCGAGCCGCGGGCGCCGCTCACCTGGCGTCCTCGGGCAGCAGGCGGGCCAGGGTGCGCACCGCGCGGTACTGGAGCGTCTTGATGGCGCCCTCGTTCTTGCCCATCACACGGGCGGTCTCGGCCACCGACAGGCCCTGGAGGAAGCGCAGGGTGATGCACTCCTGCTGCTGCGGGTTGAGCTTGCGGACGGCCGTGAGCAGCGCCTCGTTGGAGAGCTGTTCCAGCACTGATTCCTCGGGGCTGCGGGCCACTTCGTTGGCGTCCAGCATTTCGCCGGTGGTCACTTCGAGGCGGAACCTGCTCGACTTGAAGTGGTCGGCGACCAGGTTGCGGGCGATCGTGACCAGCCAGGCGCCGAAGTCGCGGCCCTGCCAGGTGAAGGTGCCGATACGGCGCAGGGCGCGCAGGAACGTCTCACTGGTGAGGTCCTCGGCGGTCGCCTTGGAGCCGACCCGGTAGTAGATGTACCGGTAGACGGTGTCGCTGTAGTGGTCGTACAGCCGGCCGAACGCCTCGGTCTCGCCGCCCTGCGCGGCCTCGACCAGGTCCATCATGCGGCCGCTGTCGGTGTCCGACGCGGGACGGCGTGCGGCGGTGCCCTTGTCGGCGGCCTGGCCGCGCTGCGGGCTGCTGTTGCGGGTGCGTCTGCCTGCGGCGGTGCTGATTTCGGCCAGGGCGTAGGCCGGGCCGGGGACGGTGGGACCGGACGTGGCGAGGGCGGGCGCGGCGTACGCGGGGACACGCGGCAACTGGTCGATGACCAGAGCGCGCAGCGCAGCCAGGCCGGAGGTGACAACCCCGTCGTGTGGGTACACGGGACTCCCAGAGGCAGAACTTCCATCACGTGCAGTACGGGACCGTTCACCCGTCGTGGCGACGTGTGGGTACCGGAATGCGTCTGAGGAGAATAACGCTTCGTACAGGCGACGCTACACCGAGTTGTGGAAATCGCCGTTTCCGGCACTTCCTGTGCGGAATCGTGATCGACCAATTATCGAACGGGGCACCCGAGTTGACCACTTGCGGTCGTGAAGCGCTCGTGTGAAGGGCGTGTTGTGCTCGTGTCGAAGTCGAGGATGCGAGCCGCGTGTTCGGCGGAACGAGCCGTGCGCGCCGCGCGGAGGGCGTACGGCCGCGCGTACGCGGCGGGCCGTGCGCGCGGGCGGGCCGGTTCCGGACGGGGCGCTCCCGCGCGGCGCGCACGGCTCGAACGGCCGCCGGGCCCGGCGCGGCGCGCACGGCCGCGCCGCGGCGGTTCGAACGCGCCGCGCGCCCCTTGCGGTGCCGCGCGCGCCCCTTCCGGTGCCGGGCGGCTCCCGCCGACCGGCGCGGCCCTGGCGCGGGTCCTAGCGGTAGCGCCTGCGGGCGGCCAGGGCGGCGAGCACGCCGCCGGTCACCGCGCCCATCCCCGCGGCCGCGGGAATCCCGATCTTCGCCGCCTTGCGCCCGGTGCGGTAGTCGCGCAGCCGCCAGCCCTCGGCCCGCGCGTGCTTGCGCAGGGCGCTGTCGGGGTTGACCGCGTAGGGGTGCCCGACCAGGGAGAGCATCGGGATGTCGTTGGTGGAGTCGCTGTAGGCCGCGCACCGCGACAGGTCGAGGTCCTCGGCCGTCGCCAGCGCGCGTACCGCCTCGGCCTTGGCCGGGCCGTGCAGGGGCTCGCCGACCAGGCGGCCGGTGTAGACGCCGTCGACCGACTCGGCGACGGTGCCCAGCGCGCCGGTCAGTCCGAGCCGGCGGGCGATGATCGTGGCGGTCTCCACGGGAGCGGCCGTGACCAGCCAGACCCGCTGCCCGGCGTCGAGGTGGGCCTGGGCGAGGGCGCGGGTGCCCGGCCAGATCTTCCCGGCCATGTACTCGTCGTAGATCTCCTCGCCGATGCGGGTCAGTTCCTCGACGCGGTGCCCCTTGACGATGGACAGCGCGCTGTCGCGGGCGTCCCGCATGTGCTCGGGGTCCTCGGAGCCGGCCAGCCGGAAGTACGCCTGCTGCCAGGCGAACCGCAGCAGGTCGCGCTTGTCGAAGAACTTCCGCTTGTACAGGCCGCGGCCGAAGTGGAAGAGCGCGGCGCCCTGCATCACGGTGTTGTCGAGGTCGAAGAAGGCGGCGGCCCGCGGGTCGCCCGCCACCGGGAACTGCGGTTCCTCCGGGTCGGCGGTCGCGTCGTCGGACCGCGCCCGGTTGTCGAGGGCGGCCTCCGCGGCGGCCTCTCCTGCCAGCACGCTCCGCTCGGTGGCGGACTGCCTACGGGGGGTGAGCCATTTGAGAGCGGCCATGCCGCCGAGCATAACCACGCCCGGGGGCGGTCCCGCCTCGGCCGGGATGCCGGTACGTGAACGGGGCGGGACACAATGGCGGTCATGACGACGACCCCGAAGACGGTGACCCTCATCGGCCGGCCCGGCTGCCACCTGTGCGACGACGCCCGCGCGGTGATCGGCAAGGTCGCCGCGGAGACGGGCGCGACCGTGACCGAGCAGGACATCACGCAGGACGCCGCGCTGCACGACCGCTACTGGGAGCAGATCCCGGTGGTGCTGGTCGACGGCGAGCAGCACACCTTCTGGCGGGTGGACGAGGGGCGGCTGCGGGCGGCGCTGGCCTGACCGGCGGTGCGCCGGGTCCGGCCGCGACGGCCCGCGTGGGCCGGCCCGGGTCCGACCGCCCGGGTACCCGAACCGGTGGGCATTTTGAGCGGATTGCCGACGGAGCCGCGTATTCGATTACCATCGAGGGCGTTTTGTACACCCGGGGGCGATGCGTGAGGAGTGTGGACGCGTGCTTCCGGGCCGGAGTGAGGGTGCGTACGGCTACGCCGTCGTGGACGTCGAGGCGACGGGTTCGTCCTCGCACCGGCACCGGGTGGTGGAGCTGGCGGTGCTGCTGCTGGACCCCGACCTGGTGCCGCAGGGCGAGTTCACCACGCTCGTCGACCCGCAGGGCCCGGTCGGCCCCACCCACATCCACGGCATCGAACCCGAGCACCTGATCGGTTCGCCGCGGTTCGCCGCGATCGCCGCCCGGCTGCTGGCGCTGCTGCGCGGGCGGGTGCTGGTCGGGCACAACGTCGGCTGCGACCGGGCCTTCCTGGCGGCGGAGTACGCGCGGCTGGGGCTGCGGCTGCCCGCGGTGCCCGAGGTGTGCACCATGCGGATCGCGGCGGCCGGCGACCGCCCGCTGCCGTACGGGCTGTCGCTGCGGGCCTGCGCCGCCGGGATCGGGCTCACCGACTGGAGTCCGCACACCGCGCTCGGTGATGTCCGGGCCACCGCGGCGCTGCTCGCCCACCACGCGCCGCGGCTGCCCGGGCTGTCCGACCTGCTGGTGACCGCGGCCGGGCTGCCGTGGCCGGAGCCGTCCGGCGTGCTCGCGGCGGCGGACGGCCTGTGGGTGCGCCGCCGCAACGATTCGGCGCGCGCGACCGTGCCGAATGTCCGGCATGGACATGCGTGATGCCCATCACTTCCGCCGGGCAAATCGGACACCATCTTTGTGCACGCGTTCACAAAGACATAGCCTGGCGTCCACGGGGCGTCCCCAAGGACCGTGGCCGCCCTCAGCCCAGCTCTACCCGCAGGAGCACCGTGGCAACTGGCCGAACACACCGACCGGCGACCCGCGGCCGAGGGATTCCCGAGGCCACCGTCGCCAGGCTTCCGCTGTATCTGCGGGCACTGACAGCACTCTCGGAGCGCTCGGTGCCCACCGTCTCCTCGGAAGAACTCGCCGCCGCCGCCGGAGTCAACTCCGCGAAGCTGCGCAAGGACTTCTCCTACCTGGGCTCCTACGGGACGCGTGGAGTCGGATACGACGTGGAGTACCTCGTCTACCAGATCAGCCGTGAACTCGGCCTCACCCAGGACTGGCCCGTCGTCATCGTCGGGATCGGCAACCTGGGCGCCGCGCTCGCCAACTACGGCGGGTTCGCCTCCCGCGGCTTCCGCGTCGCCGCGCTGCTGGACGCGGACGCGGCGCTGGCCGGCCGCCTGGTCGCGGGACTGCCGGTGCGGCACATCGACGAACTCGAGACGATCGTCGCGGACAACCAGGTGTCCATCGGCGTGATCGCCACCCCCGCCGGCGCCGCCCAGGAGGTCACCGACCGCCTCGTCGCGGCCGGCGTGACCTCCATCCTCAACTTCGCCCCGACGGTGCTGTCGGTGCCCGACGGGGTCGACGTGCGCAAGGTCGACCTCTCCATCGAGTTGCAGATCCTCGCCTTCCACGAGCAGCGCAAGGCCGGTGAGGAACGCCAGGACCCGGACGGTGACGTACCCGCCGTGATGCCGGCATGAACGAGCCCAGCGCCATGAGGCGACGTGTGTCCGGCGGCGGCCGGCCCGAGCACGACGGGGAGTGTGCATGAGCCTCCTGGTCGTCGGGCTGAGCCACCGCACCGCCCCCGTCAGCGTCCTCGAGCGCGCCGCGCTGCCCGAGGGGGCGCGCGGCAAGCTGCTCCAGGACGCGGTCGCCTGCGAACCGGCCACCGAGGCCGCGGTGCTGGCCACCTGCAACCGGATAGAGCTGTACGCCGACGTCGACAAGTTCCACGCCGGGGTGGCCGAGCTGTCCACGCTGCTCGCCCAGCACAGCTCCGCCGACCTGGACGAGCTCACCCCCCACCTGTACGTGCACTACGAGGACCGGGCCGTCCACCACCTGCTGTCGGTGGCCTGCGGCCTGGACTCCATGGTCGTCGGCGAGGGCCAGATCCTCGGCCAGATCAAGGACGCCCTCGCCCTCGGCCAGCAGCAGCACACCGCCGGCCGCCTGCTCAACGACCTGTTCCAGCAGGCGCTGCGGGTCGGCAAGCGCGCCCACTCCGAGACCGGCATCGACCGCGCCGGACAGTCCCTGGTCACCTTCGGGCTCTCCCAGCTCGCCCCGGCCACCGGCCCGCTCGAGGGCCGCAGCGCCCTGGTGGTCGGCGCCGGGTCGATGTCCTCGCTCGCCGCGGCGACCCTGGCCCGGGCCGGGGTCCGCGAGCTGGCGATCGCCAACCGCACCGTGGAGCGCGCCGAACGGCTGGCCGCCCTGCTGACCGAGCAGCACCCCGGGCTCAGCGCCCGCGCCCTGACCATCCCCGAGGTGCCCGACGCCGTCTCCCGCGCCGACCTCGTGGTGTCCTGCACCGGCGCCACCGGCCTGGTGCTGACCGCCGACGACCTGCGGTCCGCGATCGGGCGCCGCGCCGCCGAAGGGCCGCTGGCCGTCCTGGACCTGGCGATGCCGCGGGACGTGGACCCGGCCGCCCACCAGATCGACGGCCTGCACTTCGCGGACATAGAGTCGCTCGCCGCGGCCTCCGCCGACGCCCCGATGGCCGCCGACGTGGACCAGGTCCGGGCCATCGTCTCCGAGGAGGTCGCCGCCTTCGGCGCGGCCCAGCGGGCGGCCCGGATCACCCCCACCGTGGTGGCGCTGCGCGCGATGGCGGCCGACGTCGTGGCGGGTGAACTCGCCCGTCTCGACGGTAGGCTGCCCGGTCTGGACGACAAGCAGCGCGCCGAGATCACGCAGACGGTGCGCCGCGTGGTCGACAAGCTCCTGCACGCCCCGACCGTGCGGGTCAAGCAGCTCGCCGGTGAGCCCGGCGGGGCCGGCTACGCCGACGCGCTGCGCGAACTCTTCGACCTCGACCCGCAGGCGGTCGCCGCCGTCAGCCGGGCCGACACCCGGCCGCCGACACGGGTGGCACGCAACCGAATCGAGGCGGGCAATGAGTAACCCTGCGGGGGCGGAGCCGGTGCGGACGCCGGCGGCGGCCCCCGGACCGACCGGCGCGGACCGGCCGCCGGAAGACGCGGACGCGCGCGCCTCGCGGCGCGGCCCCGCCGCCGACGGGGCGCCGCTGCGGCTGGGCACCCGCCGCAGCAAGCTCGCGATGGCGCAGTCCGGCATGGTCGCCGACCAGGTACGGCAGCTCACCGGCCGACCCGTCGAACTCGTGGAGATCACCACCTACGGCGACGTCTCCAAGGAGTCCCTCGCCCGCATCGGCGGCACCGGCGTCTTCGTCTCCGCGCTGCGCGACGCGCTGGTCGCCGGCGACATCGACTTCGCCGTGCACAGCCTCAAGGACCTGCCCACCACGGTGCCCGACGAGCTGGTGATCGCCGCGATCCCGGTCCGCGAGGACCCGCGGGACGCCCTGGTGGCCCGTGACGGCCTCACCTTCGCCACGCTGCCGCCCGGCGCCAGGATCGGCACCGGCTCGCCGCGCCGCATGGCGCAGCTCAACGCGTGGGCACGGTCACACGGACGGGACATCGAGACGGTCCCGATCCGTGGCAACGTTGACACCCGAATCGGGTACGTTACTTCCGGCACGCTCGACGCGGTCGTGCTGGCCGCCGCCGGGCTGAACCGTATCGGCAGGCTCGCCGAGGCGAGTGAGCTGATCGGTACCGACGTCAGCCTGCCCGCTCCGGGGCAGGGCGCACTCGCCGTCGAATGCGCCGCCTCCCGCCAGGAGTTGGCCGCACAGCTCGCCGAACTCGACGACCCGTTCACGCGGGCTGCCGTGACCGCCGAGCGATCCCTGCTCGCCGCCCTTGAGGCCGGTTGCTCCGCCCCCGTGGGCGCGCTGGCCGACCTCGTGGCCGACGGGCAGTCCACCGAGCTGCGCCTGCGCGGCGTCGTCGGCAGCACCGACGGCACCTCGCTGGTGCAGATGTCCACCACCGGTCCCGTACCGGCGTCGGACGACGAGGCGCGGGCCGTTGGCCGCGAACTCGCCGTGGCGATGCTTGCCAAGGGTGCGGCCGGTCTTATGGGGGAGCGCACATCTTGAACCCCGCCGCCGTCGCTACAACCACCCCGGCCGGCACCGCCGCCGGCCTCGCCGCACCAGCCGCCGGGCATGTGACCTTCCTCGGTGCCGGACCCGGTGACCCGGGACTGCTGACCCTGCGCGCGGTCGAGGCACTGGCCCTCGCCGACGTGCTGGTCGGCCCCGGCGACGTGCTCGACGTCGTCCGCGGCCACGCCCGCCCCGATGTGGGCACGGCCGAACCCGCCGCCGGCGGTGAGGTGTTGGACGCCGCCGCTGCTGCGTCACAGCTTGTCATGTCGTCCGCGCGCACCGGTAAGCGGGTGGTGCGTGCGGTGGCCGGCGACCCCGGCCTGGACGCGTCCGCGGCCCAGGAGATGCTGGCCTGCGCCCACGCGGGCATCCCGTTCGAGGTCGTCCCCGGCGTCGCCGCCGCCCTCGGTGTGCCCGCGTACGCCGGCGTGCCGCTCAGTGGCGACGTCCGGTTCGTGGACGCCGCCACCGCCTCCGACCAGTGCTGGGGCGAGGTCGGTGCCAGCACGGCGACGCTGGTGGTCTCCACCACGCTCCAGACCGTCGCCGCGGCCGCCGCCGAACTCGTCGCCGCCGGGCGCAAGCCCGACACCGCGCTGACCGTCACCGTGGCCGGCACCACCACGCGCCAGCGCACCTGGAGCGCGACCCTGGCCACCATCGCGGCCGAACTGAAGTCGACCAAGGCGCTGCCGACGCCCGAGGGCCCGATCGCCGCGATAGCCGTCGTCGGCGAGCCCACCGCGTACCGCCGGCAGCTCTCCTGGTTCGAGACCAAGCCGCTGTTCGGCTGGCGCGTCCTGGTGCCCCGCACCAAGGAGCAGGCCGCCTCGCTGTCCGACCAGTTGCGCTCCTACGGCGCGGTGCCGCACGAGGTACCGACCATCGCGGTCGAACCCCCGCGCACCCCGCAGCAGATGGAGCGCGCGGTCAAGGGCCTGGTCACCGGCCGCTACGAGTGGATCGCGTTCACCTCGGTCAACGCGGTCAAGGCGGTCCGCGAGAAGTTCGAGGAGTACGGCCTGGACGCCCGGGCGTTCGCCGGGATAAAGGTCGCCGCCGTCGGCGAGCAGACCGCGCAGGCCCTGGTCGAGTTCGGCGTCAAGCCGGACCTGGTGCCCAGCGGCGAGCAGTCCGCCGCCGGGCTGCTGGAGGACTGGCCGCCCTACGACCCGGTCTTCGACCCGATCGACCGGGTGTTCCTGCCGCGCGCCGACATCGCCACCGAGACGCTGGTGGCCGGTCTCGTCGAGCTGGGCTGGGAGGTGGACGACGTGACCGCGTACCGCACGGTGCGCGCCTCGCCGCCGCCGGCCGAGACCCGGGAGGCGATCAAGGGCGGCGGCTTTGACGCGGTGCTGTTCACGTCGTCCTCGACGGTGCGCAACCTCGTCGGGATCGCCGGCAAGCCGCACAACGTCACCGTCATCGCGTGCATCGGGCCCGCGACCGCGAAGACGGCCGAGGAGCACGGGCTGCGGGTGGACGTGATGGCCCCCGAGCCGTCCGTACACGCGCTCGCGCAGGCGCTCGCCGAGTTCGGGCGGGCCCGCCGCGCGACGGCCGAGGCGGCGGGCGACCCCGTCACCCGGCCCAGCGAGCGCCGTCCCGGCGCCCGCCGCCGTTCCCGGGTGTAGCGACCGCACCTACGCGCCCGAAGGGCCCCTCCCGCCACGGGAGGGGCCCTTTGCGCCCGCGGCGCGGGAAGCTGCGCGTCCGCCCGTCCGGGCGGGCCCCGGAGCCGGCCGGAGAGCCCCCCTTCCAGGGCCGCCGGCGCCGACTGATCGTCGGCAACCGCACCCCCTGGGCGGGCGTACCGTGGAAGCGGCCCCTGGTCCCCACAGAAAGGCGGCGCAGCCGATGAGCAGCCGGTACGGCGAGTTCCCCGGAGCGCGGCCGAGGCGGCTGCGGACGTCCCCCGCGATGCGCCGCCTGGTCGCGGAGAACCGCCTGGACCCCGCGGAGCTGATCCTCCCGATGTTCATCCGGGAGGGCATCGGCGCGCCCGTCGAGATCTCCTCGATGCCGGGCGTGGTCCAGCACACCCGCGACACCCTCCGCAAGGCCGCCGTCGAGGCGGCGGAGGCCGGAGTCGGCGGATTGATGCTCTTCGGCGTCCCGGAGTCCAAGGACGCGGTGGGCAGCGCCGGCACCGACCCGGACGGCATCCTCCAGCAGGGCATCCGCGACGTCGTCGCCGAGGTCGGTGACGCGGTCGTGGTGATGTCCGACCTGTGCCTGGACGAGAACACCGACCACGGCCACTGCGGTGTCCTGGACGACCAGGGCCGGGTCGACAACGACGCGACCCTGGAGCGCTACGCCGAGATGGCCCGGGTGCAGGCCGACGCCGGCGTCCACGTGGTCGGCCCGTCCGGCATGATGGACGGCCAGGTCGGTGTGATCCGCGACGCACTGGACGAGATAGGCCGCCAGGACGTGGCGATCCTCGCCTACACCGTGAAGTACGCCTCCGCGTTCTACGGCCCCTTCCGCGAGGCGGTCAACTCCTCGCTGCGCGGCGACCGCAAGACCTACCAGCAGGACCCGGCGAACTTCCGGGAGTCGATGCGCGAGCTGGCGCTCGACCTCGCCGAGGGCGCCGACATGGTGATGGTCAAGCCCGCGTTGCCGTATCTTGACGTGCTGAGGAAGGTCGCGGACACCGTCGACGTGCCCGTGGCGGCGTACCAGATCTCCGGTGAGTACGCGATGGTCGAGGCCGCTGCCGAGAAGGGCTGGATCGACCGCGACCGTGCGATCCTGGAGACGCTGACGTCGATCCGGCGGGCGGGTGCGAACATGATCCTGACCTACTGGGCCACCGAGGTCGCGCAGCGGCTGTAGCGGCCGCCGCGGTCCCGCGGCCGCCCGGGGCCGCGGGGAGCAGCGGCCGGACCGTCCGCCGAGCGCGTGTTGAGGAAGGGGAGGGGTCCGATGAGTCGGGGCATACCCTCGTGGGCCGCGGTGAGCGGGCTGACGGCCGGGGCGATGGCCGTGGTGTCGGTGCTCGCGGTCCAGGCCAGCGGATCCGCCCCGGGCGGCAAGCCGACCGCGGCGCCGCCCACCCCGCACCCTTCCGTCAGCAAGCAGGCACCGCAGACCCCGCCGCCGGTCCCGCCGAACTCGGACACCGGCAAGCGGATCGTCTACTCGGTCTCCCAGCACCGCGTGTGGGTGGTGCCGCGCTCCGGACCGACCTCCACCTTCCTGGTGCAGCCCGGCACCGTGCCGGCCCAGATCGGCACGCACTACGTGACCGGGCGCAACGCCACCGGCACCGGCTCGGACGGGGTCAAGGTCGAACACGTGGTGTTCTTCGAGTACACCGCCGAGACCTGGGTGGCCTTCTCGGCTCCGATCGACGACAAGGTGACGGCGCCGTCGTCCTCGCTGCGCACCGGCGCGATCCGTGTGCACCGCGCCGACGAGACGAAGATCTGGAACAACACGGTCATCGGGTCCACGGTCGTCGTGCTGAAGTGAGCGCGCCCCGGGCCCCGGTCCCGGTCCTGGTCCTTGTCCCGGGCCCACCGGCTCAGTCCCACCAGAAGGTCCAGACCCTCTCGCCCACCAGCGTCTTCGCGTAGCCGCGCAGCGTGTCGGGGCCCTGCTCGACGGTGTCCGGGCAGAAGGCCAGGTGCTCGGCGGCGACCGCCTCGGCCTCCTCCACGGTGATGGGCGGGGCGGCCAGCGCGGCGACCAGCGTGCTGAAGCCGAGCGCCACCACGCGCAGGCCGAACCGGTCCTCCCAGGAGCGCAGCACCGCGCAGAGCAGGGCCACGTCGCCCACGTGGTTGGCCGGGCCGTTCCAGCCGATGGCGGCGGGGATGTCGGCGCTGCGGCGGGCGTACACCAGGGCGGCGCGCGGGTCGTGGAGGCGGCCGGAGGCGGTGAGCGCGGCGGCCAGTTCGGCGGCCACGGCGTCCGGGCGCCCGGCGGCGGCGTCGGCGGCGGTCAGCAGCGCCGGGGCCAGGCCGGGGAAGTCGGCGCCGAACGGGGCGGCCCAGTCCGCGAGTCCGGCGTCCCCCTGCGCGCCGTCGCCGCCCGGGTCCGCGGCGCCCTCCTCGCCGACGGCCGGCGGCCACGCCCCGGCCAGGTACTCCTCGGCGTCATGGTGGCCCGGGTACGACATCGCGCCGGGGTCCAGCTCCCAGTCGGCCACGTCCTCCAGGCCGGGTATCTCGCCGCACTCCAGCAGCAGCGGCAGCAGCCCGACCGCCCGGGCCGGCGCCAGTCGCGCCCAACTGCCCGCGTCGGCCGGGGCGTCCGCCTGCCACAGCAGCGGCTCGTGCTCCCCGTCGTCGCCGTCGCCGACCAGCCGGCCCGGGGGCAGCCGCAGGCCGAGGGCGGCACCGCTCGGGTCGTCGGTGAGCCGGGGGAGGGGGTTCGGAAGCATCGCCATGCGCCGACTCTAGGGCCGCCCACCGACACCTCGGTCCGGCGGCCGCCGGCGGCATCCGGTCCCCGGCAGTCCCCGGCCCGCGGCCGTCGGCAGGCGTCCGTCCGGCCTCCGGCACGCGCCGGGGGCCGGACGTCCGGCTACAGCCGGTCGGGGCTGCGGATGCCCAGCAGTTCGAGGCCCTTGGCCAGGGTGCGGCCGGTCAGCTCGCACAGCAGCAGGCGGTTCTCGACCTGCGCCGGGCCGCCGTCCGCGGTCAGCACCGGGCACTGCTCGTAGAACGTGGTGAACAGCGAGGCGAGCTGGAAGAGGTACGAGGCCAGCCGGTGCGGTTCGTAGCTCTCCGCGACCTCCGCCAGCGCGTCCCCGAACGCGTCCAGGTGCAGGCCCAGCGCCCGCTCGGCGGGCTCCAGGGCCAGCTCCGGGTGGGCGGCGGGACGCTGGTCGGCGCCCGCCTTCCGGAAGATCGACCGGGTCCGGGCGTACGCGTACTGCAGGTAGACGCTGGTGTCGCCGTTGAGCGAGACCATCCGGTCGAGGTCGAAGATGTAGTCCCGGCCCAGCGACGTGGACAGGTCGGCGTACTTGACCGCGCCGATACCCACCTGCCGGCCGTTGTCCACGATCTCTCGCTCGGACAGGCCGATCTTCTCGCCCTTCTCCCGCACCACCGCGGTGGCCCGCCCGACCGCCTCGTCCAGCAGGTCCTCCAGCTTCACGCTGGCGCCGGCCCGGGTCTTGAACGGCTTGCCGTCGGCGCCGAGCACGGTGCCGAACGGCAGGTGGCGCGCCACCACCCCGTCGGTGAGCCAGCCGGCCCGCCGGGCGGTCTCGAAGACCATCCGGAAGTGCAGCGACTGCCGGACGTCCACCACGTAGAGCAGGGTGTCGGCGTGCAGGTCCTGGGTGCGGTTGCGGACCGCGGACAGGTCGGTGGCCGCGTACCCGAAGCCGCCGTCGGACTTGCGGACGATCAGCGGGACCGGCTCGCCGTCCTTGCCCTTGATGTCGTCGAAGAAGACGCACAGCGCGCCCTCCGAGCGCACCGCCACCCCGGACTTCTCCAGCAGCTCGCACGTCTCGACCAGCATGTCGTTGTACCCCGACTCGCCGACGATGTCCTCGTCGGCGATCGGGATGTCCAGCTTGTCGTAGACCGAGAAGAAGTAGATCTTCGACTCGTCGACGAACCGCTGCCAGGTCGCCAGCGTCCCGGGGTCGCCGGCCTGGAGGTCGACCACCCGGCGCCTTGAGCGCTCCTTGAACTCCTCGTCGGAGTCGAAGAGGCCGCGGGCCGCCTTGTACAGCCGGTCGAGCCGGGACATGGACGCCTCGCCGGCGTCGGCGCCGCCGGGCTCGGTGTGGTCCAGCGCGTGCGGGTGCTCCAGCAGGTACTGGATCATCATGCCGAACTGGGTGCCCCAGTCGCCGATGTGGTGCCGCCGCACCACCTGCTCGCCCTCGAACTCCAGGATCTTCGCGATCGCGTCGCCGATCACGGAGGACCGCAGGTGGCCGACGTGCATCTCCTTCGCCACGTTCGGCTGGGCGTAGTCGATGACGGTGATGCCGGGGGCGGGCTTGCCGGCCACGCCGAGCCGGTCGTCGGCCGCGCGCAGGGCGAGGTTCGAGGTGATCGCGGAGTCGGCCACGCCGATGTTCAGGAACCCGGGGCCGGAGACCTCGACCGAACCGACCACCTCGTCCGCGGGCAGCGCGGCGGCCACGGCCGCGGCCAACTCCCGCGGGTTGGCCTTCGTCCGCTTGGCCAGGCCCAGCACCCCGTTCGCCTGGAAGTCCGCCCGGTCGCTACGTCGCAGCAGCGGGTCGGCGTCGACGGCCGACGGCACCGCGGACGCGAGGGCCGCGGAGACGCGCTGCTGGAGCGAGGCGGAGAGGGAAGGGACCGAGGCCATGGAGGTGCCGTTCCGTGTGTCGGGAGGTCGGACGTGCCACGTGGCGTGGCGGCACCATTGTCCCACGGGCCCCGCGACCGCCTCACCGGGTTATCCACAGGCCGGCGGTCCGACGTCGAAGTTGTCCACAGGCGGATATTCCGCTGGCGGGCGGGTGTGCCAGGTCTGGGAGAATGAACGTGCCGGGCCGCTCCCGGCCGCCGGGGCCGGACCCCGGCGGAAGACCGCCGGAAAACCCCCAGGAAGAAGAGGACCGTGGCTGCAAGCACCGAGGCCGACTGGGTCTCCCGTTTCGCGGACGACGTCATCGCCGAGTCGGAGCGCCGCGCCCCCGGGAAACCCGTCGTCGTCGCGTCCGGGCTCAGCCCCTCCGGCCCGATCCACCTGGGGAACCTGCGCGAGGTCATGACCCCCCACCTCGTGGCCGACGAGATCCGCCGCCGCGGCATCGAGGTGCGCCACCTGATCTCCTGGGACGACTACGACCGGTACCGCAAGGTGCCCCAGGGCATCCCGGGGGTCGACGACTCGTGGGCCGAGCACATCGGCCGGCCGCTGACGTCGGTGCCCGCCCCCGCCGGCTCCGCGCACCCGAACTGGGCCGAGCACTTCAGGTCCGCGATGGTCGACGCCCTCGCCGCCCTCGGTGTGGAGTTCGACGGGATCAGCCAGACCGAGCAGTACACCGCGGGCGCCTACCGGGACCAGGTGCTGCACGCCATGCGGCACCGCGCCGACATCGACGCGATCCTCGCCCAGTACCGCACGAAGAAGCCCGCGCCCGCCGCCAGGCAGGGCCAGAAGCCGGTCGACGACGCGGAACTGGCCGCCGCCGAGGGCTCGGGCGCCGCGGAGGAGGACGACGGCAGCGGCGCCGGCGCGGAGTACTTCCCGTACAAGCCGTACTGCGCGCGGTGCGGCAAGGACCTCACCACCGTCACCGCGTACGACGACGCGAGCACCGAGCTGACCTACACCTGCGCCTGCGGCCACGGCGAGACGGTCCGGCTCGGCGAGTTCAACCGCGGCAAGCTGGTCTGGAAGGTCGACTGGCCGATGCGCTGGGCGTACGAGGGCGTGGTCTTCGAGCCGTCGGGTGTCGACCACTCCTCGCCGGGCTCGTCCTTCCAGGTCGGCGGCCAGATCGTCGGCCCGATCTTCGGCGGCGAGCAGCCGATCGGGCCGATGTACGCGTTCGTCGGCATCTCCGGCATGGCCAAGATGTCCTCCTCCAAGGGCGGGGTGCCCACCCCCGGCGACGCCCTGAGGATCATGGAGCCGCAGATCCTGCGCTGGCTGTACGCCCGCCGCCGCCCCAACCAGTCCTTCAAGATCGCCTTCGACCAGGAGATCCAGCGGCTGTACGACGAGTGGGACTCCCTGTCCCGCAAGGTCGCCGACGGCACCGTGCTCCCCGCCGACGCGGCGGCGTACGGCCGGGCGGTCGGCACCGCCCGCGGCGAGCTCCCGCGCACCGTCCGCCCGCTGCCCTACCGCACCCTGGCGTCGGTCGCCGACGTGACGGCGGGGGCCGAGGCGCAGACGCTGCGCATCCTCTCCGAACTCGACCCGGAGCACCCGCTGACCTCGCTCGCCGAGGTGCGGCCCCGGCTGGACCGCGCCGAGGACTGGATCTCGACCTACGTCCCGGCCGAGCAGCGCACCGTGGTGCGCGACCGGCCCGACACCGAGCGGCTCGCCGCCCTCGACGACGCCGACAGCGGCGCCCTGAAGCTCCTGCTCGACGGGTTGGAGGAGCACTGGTCGCTGGACGGCCTGACCACGCTGGTCTACGCGGTGCCGAAGATCCGGGCCGGACTCGCGCCCGACGCGAAGCCGACCCCCGAACTCAAGGCGGCCCAGCGGTCGTTCTTCGTGCTGCTGTACGAACTGCTGGTCGGCCGGGACACCGGCCCGCGGCTGCCCACCCTGCTGCTGGCCGTCGGCCAGGACCGGGTGCGGTCGCTGCTGGGCGGTGCTTCCTGACCGGCCCGGGCTGAGCCGCACCCGGCGGCGAGGACGGAGAAGTCCGGACCGGACGCGGAGGACCGTGGCGGGGCGGACCGGGACGTCACCGGGTCCAGCGGATCAGGGGATGTACTCGGTCTCCGCCTCGGAGGTGTAGCGGTAGCGCAGCTCGCGGTGCGCGGCGATCAGTTCGCGCTGCTCGGGCGCGGTGCCGCCGTACGCCTCCTCCAGCAGCCGGGCGAGCTGGCGGGCGTTGGGGAAGGTGCCCTGCTCCCGGACGTACTGCCGGTAGGCGGCGAAGTAGGCGTCCTCGACCGGCACGTCGTCGGGCAGGCGCAGGGTGCCCGACGGGTAGGTCGTGAGGTTCGGCTCCGGCTCGGCCCCGGGAGCCGGCCCGGACGCCGGGGCGGCGGCCTGCTGTGCGGCGGTACCGGGCTCCTCGGTGCGCTGACCGGGAAGGGCGAGGCCGCCGGGGGCGCCCTGCGCGCCGTCGACCGCGTCGGGCGCGGCGCCGTCGGTCCCCACACTGCCCAGCGGGCGGGTGCGGTTCGGCCCGTTCGGCACCATCACCTGCGGCTGCTGCGGACCGTCCGTCGCGGGGGCGCCCACCGGCGCCCGGCCCTGCTCCGAGGTGTCCTGGCCGGGCCCCTCCGGCCCGGCGCCCTGCTGGGCCGCGTACTCCTGCTGCGCTGCGAACGCCTGTTGGGCTGCGAACGCCTGTTGGGCTGCGAACGCCTGCTGCGCCGCGTACTCCTGCTGGGGGTCGTACCCCGGCTCGCCGTACGGCGCGGGGTAGGGGTGGCCCTGGGCGGCGGCCCGCTGCGCGGCGAACCAGGGGCTGTGGTGCGGCGCGCCCTGCCAGTCGCCCTGCTGGGAGATCTGCTGCTCCAGCAGTTGGCGCTCGTAGAGCTGCCGCTCGTACTCCTGCGCCTGGGCCAGCGCCAGGTCGAAGTCGTCGTCGAGGTCGGCCGGCGGGCTGTCCGCCTGTTCGGCTCCGCCTGCCCCGCCTGCCCCGCCTGCCGCGGTCGGCGCCTGCTCCGCGGCGCCCTGCCCGCCGGCGGTCCGCCCGCCCGGAACCTGCTCGCCGCGGACCTGTTCGCCGGAGCCCTGGCCGTCGGCCGCGCCGCCGTCCGGGGCCGGCGCACCCGCTCCGGCCGCGTCCCCGGACGCCGCCGGCCCGGCCGTCAACTGCTTGGCCGCGGGCATCACGTCGATCCCGGCCGCCTCCAGGCCCGCGCCGGCCGTCTCGGACAGCGGCACGCCGTAACGGGCCAGCCGCAGCGGCATGATGGCCTCGACCGGGGCACGGCGCCGCCACGCGATGCCGTAGCGGGCCCGCAGCCGGGCCCGGTAGACCAGCCGGTCCTGCTCGCGCCGGATGACCTCCTCGTAGGAGCGCAGCTCCCACAGCTTCATCCGCCGCCACAGCCGGAAGGTCGGCACCGGGGCGAGCAGCCAGCGGGTGATGCGCACGCCCTCCATGTGCCGGTCGGCGGTGATGTCGGCGATCCGGCCGATCGCGTGCCGGGCAGCCTCGACCGCCACCACGAACAGCACCGGGATGATCGCGTGCATCCCGACGCCGAGCGGGTCGGGCCAGGCCGCGGCGCCGTTGAAGGCGATGGTGGCGGCGGTGAGCAGCCAGGCGGTCTGCCGCAGCAGCGGGAAGGGGATGCGCAGCCAGGTCAGCAGCAGGTCGAGCGAGAGCAGGACGACGATCCCGGCGTCCACGCCGATCGGGAAGACGTTGGCGAACCAGCCGAAGCCCTTGTGCAGGGCGAGCGTGCGCACGGCGGCGTACGAACCGGCGAAACCGATCCCGGCGATCACCACGGCACCGGAGACGACGATGCCTATCAGTATCCGGTGAGTCCGGGTCAAACGTATCGCGGCCACCCGCGGCCCCTCCTGCTGCTCGGCACCTCTCCCCGTGAACTGGCCGCCCCAGAGTGCCACATGCGGGTGCCGTCGGCGGGACCGGTGGACGCCCCGAGCCCGCTCGCGGTCGGACAAACGTACGGATAGGGGGCCGGTGAGGCCGAGTTGTTACGCGTGCTGCCGCTGCCGCTGGCACCGGCGTCGTCGGCGCCGTCGTATCGGCCGCCGTCGCGGTGGCGTCAGGCGTTGGCGGCGGCGATCGCGGCGACCACGTCCTTCGCAGCCTGCTGCGCGTCGCCGTCCACGGTCTTCGCGCTCGGGTTCTTCTTGCCCTCCAGCCCGGCGCCGTCGTACTCGACGAGCACGACGACGTTGCCGGTGCGGACCACCACGGAGTCGTTCTGCGACTTGACCTTCGACACGATCGTCCAGCCGCTGATCGACCTGGCCTCGTCGCCCACCCCGGTCACGCCGGTGGCGGTGGTGCCGGCGGTCTTCTCGGCCGCGGAGACCGCGTCGGTGAACCGCTGGTGCGCCTGGAGGTCGGCGGCGCCGAGGGCGGCCGAGGAGTCGTACCGCTCCAGGCTGACCGACAGCCAGCGGTACTGGAAACCGTCCGTGCCGTTGCCGGTCCAGGAGCAGCCGCTGCGCGAGCCGCCGGTGTCGGCGGTGTCCGTCGCGGTGCCGCCGCTGTGCTTGGCCTTCGGCACCAGCTTGGTGACCGTGTCCTTCGTCACCGTGGAGCAGGGCGACGGCAGCGTCGTGAACCGCGCGGGCGCCAGCGGGGGGGTGGTGGTGGCGCTCGGGGCCGCCGAGGCGGAGCCGTCCTTGCCGCCGTCCGCGTCCGAGTCGGAGCCGGACGAGCCCCCGGAGCCCGAGGAGCAGCCGGCCACCAGCAGGGCGGGCACGGCGGCGCCGGCGAGCAGCACGGCCAGGCGGCGCTTGGAGGGGCGTCGGCGTCGTTCCATGGTCTCGGGTCCTTCGGCAGCGGGGGTGGTCGGCCGGTTCGGCCCACCACCCTAAGGGGTCGCGGCGCGGGCCCGGCCCGCGCCGCGGTTCAGCCCTCGACCTTGTGCTGGAGGTCGCCCGCCACCTTCTCGGCGTCCTTCTGCAGGTCAGCGCTCTTCGGTGGCTGCGCGTCAGTGGCCGACGACTGCGTGTAGGTGACGGTCGCCAGCACGTTCGCGGTGCGGAAGACCAGCGTCACCGTGCGGCTCGAACCCTTCCCGGGTGTCTTGGCCACGTCGTTGATGAATGCGGCGTTCCCCACACCCGACAGCAGGCGCGGGGCGAGGCCGGCGCTGTCCGTGCCGGTGTTCTCCCCGTCGCCGGAGCCGGCCGCGTCGGTCGGACCGGAGGACGGGGTGCCGGAGCCCGAGGCCGCGTCGTCCGCGTCGTCGCCGGAGCCCCCGCCGGAACCGCCGCCCGTGGCCGTCGGGGTCGCGCTCGCCGACGAACCGCCGGGCGGGGTGAGCGGGATGGAGGCGGCCTGCGCCTTCTTGTCGAAGTCCGTCGTGGCCTGCGCCTCGTCGCTGACCGAGGGGTTGTAGGACACCACGCGGACCAGGCTCAGGTTCAGCGAGCGCGTGGTGCCGTCGGCGGCCTTCGCCTTCCACGAGCAGCCGACCAGCCGGTCGATGTCGTAGGTCAGGGACTCGGTGCCGGAGTAGTCCGCCAGGCCCGGGACCAGCTTCTTCAGCGAGTCCGCGTCGACCGAGGTGCACGGCTGCGGCAGGGTCTGGTACTTGCCGGGCGGTGCCGAGGCGGCGCTGTCGCCCCCGACCAGCCCGGTCTTCCCGTCCTTGTCCGCGCCGTCGGACGAGCCGGTTCCGGTGCACGCGCTGAGGACGGCGACCGCGACCGCGGTCAGCACCGCCCCGGCGGCGAGCGGCAGCCTTCGTGTCGACGGCAACGTGGACCGCACCGGCCGGACCCCTTTCGTCGTTCCTCGCGGTAATTCCTTGGCGCATACGAGCGAGCCTTGGACACAATGTCTATCGCACCCGGGGCCGAAACCGCCCGTCGGGGCGGTGCGCCGGACGGCCCCGCGAGCCCGTCGGTACGGCCCCGCCGCCCTGCCGTGCGCGTCCTCGCGGACCCGGGCGGAGCGCGCCCGCAACCCGTTCTTCGTATTGTCGCTCAATTACCTGTGTCGCTCTCCGCACGGAAATCCGCGCCGGAACCGCACCACCGCCTGTCCGTACCGCCATCGGGGGGAATCCATGTCGTACACCGAGCTGCCGGGCGTCCACGTACCGATCCGGATGTGGGCCGATCCCGCGTCCGTCGAGCACGGCGCCCTCCAGCAGTTGCGCAACGTCTCCTCGCTGCCCTGGGTCAAGGGCCTCGCGGTCATGCCCGACGTGCACTACGGCAAGGGCGCGACGGTCGGCTCGGTCATCGCGATGCACGGCGCGGTCTGCCCGGCGGCGGTCGGCGTCGACATCGGCTGCGGCATGAGCGCGGTCAGGACCTCGCTGCGGGCGGGCGACCTCCCGGGCGACCTGTCCCGGCTGCGGACGAAGATCGAGCAGGCCATCCCGGTCGGCCGCGGCATGCACGCGGACCCGGTGGACCCGCGCTCGGTCCACGGCTTCCGCACCGCGGGCTGGTCCGACTTCTGGTCCCGCTTCGACGGCCTCGCCGACGCGGTGAAGTTCCGCGCCGAGCGCGCGGCCCAGCAGATGGGCACGCTGGGGTCGGGCAACCACTTCGTCGAACTGTGCACGGACACGTCCGACGCGGTGTGGCTCATGCTGCACTCGGGCTCCCGAAACATCGGCAAGGAACTCGCCGAGCACCACATCGGGGTCGCCCAGGGCCTGTCGCACAACAAGGGCCTGGTCGACCGCGACCTCGCGGTCTTCGTCGCCGACACCCCGCAGATGGCCGCCTACCGCAACGACCTGTTCTGGGCGCAGGAGTACGCCAAGCACAACCGTGCGGTGATGATGGCCCTGTTCCAGGGCGTGGTCGCCAAGGAGTTCAAGAAGGCCCGGCCCACCTTCGAACAGGTCATCTCCTGCCACCACAACTACGTGGCCGAGGAGCGGTACGACGGGATGGACCTGCTCGTCACCCGCAAGGGCGCGATCCGCGCGGGGAGCGGCGAGTACGGCATCATCCCCGGCTCCATGGGCACCGGTTCGTACATCGTGCGGGGGCTCGGCAACGGCGCGGCGTTCAACTCCGCCTCCCACGGCGCGGGCCGCCGGATGAGCCGGAGCGCGGCGAAGAGGCGCTTCACCGTCCGGGACCTCGCCGAGCAGACCCGCGGCGTGGAGTGCCGCAAGGACTCCGGCGTGGTGGACGAGATCCCGGGCGCGTACAAGCCGATCGAGCAGGTGATGGAACAGCAGCGCGACCTGGTCGAGGTGGTGGCGAAGCTCAAGCAGGTCGTCTGCGTCAAGGGCTGACCCGCCCGGTGCCGCCCGTGCCCGGTGCCGCCCGCGCCCGGGGGCGCCGGGCGGCGTGGGCGGCGTGGGTCAGTGTTCGCGGTGGACCTTGGAGTTGCTGGCCTGGGCGCGGGGGCGCAGGACCAGGAGGTCGACGTTGACGTGGGCGGGGCGGGTGACGGCCCAGGCGACGGTGTCCGCGACGTCGTCGGCGGTGAGGGGCTCGGCCACGCCGGCGTAGACGGCCTCGGCGCGGGCGGAGTCCCCGCGGAAGCGGGTGAGCGAGAACTCCTCGGTCCTCACCATGCCGGGGGCGATCTCGATCACCCGCACCGGCCGGCCGTTGAGTTCCAGGCGCAGCGTCTCGGCGATGACGTGGGCGCCGTGCTTCGCCGCCACGTAGCCGCCGCCTCCCTCGTAGGTGGCCAGCCCGGCGGTCGAGGAGAGCACCACCACGGTGCCGTCGCCGGAGGCGGTCAGCGCCGGCAGCAGCGCCTGGGTCACGTGGAGCACGCCGAGCACGTTGACCTCGTACATGGTGCGCCAGTCGGCCGGGTCGGCGGTGGCGACCGGGTCGGTGCCGAGCGCGCCGCCCGCGTTGTTGACCAGGACGTGCAGCGGGGGGAGGGCGTCGAGCGAGGCGGCGAAGGCGTCCACCGCGGCGCGGTCGGTGACGTCGAGGGCGTGGACGGAGGCGCTGCGGCCGGAGGCGGTCAACTCCTCGGCCAGCGCGGTCAGCCGGTCGGTGCGGCGGGCGGCGAGGGCGACGTGGTAGCCGGCCTCGGCGAGCCTGCGGGCGGTCGCGGCGCCGATGCCGCTGCTCGCACCGGTGACCACTGCGGTACGGGAAGTCATGTCGCGCTGCCTTTCGGACGGTCCTGCTGCTGAAGCCGGAGGGCGCGCCGGGCGCGTGGGGGCCGTACCTGTCCGGTCCCCGCCCGCCCGGCTCCTTCCTGATCAGCATAGGTGGGGCCGTCCCGGGCCGTCCCGGGTCCCTCACGCGGCCGCGTCGAGCGCCCGCAGTGTCACCCGCTGGTCGAAGGCGAGCCGGGGCGACCGTCGTCACGCACATCAGCGGCGCGCGGGCTGTGTGCGCGCCGGCGGGGGCGCGGTGCCGCGGGGCCGGTCCGGTGTCGGTCCGCGGGAGTGCCCCGGTGGTTGCCATGACCCGGGTTCCCGTCCGCCGGGGTGCCGTCGGCAGAGCCGGACGTCCGGAGGCGGGGAGGGCATCTGTCATGTCCCGACCCCCGCGCCCCGCCTGCCCCGCGCACCTCCCAGCAGCAGCCCGGAACCCTCCCGGGGAGCGCCCCCGGCGTCCCTCCCGCCTCCTCCGCCACGGGCGTCCGGCCGCAATGACTTCAACGTGCGCCGCAAGAACTCAACATCCAGGCGTACGTGTTCGCCATTTATGAGAAATAGCTGTGCAGGAATCTTGTGGCGGTGGATCGGGCCGCCCTACTGTCACCTCACCGTTCAGCCCTCGACAGACACCGAGAGAAACGAGCTAGCGATGTCACGGAGCAGCACCGGCGCGGTGGCAAGTGGGCCCGGCAGACCCGGACGAAGAGCGGCGGCCGCCCTCGCCGCGGTGACCGCGGCGGCGGTCGGCCTCGGCGTGCTGGCGGGCGCGCCCGCGTACGCCGTCGGCGCCGGACGCCCCGGCGGGCAGCAGGGCGCGGGCACGGCCGCGTCCGTCACCCGTGCCGCCCTCGATCCGTCGCTCGTCGCGGGCCGGGGCGCGGACCCCGGGTTCGCCGAGCAGGAGGCCGAGGACGCCGCCACCGACGGCACGGTGATCGGCCCGAGCACGGCCGCCTACACCCTGCCCGCCGAGGCGTCCGGCCGCAGCGCGGTCACCCTGGAACCCGGCCAGTACGTCGAGTTCACCCTGCCGAGCGCGGCCAACGCGATCAACGTCCGCTACAGCATCCCGGACGCGCCGGCCGGCGGCGGCATCACCTCGCCGCTGGACGTGACGCTCGCGGCGAAGAGCGGTGGCGCCGTCCAGGGCCGCAGGACGATGACGCTCACCTCGCAGTTCGCGTGGCTGTACAACCAGTACCCGTTCTCCAACGACCCCGACGCGGACCTGCTCGCCCCCGACCAGTGGATCACCGAGTGCGCGTGCGTGCCGGACCAGACCACCCCGGCGCCGGTGGTCAGCAAGCCGTTCCGCCCCAACCACTTCTACGACGAGCAGCGGCTGCTGCTTGGCCGCACCTACCAGGCCGGGGAGAAGGTCCGGCTCACGGTGCCGAAGGGCGCCGCGGCCACCACGGTCGACCTGCTGGACTCCCAGGTGGTGGCCGCGCCGAAGGTGGACCTGCGCGCGGTGGACGTGCTGGCCTTCGGCGCCGACCCGACCGGCCGCAGGGACTCCGCGCCCGCCCTCGACAAGGCGATCGCCTTCGCCCGGCGCGCCCACCTGAAGGTCTACATCCCCCCGGGCACCTTCCAGGTGAACCGCCACATCGTGGTGGACGACATCACGATCGAGGGCGCCGGCAACTGGTACACGGTCATCAAGGGCCACCAGACCACGCTGGACGCGTCGGCGTCCGGCGGCCCGGCCCACACCGGTGTCGGCTTCTACGGCAAGGACGCGGCGGACGGCGGCAGCAGCGACGTCCACCTGTCCGGCTTCGCGATCGAGGGCGACGTCCGGGACCGGGTGGACACCGACCAGGTCAACGGGATCGGCGGCGCGCTCAGCGACTCCAGCATCTCGGGCCTGTACATCCAGCACACCAAGGCCGGCATGTGGCTGGACGGCCCGATGCACGACCTCACGATCACCGGCAACGAGATCGTGGACCAGACCGCGGACGGGATCAACTTCCACACGGGCGTGACGGATTCGGTGGTGCGGGACAACTTCGTCCGCAACACCGGTGACGACGGGCTGGCGATGTGGTCGGACCAGGTCGAGGACGCCCGCGACACCTTCGACCACAACACCGTGCAGACGCCCGTGCTCGCCAACGGCATCGCGCTCTACGGCGGCACCGACAACACCGTCTCCGGCAACCTGGTCGCCGACCCGATCCGCGAGGGCAGCGGCATCCAGGTCGGTTCCCGCTTCGGCGCCGAGGCGTTCACCGGGCACCTGTCGATCACCGGCAACACCACGGTGCGGGCGGGGACGTACGACCTGAACTGGAACATCGGGATCGGCGCGATCTGGTTCTACGCGCTGGAGCGGAGCATCAGCGCCGACATCGAGGTGACCGGGGACGACTTCCTCGACAACACCTACAACGCGATCATGCTGGTGAGCGACTACCCGGTGAAGGACCTCTACTCGATCACCGGCGTGCACTTCAAGGACATCAGGGTGGACGGCACCGGCACGTCGGTGGTGAGCGCGCGGGCCGCCGGCGGCGCGACCTTCCAGGACGTGCGCGCCCGCAACGTGGGCGCGGTCGGCGTCAACAACTGCGGTGCGTTCGACTTCACGCCCGCCGGCTCGGAGTTCACGCTCACCGACCTCGGCGGGAACACCGGCGGGGGCACCACCGGGGACTGGCTGGCCCCGTGGGAACTGCCCAACACGATCACCTGCGACGACCGGCCGGCGGTGGTCCCGCCGCCCGCCCCCTCGGCCTGGTGACCGGCTGAGGACACGCATCCCGTGACCGCCGCCGCCCGGACCTCCCCCCGGGCGGCGGCGGTCACGTCCGCGCCGCGGTGTCCTCCGCGCGGGCCTTCAGGGACGCGCCCTCGGTGTCGACCATGCGCCGTACGGTGCCCGCGCCGAGCCGGCCGAGGAGCGCGCCGACGGGACCCTCCATCGCGAAGGTGAGGACGACCTCGCAGCGGTCGGCGCCCTCGGGCCGGACGACGTGGTCGGCCCACTGCCGCACGCCGGCGGCCGTACGGCTCCAGCGGAAGCGGCGGCCGGGCTCGAAGGCGTCGACGGTGTAGGTGGTGGGGCGGCGGCCCGGCTGGGTGAGGGTGACCGCGCTGCCGGTGCCGAACCCGCCGACAGGGCCCGGTCCTTTCACCTCGGCCGCCGTGACCGTGGGGGTCCACCCCGGCCAGCCGCCGGGGTCGGCCAGCAGTTCCCACACCGTCCGCGCCGGCGCCGCCACCCGTAGCCGCGACTCGTACCGCATGCCCGCCTCCCGGGGTCCGGCCGTTCAACCGTTTGACCGTCTGGTCAAACCGCTCGCTCCACTGTAGCCGTGGGCCCCGTAGGGTGAGGGCGTGAGCGCGAAGGACGAGTTGGCCGGCGCCGTCCTGGACCACCTGCTGGGCGACGAGGGCCGGGACGGGCTGGACGGGAGCCTGCGCGCGCTCGCCGGCGCGATCGGGGTGGGGCACTCGCTGCTGCTGTACCACTTCGGGTCGCGCGAGGGGCTGCTGGCGGCGGTGCACGAGCAGTGCGAGCGGCGCGAGCGGGCGCACCTGGCCGCCTTCCGCGCGCAGGGCGGCGACCCCGTCTCGACCATGCGCCGGATGTGGCGCCACCTCGCCGAGCCGCGCATGTGGCCGCTGTACCGCCTCGGCTTCGCGCTGCGGTCGCGCCGGCCCGGGGTGGACGGGACCCGCGAGCCGTGGATCGCCGAACTGCTCCCGCTGGTAGGGGCGGTGGGCGTGCCGGCCGACCGGGCCCGGGCCGAGGCGATGCTGTGGCTGGGCACCAGCCGCGGCCTGCTGTGGGAACTGGCCACCGGTGCGGACCCGTCGGAGGTGGACGCGGCGGCCGAGGTGTTCTTCGCGCTACGGCTGACCCCTGGCCGGCCCGCTGCGCGGGGCGCCGCGGCCGCCGGGAACCGCCGTACGCCCGCGGCCGCCGGGAAGGCCGGTGCGCCCCGGGACGTCCCGCTTTCTCCCCGTCAGAGAAGGGGAGTTGTGCGTGTCCCGGCCGTTGCGCCGATCCGCCAGAGGCAAAAGCGGGCGAAGGGGGTGAAGCGGGCGGCGGAGCCGGCCGGCGTCCGGCGGGCCGGCGCCGGGCTCACGGCCAGACCAGGCAGTAGAGCTGGTGGCCGGATTCCTCGCAGCGGCGGGCGAAGTCCTGCCACTCGTGGAGCATCTGGTAGATCACGAACGCGTCCCGCGGGCCGCGCCGGTCGGGCACCGTGGACCAGATGAAGGCGGCCGCGCCCAGCGACTCCTCGTTGGCGGTGCGCAGCGGGTCCACCACGGACGCGGGCAGCCGGACGACGGCGTAGTCCGGGTGCAGCACGACGAGTTCGAGCGGCGGGACCTTCGACGGCGGTATGCCCTCGATGCCGGTGAGCACCATCGCGGCCATCGTCTCCGGCTTGACCTTGGTGTACATGCCCTGACCGAGTTCGTCCCCCCCGAGTTCCTCCGGGCGCATGGAGATGGGGACGCGGGCCGCCGTGGCCCCGTCGGGCGCGCCGAAGTACTTGTAGGTCACCCCCACTCGGCCACCCCTGCTCCTGCCCTCTGCGGTCGGTCGCTGCTCCGGACGGTCGGCTCCGGAGCCGGTGTTCTCCTGCGGTGCGCGATCGGCGGGCCGGCGTCGCCGGCCGGTGGGACGGGGGTTTTCAGGCTCGCGATCGCCCGGCACGTCGCCCGGTTCACCACCGCGCTGCTGCATTCCACTACCCGACCATCCGTCGACCCAACCATGCAACCCGATCATCGTCTCAGATGCGAGGTCGAGACGTTGCGGCGCAACGCCCGTCGTTTGAGAGCATGTGCCTGTGAGCTATCCGTACGAAGCACCAGTGTCCCAGGAACTCTTCGACCGCGCGGCGGCCGTGACGCCAGGTGGCGTGAACTCCCCGGTGCGGGCGTTCCGCGCGGTGGGCGGCACCCCCCGGTTCATGGTCTCCGGTGCGGGCCCGTATCTGACCGACGCCGACGGGCGCGAGTACGTCGACCTCGTGTGCTCGTGGGGGCCGATGATTCTCGGCCACGCGCACCCCGAGGTGATCGCCGCGGTGCAGGCGGCCGTGGCGGCGGGCACCTCCTTCGGCACGCCCACGGAGGGCGAGGTCGCGCTCGCCGAGGCGATGGTGGCGCGGGTGGAACCGCTGGAGCAGGTGCGCCTGGTGTCGTCGGGCACCGAGGCCACGATGTCGGCGATCCGGCTGGCCCGCGGGTTCACCGGCCGCGCGAAGGTGGTGAAGTTCGCCGGCTGCTACCACGGTCATGTGGACGCCCTGCTGGCGGCCGCCGGTTCCGGGGTTGCCACGTTCGGGTTGCCGGACACCCCCGGGGTGACGGGCGCGCAGGCCGGCGAGACCCTCGTGCTGCCGTACAACGACATCGAGGCCGTACGGGCCGCGTTCGCCGCCCACCCGGGCGAGATCGCCTGCGTGATCACCGAGGCGTCGCCCGGCAACATGGGCGTCGTGCCGCCGCGGGACGGCTTCAACGCCGCGCTGCGGGAGCTGTGCACCGCCGAGGGCGCCCTCTACGTCTCCGACGAGGTGATGACCGGCTTCCGGGTCAGCGCCGCCGGCTGGTACGGCCTCGACGGGGTGCGGCCTGACCTGATGACCTTCGGCAAGGTGATGGGCGGCGGTTTCCCGACCGCGGCGTTCGGCGGCCGCGCGGACGTGATGGCCGCGCTCGCCCCGGCCGGGCCGGTCTACCAGGCCGGCACCCTGTCCGGTAACCCGGTCGCCACCGCCGCCGGCCTGGCCCAGTTGCGGCTGCTGGACGCGGCCGCCTACGCCCGGCTCGACGCGGTCTCCGCGCAGATCCGCGGGCTGGTGAGCGCCGCGCTGGACAAGGAGGGCGTCGCGCACCGGGTGCAGACCGCGGGCAGCATGTTCTCCGTCTTCTTCACCGACGCCGAGGTACGCGACTTCGCGGACGCGAAGCAGCAGGAGGCGTACCGTTTCACCGCTTTCTTCCACGCGATGCTGGCGCAGGGCGTCTACCTGCCGCCGTCCGCGTTCGAGTCCTGGTTCGTGTCGACCGCACACGACGAGCAGGCGGTGCAGCGGATCGCCGCCGCGCTGCCCGCCGCCGCACGTGCCGCAGCGGAGGCCCACGCATGAGCGCCGAACAGAACGATCTGACCGTCGTGCACCTGATGCGCCACGGCGAGGTGCACAACCCCGAGGGGGTGCTGTACGGGCGCCGGCCCGGCTACCACCTGTCCGACCTCGGCCGGCAGATGGCCGAGCGGGTCGCGGAGCACCTGGCGGGGCGTGACATCCGCCACGTCGTCGCCTCCCCGCTGGAGCGGGCCCAGGAGACCGCGACCCCGATCGCGAAGGCGCACTCCCTGGACCTGGCGACCGACCCGCGGCTGATCGAGGCGGCGAACATCTTCGAGGGCAAGACCTTCGGCGTCGGCGACGGGGCGCTGAGCCGCCCGGCGAACTGGAAGCACCTCACCAACCCGTTCCGGCCGAGCTGGGGCGAGCCGTACGTCGACCAGGTGGTGCGGATGATGGCCGCGCTGGGCGCGGCGCGCGACGCGGCGCGCGGCCACGAGGCGGTGTGCGTCAGCCACCAGTTGCCGATCTGGATCGTGCGCTCCTACGCGGAGAAGCGCCGGCTGTGGCACGACCCGCGCAAGCGGCAGTGCACGCTCGCCAGCGTGACCAGCTTCACCTTCCAGGGCGACGACATCGTCTCCGTCGGCTACAGCGAGCCGGCGATCGACCTGGTCCCGGCGAAGCTGCGGGCCGGCGCGAAGCCGGTCCGGGGGTCCGTCGGCGCGTAGTGCCCGGTCGGCGGCGGCGCCCCCGGCGCGGGCCGCCCGGCCGTCTTCCGCACCCCTTCACTACGGCACCCGTGCGCGCATATGCCAGCTCCGAGCCTCTTTTAAGGTGATCTTATTAGTCCATAAGTGCCCTCTCTCTCGGCGAGTCCCTGTTTTCGCCACGACCGCGCGGAAGTGGTGAGGGGCAACGAGGACGCAGACGCCGAGAGACGGGGATTTGCATGAGCGCCATGACCCGAAGGGCCCTGTTGACCACCACCGCCGGAGCCGCCGCGGGTGTCGCCGTGGCGGGCTGCGGAGCCAGCGACGGGAGCCACTCGGGAGCCGCGCCGAGTGCCCGCAGGACGGGCGAGCACTCCGGCGCGAGCGGGGCGAGGGCGCCGTCCACCACCGTGCGGCTGATCGGCGACGGCTCCACCGCCGACACCGGACCGCAGCCCGGCCAGCCCGTGGTGGACCGGCTCGAACCGGGCCAGACGCCCCCGCAGTTCGTGGTCTTCTCCTGGGACGGCGCCGGCGAGATCGGCAACGGCCTCTTCCCCCGCTTCCGCAAGCTCGCCGACGACCACGGCGCCAAGATGACCTTCAACCTCTCCGGCCTCTACCTGCTGCCGGAGTCCAGGAAGCTCCAGTACGCGCCGCCCAACAGCCCGCTGGGCGCCTCCGACATCGGCTACCTCGCCGACGACCACATCAGGATGACCCTGGACAACCTGCGGCAGGCGTGGACAGCGGGCCACGAGATCGCCACCCACTTCAACGGCCACTTCTGCGCCGGCGCCGGCAGCGTCGGCCGCTGGACCCCGGCGGACTGGAAGAGCGAGATCGACCAGGCCGTGGCGTTCGTCACCCAGTGGAAGACGAACACCGGCTGGCACGACGACGAGCCGCTGCCGTTCGACTACGCGAAGACCCTCGTGGGCGGCCGCACCCCCTGCCTGCTCGGCCAGGACAACCTGCTGCCGACCGCGGCCGCGCTCGGCTGGCGGTACGACACCAGCAACCCCGGCGGCAACCAGACCTGGCCGGACAAGATGCAGGGCCTGTGGAACTTCCCGCTCCAGCTCATCCCGTTCCCCGGGCACACCTTCGAGGTGCTGTCGATGGACTACAACATGCTCGCCAACCAGTCCCACGCCGCCACCAAGTCCGACCCGCGCAACTACCCGTACTGGCGCAGCCAGGCGACCGCCTCGTACATCGCCGGCTTCCAGCGGGCCTACGAGACCAACCGCGCGCCCTTCTACATCGGCAACCACTTCGAGGACTGGAACGGCGGCATCTACATGGACGCCGTCGAGGGCGCGTTCCAGCACATCGCCTCGCTCGGCTACAAGGACGTGCGGCTGGTCTCCTTCCAGCAGCTCAGCGACTGGCTCGACGCCCAGGACCCCGCGATGCTGGCCAGGCTGCGCGAACTGGAGGTCGGCCAGCAGCCGGTCGGCGGCTGGAAGCGGTTCACCGGACAGGTGCCGGCCTCCGACGCGACCGGGGCCGCCCCGGCGGCCGGCGCGGCGGCCCCGGTGCCGTCGGCGACCTGACCCCTCGCATCCTTACTTGGGGCAATTGCCGTCTTTGGGGTTGCCGGTGGGGGGTGGGGAAGATCGTGCGGAGGCCCATGCGAAACTTTTCACATGAGTTCTCCGCGCGCCCTCGGACGCCACCTGCTCCGTCGTGCCGTCGTGCCGGCCGGAGCCGTCGCGCTGGCGCTGACACTCGCCGCGTGCAGTTCGTCCTCGTCGTCCTCCGGCGCCGGCAACTCCAACTTCGTCAGTGGCAACGGCAACATCACCGTGGTCAAGGCCGCCCAGCGCAAGGCCGCGCCGGCGCTGTCCGGCGAGACCGTGGCCGGCGGCAAGACCAGCCTCGCCGACTACAAGGGCAAGGTCGTCGTCGTCAACATCTGGGGATCGTGGTGCGCGCCCTGCCGGGCCGAGGCACCGAACCTGGCCAAGGTCTCCGCGGCCGAGGCCGGCAAGGGCGTCCAGTTCCTCGGCATCAACACGCGTGACCTCAACCGCTCCAACGCCGCCCGGTTCGACAAGCGCTTCGGCATCACCTACCCGAGCCTGTACGACCCGTACGGCAAGCTGATCCTGAAGTTCCCCAAGGGCAGCCTCAACCCGCAGAGCCTGCCGGCCACGCTGGTGATAGACCGGCAGGGCCGGGTCGCGGGCCGGGCGCTGGCCGCCCTCACCGAGGACCAGCTCCACAAGCTGGTGGACCCCATCGCCGCGGAGAAGTGACGTGGCGGACGGCACCTACCTGCTGGCCGGCAGCGCGGACACGGTGACGTCCGGCGCGCTCGTGGCGGCCATCCCGGTCGCGATGCTCGCCGGGCTGGTCTCCTTCGCCTCGCCGTGCGTCCTGCCGCTCGTGCCCGGCTACCTCTCCTACGTGACCGGGGTCACCGGCAGCGACCTCGCCGACGCCCGGCGCGGGCGGATGCTCGCCGGGTCGCTGCTGTTCGTGCTCGGCTTCAGCGCGGTGTTCGTCTCCGGCGGCGCCCTGTTCGGCAACTTCGGCGCCGAGCTCTTCGCGCACCGGCAGGTGCTGGTGCGCGTCTTCGGGTCGCTCACCATCGTGCTCGGGCTCGCCTTCATGGGGCTGATCGGCGGCATCACCCAGCGCGAGTTCCGCTTCCACTACCGGCCCGGGGTCGGGCTGGCCGGGGCGCCGCTGATCGGCGCCATGTTCGGGCTCGGCTGGACGCCCTGCGTCGGGCCGACGCTCGGCGCGGTGCAGTCGCTGGCCTTCAGCAACGCCAGCGCGGGGCGCGGCGCGCTGCTGATGGCGTTCTACTGCCTCGGGCTCGGGGTGCCCTTCGTGGTGGCCGCGGTGGCCTTCCGCCGTACGCTGGGCGCCTTCGGGTGGGTCAAGCGGCACTACGCGTGGGTCATGCGGATCGGCGGTGGCATGCTCGTGGCCGTCGGGGTGCTGCTCGTCACCGGCGTGTGGGACCACATCACCTACCAGATGCAGATCTGGTCCACCGGCTTCACCCCAGGGGTCTGAACCGTGAGCATCACGCACAAGCCAAGCGACGGCCGCGTCCCCGGCCAGGGTTCCGGGCCGGACGCCGGCGCCGGGACCCGGCCGGAGGGGCCCGGGGGCGAGGACGGCATCGGCGCCGCGGGCGCGCAACTGTCCACCCAGCCGGCGGACACCCTGGCCAGCGGCCCGTCGCTGGGCCCGCTCGGCTGGCTGCGCTGGATGTGGCGGCAGCTCACGTCGATGCGGATCGCGCTGATCCTGCTCTTCCTGCTGTCGCTGGCCGCGATCCCCGGCTCGCTGATCCCGCAGCGCAGCGACGAGCTGAAGGTCACCGCGTTCAAGAAGGCGCACCCGGACATCAGCCCGCTGTACTCCCGGCTCGACCTCTTCCACGTCTACGGCTCGCCGTGGTTCTCGGCGATCTACATCCTGCTGTTCGTCTCGCTGGCCGGCTGCATCGTGCCGCGGAGCTGGCAGTTCGTCGGCCAGCTCCGGGCGAAGCCGCCCGGCGCGCCGCGCCGGCTGGACCGGCTGCCGGCGTACAGCACCTGGCGGACCGACGCGAGCCCGGAGCAGGTCGCGCAGGCCGCCCGCAAGGCGCTGCGCGGACGGCGGTTCCGGGTGGACGTCACCGGCACCTCGGTGGCCGCCGAGAAGGGCTACCTGCGGGAGGCCGGCAACCTGCTCTTCCACGTGGCCCTGTTCGGCCTGCTGATCGGCTTCGCCTGGACCTCGCTGAACGCGGCGTCCGGCGGCAAGCTGGTGGTCGAGGGCCAGGACGGCTTCGTCAACAACCTCACGCAGTACGACGACTTCTCCGGCGGCACGCTCTACGGCGCCGACGACCTCAAGCCGTTCGGCTTCTCGCTGGACAGCTTCGAGGACCAGTACGCCACCAGCGGGCCGGAGCGCGGCACCGCGCTGAAGTTCCAGGCGGACATCCACTACTGGAGCGGCACCAGCAGCGCGCACCCGACCAAGGGCACGATCTCCACCAACCACCCGCTGAGCATCGGCGGGGAGAAGGTGTACCTGATCTCGCACGGCTACGCGCCCGTGGTGACCGTCAAGGACGCCCAGGGCAACGTCGCCTACCAGGGCCCGGTGCCCTTCCTGCCGCAGGACGCCAACCTCACCTCGACCGGGGTGATCAAGGTCCCCGACGCCATGGGCAAGAACGGCAAGCCCGACCAGCTCGCGTTCGAGGGCTTCTTCACCCCGACCGGCGACACCGCGCAGGGCCCGGTGTCGCTCTTCCCCGCCGAGCTCCAGCCGATCCTGTGGCTCAACGCGTACCACGGCGACCTCGGCCTGGACTCCGGCATCGCGCAGAACGTGTACCAGCTCGACACCACCCACATGAAGCAGTACAAGCTCAACACCAAGACCGGGGTCAACGGTGTCGCGCTCGGCGTGGGCGACTCCATGACGCTGCCCGGCGGTGCCGGCAGCCTGGAGTTCGACGGGGTCAAGCGCTGGGCCAGCTTCACCATCTCCCACCAGTCCGGCAACGAACTGGCCCTGGTCAGCGGCATCATCGCGATCCTCGGCCTGATGGGGTCGCTGTTCATCCAGCGGCGCCGGATCTGGGTGCGCGCGGTGCCGTCGGACCAGGGCACGCTGGTGGAGACGGGCGGCCTCGGCCGCAGCGAGTCGGCCCGGATCGCCGACGAGCTGGGCCACCTCGTGGACCAGCTCCAACCCGACGCCCCGGTCAGGGCCGCCCCGGCGCACGCCTCGCAGCCCGACGCCGGCTCCGGCGCGGCCGACGACGACGCCGGACCCGGGTCCGGCGCGACGCCCGACGCCGAGGCCACGCCCGAGGCCGGCGCGACGCCCGGCCCCGCGGCCCCCGCACCCGATCCCGCCGACGAGGCCGAACCCGCGACCGTACCCGGGTCCGGCGCCTCGAACGCCCCCGACGAACCGCCAACCCCGCCCCACGACGAAGGAGCCCGCGCGTGAACCTCGCGTCCGCGGTCAACGAGAACTTCGCGAACTACAGCAACTACCTGATCCGCTCGGCGATGTTCGTCTACGCGCTCGCCTTCCTCGCGCACCTCGCCGAGTGGGTCTTCGGCGGCCGCAGCAAGATCGCCGTGCAGTCGGCCGCGCTCACCACCACGGGCCCGGCGGCCGCCGCCCCCGCGGTGGCGGTGCGCTCCGCGGGGGGCACCACCACCCTGGAGCGGCCCAAGGTGATCACGCGCGCCTCCGCCAGCGACCGCGACATGGCCGACGGCCCGGGCGCGTCGGGCGGCAACGAGAGGGCCGACCTGTACGGCAGGATCGCCATCTCCTTCACCGCCCTGGCCTGGCTGCTGCACGTCTGCGGCGTCGCCTTCCGGGCCGCCTCGGTGCAGCGCGCGCCGTGGGGCAACATGTACGAGTTCTCCACCACGTTCGGCGCGGTGGCGGTCGGCGCGTACCTGCTGCTGCTGGTGCTGAAGAAGAACGTCCGCTGGATCGGGCTGTTCCTGACCACCTCGGTGCTGCTCGACCTGGGCCTGGCGCTGTCGGTGCTCTACACCTCCAGCGAGCAGTTGGTGCCCGCGCTGCACTCGTACTGGCTGTGGATCCACGTGTCGTGCGCGATCATCTCCGGCGCGGTCTTCTACCTCGCGGCGGTCGGCACGCTGCTCTACCTGTTCCGCGACCACTACGAGGTGGCGGTGCTGGCCGGGCGGGCGCAGAACAACCGGTGGGGCGACATCATGCGCCGGCTGCCGTCCGCGGCGAGCCTGGACAAGTTCGCGTACCGGATGAACGCGCTGGTCTTCCCGCTGTGGACGTTCACCATCATCGCGGGCGCGATCTGGGCGCAGGCGGCGTGGGGCCACTACTGGGAGTGGGACCCGAAGGAGACCTGGTCGTTCATCACGTGGGTGGTGTACGCCGGCTACCTGCACGCCCGCGCGACCGCCGGGTGGAAGGGCCGCAAGGCCGCCTACCTGGCGCTGATCGCCTTCGCGTGCTTCCTGTTCAACTACTACGGCGTGAACATCTTCGTGACCGGCAAGCACTCCTACGCCGGGGTGTGACCGCCGGGGTGTGACCGCCGGGTGTGACGAAGGTCGCGGCCGACCGGGACGGTACGGCTCACTCGCCCTCGGGCGAGGGGGGCGTGCCGTCCCCGCGCTTCTGGCGGTTCAACTCGTCCAGCGAGCGCAGGAACTCCGGGTTGTCGTCCGGCGGGATCCAGCCCTCGCGCGGCGCCTGGAGCACGTCGCCGTCGAGCGGGCGGCGCTCCTGCGGGCCGGTCCGGCGGGAGGCGTCCGGCCCCCACCCGGCGCCGAAGCCGCCGCGCGGGCCCGCCACGCGCCGCTTGCCCAGCGCCAGCCAGGCCAGCGGGCCGATCAGGATCTCGCCGAAGAAGAGCACGATCAGCAGCCAGACCACCTTGGGCAGTCCGCGCACCTGCCGGTCCGGAGTGCCCAGGCAGTCCACGAAGGCGTATATCCATACCGCGATGACCAGCAGGAACGGCATGTAGCGCGTCATTCGAAACCCCGGCCCCCTTGTTGACCAACCCTTGACCCCACCCAGGTTACGACCTGGTCGCCGGCACCCGACGGCCCGGCCGCGTGCGGGCGGCGCGGGGTGGAAGACTGGCCGCATGGCTTACGACGACCTCCGCTCGCTGCTCAGGGCACTGGAGAAGGACGGCGACCTCAAGCGGATCACCGCCGAGGTGGACCCGTACCTCGAGGTCGGGGAGATCACCGACCGGGTCAACAAGGCCGGCGGCCCCGCGCTGCTCTTCGAGAACGTGCGCGGCTCCCTCGCCCCGCTGGCGATGAACGTGTACGGCACCGACCGGCGGCTGCTGAAGGCCCTGGGCCTGGCGTCGTACGCGGACATCGGGGAGAAGATCGGCGGGCTGCTCAGGCCGGAGCTGCCGCACGGGTTCGTCGGGGTGCGCGAGGCGTTCGGCAAGCTCGCCGGGATGGTGCACGTCCCGCCGAAGAAGGTGAAGGACGCCCCCGTCCAGGAGGTCGTGCTCACCGGCGACGACGTGGACCTGGACCGGCTGCCCGCGCTGTTCACCTGGCCGCAGGACGGCGGCTCCTTCTTCAACCTGGGCCTGACCCACACCAAGGACCCCGTCAGCGGGGTGCGCAACCTCGGCCTGTACCGGCTCCAGCGGCACGACCGGCGCACCATCGGCATGCACTGGCAGATCCACAAGGACAGCCGCAACCACTACCAGGTCGCCCAGCGGCGCGGCGAGCGGCTGCCGGTGGCGATCGCCTTCGGCTGCCCGCCCGCGGTGACCTACGCCGCGACCGCCCCGCTGCCCGGCGACATCGACGAGTACCTGTTCGCCGGGTTCGTGCAGGGCAGGCGGGTCGAGCTGGTCGACTGCAGGACGGTGCCGCTCCAGGTCCCCGCGCACGCCGAGGTGGTGGTCGAGGGCTGGCTGGAGCCCGGACGGACGCTGCCGGAGGGGCCGTTCGGCGACCACACCGGGTTCTACACCCCGCAGGAGCCGTTCCCGGCGCTGACCGTCGACTGCGTCACGATGCGGAAGCGGCCGGTGTTCCAGTCGATCGTGGTCGGCCGGCCGCCGACGGAGGACGGCCCGCTGGGGCGCGCCACCGAGCGGTTCTTCCTGCCGCTGCTGAAGATCATCGTGCCGGACATCGTGGACTACCACCTGCCGGAGGCGGGCGGCTTCCACAACTGCGCGATCGTCTCGATCGACAAGAAGTACCCCAAGCACGCGCAGAAGGTGATGCACGCGGTGTGGGGCGCCCACATGATGTCGCTCACCAAGCTCATCGTGGTGGTGGACGCCGACTGCGACGTGCACGACCTGCACGAGGTCGCCTGGCGGGCGTTCGGAAACACCGACTACGCGAGGGACCTCACGGTGGTGGAGGGCCCGGTCGACCACCTCGACCACGCGTCGTACCAGCAGTTCTGGGGCGGCAAGGCGGGCATCGACGCGACCCGTAAGCTGCCTGAGGAGGGGTACACGCGGGAGGGCGGGTGGCCCGAGATGGTGCTCTCCGACCCGCAGACGGCAGAGCTGGTGACCAAGAGGTGGAAGGAGTACGGCCTGTGAGCGCCACGACGCCGGACCTGTTCGAGTCGGAGCCGCGGCCCGACGGCAAAGTCCGGGCCTTCCTGCGGCTGGTGATGATCGAGCACTCGGTCTTCGCACTGCCCTTCGCCTACATCGCCGCGCTGACCGCGATGTTCCGCGAGGACGGCAGCGTGCACTGGGGCGAACTGCTGCTGGTGACGGTGGCCATGGTCGGCCTGCGGACCTTCGCGATGGCCTGCAACCGGATCATCGACCGGGAGATCGACGCCCGCAACCCGCGCACCGCCGGGCGCGAGCTGGTCACCGGTGCGCTGTCGGTGCGTTCGGCCTGGGCCGGCGCGCTGGTGGCCGTGGTGGTCTTCCTCGGCGCCGCCGCGCTGCTCAACCCGCTGTGCCTGGCACTGGCGCCGATCGCGGTGGTGCCGATGGTGGTCTACCCGTACGGCAAGCGGTTCACGAACTTCCCGCACGCGATCCTGGGCCTCGCGCAGGCGATGGGCCCGATCGGCGCGTGGCTGGCGGTGACCGGTTCCTGGGACTGGCACGCGGTCGTGCTGGGCGTGGCGGTCGGGGTGTGGATCGGCGGGTTCGACCTGATCTTCGGCAGCCAGGACGTGGCCGCGGACCGGGCGCACGGCGTGAAGTCGGTGCCGGCCCGGTTCGGCGTCCCGGCGGCGCTGTACGGGGCGCGGGCCTGCCACGTGGTCACCACCGCGCTGCTGGTCTGGTACGGCGCCACGACCGGCTCGGGCGGCTTCTGGTGGGTCGGCATGGCGATCGTGGCCGGCGCCTTCGTCTACGAGCACTCGATCGTGAAGCCGCACGACCTCAGCCGGCTCAACCGGGCGTTCTTCACGGTGAACGGCGTGATCGGCATCACGCTGTTCGTCTTCGCGCTGCTCGACCTGATCGCGCGCGGCCTGAGCTGGTAGCCCGCACACGCGGCGGCGGCCCTCACGCGGAGGCGGCCCCGGCGGATCATCCGCCGGGGCCGCCGCCGTCCTGCGCGGGGGCGCCGCTCAGAACATCGAGTCGTCCGAGCTGCCCGAGTCGTCACCCATCATGCCCATGACCGCGCTCACCACGTCCTGCGGGTTGAGCGCCACCGCGCCGCTCGGCGCGGTGATCGGCGCCGCGCTGCCCTTGAAGGACACGGTCAGCGGCAGCGGGCCGGTGGACTCGCTGTCGAGCTGGTGGATGTCGAAGGTGATCGACGAGACGCTGCCGTCCTTGACGGCGACGTCGGCGGTGACCTTCTTCGCCGGCACGCCCTCGGCCCGCTGCATCTCGTCGAGGTCGGACTGCTTCATGCCCGGGATCTGCTTCAGCGCGGGGGCGACACCGGAGGCGACGTCCTGGGCGAACTGCCGCGCGGGCACGGTGACCGTGATGTGGTCGGCGCCGTCCTTCTTGCCGGCGTCGGCGAAGGTGGCGTCCTTCGTCAGCGCGGCCTGCAGCCCGGCGACCACCTGGTTCTGCGTCTTCGCGTCCAGCGTCGGGGTGGTGGAGCCGGAGTCGCTGCCGCCGCCCTGGGCGGCGAGGGCGGTCTTGACGAACGCGCTCCACACCGCCGGGTCGATGCTGACCCACTTGCCGCTGGCCGCCGCGCCCACCGAACCGGGCGTGCTGGACAGGCTGTCGAGGTACTGGTCGTTGAACTCGGCGATGGAGCCCGCGTCGGACCGGTCCGTGTCGAGCTTCTCCAGGCCCTGCACGTCGGCGCGGAGGTAGACCTTCTGGCCGACCGCGCGCACCTCGATCAGCTTCTTGCCGCTCGGGCCGTCGGTGGAGAGCAGGAAGCCCGCGGAGGAGTCCTTGGTGGCACCTGCGTCCTTGCCCAGGCTCTTGCCGAGCAGGGACAGCGACTTCTGCGAGCTGCCGCCGATCGTCACGTGCAGGGACGCGAGCAGGTCGGCGTCGGCCTGGGTGAAGCCGTCCTCACCCTTCATGGCCGAGTAGATCGAGGCGGAGGTGCCGCTGAAGCCCAGGTCCACGGTGATGGTGTTCTGCTTGCCGAGCTTCTGGAAGGCGTTGTCCACCTTCCCCTGCGGCGAGGCCGGGTCGTCCGCACCGCACGCTGCGGACCCGGCGGATATGAGGGCCACCACTCCGGCGGCGGCGAGGCCCTTGCGCATGCTGATGATGACGAACTCCTAGGAAGCGGTGGGTAAGCGGACGAGCTGGAGCAGAAGCGTAGCTGTGCGGGCGCTGTGTCTTCACCCGGGTTGTTCCGGGCGAGTCGGGGGGCGGTTGGCTGCCGGGGTCCGGCAACCGGTCACCCGGCGAACGGTGGTCGGCCGGCCCGCACTTCGGGTGGCCGGTCGCGGAAGAGGTAGGCCGCGGCCACCCCGCCGACCAGGCCGAAGAGGTGGCCCTGCCAGGACACGCCGGTGTGCACCGGCAGCACGCCCCACAGGATGGAGGTGCCGTAGTACGCCCCGACGAGCAGGCCCACCACCAGGTCCAGCGCGCGGCCGTCGACGAAGCCGCGCACCAGCAGGTAGCTGAACAGGCCGAAGACCAGGCCGGAGGCGCCCGCGGTGTTGGTGTGCGCCGGGGAGCAGGCCCACACGCCGAGCCCGTCGACGACCACGACGGCGAACGACACGGCCAGGAAGCGGCCGATGCCGCGCAGCGCGGCGATGAAGCCGAGCACGAACAGCGGCAGCGTGTTGGACGCCAGGTGCCCGTAGCCGAAGTGGACGAACGCCGACGGCACCACGTCCGCCAACTCGCCCGCCCGGCGCGGCTGGATGCCCAGGCTGTCCAGCCGGTGGCCGGTGGCCGTGTCGACCACCTCCAGCGCCCACAGCAGCGCGACCCAGGCGGTCATCAGAGCCGCGGCGGACACGATCCGGTCGCCCGCGGAACCGGCACCCGCCCGGTCGCGGATCCGCAGCGCCCCGAGCCGTGCCCCCGTGCGGCCGGTGTACGCCGCGATACGTCCGTACGCCACCGGATCCCCCCAATCCACCACGCCCCCAGGTGGTTTCTGTGCACTCCAGTGTGCACGACGCCACCGACACCGTCAGCGGTTCCCCCCGGGCGCCGGCCGAACGGCCGGAAGCGGTCGTTCCGACCGGAATGCGGGCGAACCCGCCCGGGTCGGCGGCCTGCCCAGGTCGCGGCTACGCTCGACGGCGTGGAGGACGCGGGCGGGCAGGACATGGACGGCGACGGCGACACCGCCGCGGGCGCCGCGGGCGCCGCGCGGGACGTTCCGGAGGGCGCCCGCGAGCGGCGCGGCCCCCGGGCGCCGTGGATCGTCGGCGTCTCCGGCGCCTCGGGCACGCCGTACGCGGCGGCGGTGCTGCGCGCGCTGCTGGCCGCGGGGGAGAGCGTGGACCTGGTGGTCAGCCGGGCCGCCCGGCTGACGCTGCTCGACGAGACCGGCGCCGCGGTGCGGGACGCGCACTGGCGGGAGGACCTGGCGCGGTGGCTGGCCCGCGGCGCCGACGGCAGGCCCGACGCCTTCGCCCCCGGCCCCGACCTGGCGGCCGTACGGTACTGGCCGGCCGGTGACCTGGCGGCCGGACCGTCCTCCGGGTCGTACCCGGCCCGGGGCATGCTGATCGTGCCGGCCAGCACCGCGTGCGTGGCCGGCGTCGCGCTGGGCCTGTCCAAGGACCTGCTCCAGCGCGCGGCGAGCGTCACGCTCAAGGAGCGCAGGCCGCTGGTGGTCGCGGTGCGCGAGACCCCGCTGAGCGGCCAGACGCTGCGCCAGCTCACCGCGCTGGCGGACGCGGGCGCGGTGGTGCTGCCCGCCTCGCCGGCCTTCTACGCCGGCGGCACCACGGCGCAGGACCTGGTGGACTTCGTGGCCGGGCGGGTGCTGGACGCGGCGGGCGTGCCGCACCGGCTGTACCGGCGGTGGACGGGCGAGCTGGGCGGCGCGTCCTCGGACGCCGGCGGCGCGGGGCCCGCGGAGGGCTGACGCCGGCCGCGGACCGGGGTGCCGGATCTGGGTGCCCCCGACCCGGTACCGCCGAGGGTGCGGCGGACAGCGTGTCCCAGCCTGTGGAGGCGAACGGGCGGCAAAGAGAGGGCGGGAAGCGTTCCATGCCTTAGATTCGTGTCCAGACAGCGCAGTCACCAGGCGAACGGGAGGGTCCAATCCGATGGACGCGGTGGACAGGCAGCTCATCCAGGCGTTGCGCGAGAACGGGCGGGCGTCCTACGCCGAGCTGGGCCGGCTCGTGGGCCTGTCCGGGCCGAGCGTCACCGACCGGATCAACCGTCTGGAGCAGGCGGGCGTGATCACCGGCTACCGCGCGACCGTCGCCCCCGCCGCGATGGGCCTGGGCGTGACCGCGCTGGTCGGGCTCCAGCTCTCGGACGCCGCCGACCACGAGGAGGTGGCCCGGCGGCTGTCGGACCTGGACGAGATCGAGGACTGCTGGTTCATCGCGGGGGACGACTCGTACATGCTCAAGGTGCGCGTCGGCGACGTGGACGGGCTCGAACACACCATCCGCAGGCTGTCCGGCACGAAGGGCGTCGCCCGGACCCGCACCACCATCGTGCTGTCCACCAAGTGGGAGAACCGGGTCGGGAACCTTCCCGAGGAGGGGTGACGGGGGCGCGAGCGGCCGGAGGGCGGGGGAGTACCGTCGGGGAGAACCCCGTAGGAGGAGAGACACAGACATGGACGCTGGGCTGAAGCGCGAGCTGGAGGAGAAGGTCCACGCCGGCGAGCGGCTGACCCGGGAGGACGGGGTCGCGCTCTACGCGTCCGACGACCTGGCGTGGCTGGGCGGTCTGGCGCACGAGGTGCGCACCCGCAAGAACGGCGACGTGGTCCACTTCAACGTCAACCGCCACCTCAACATGACGAACGTGTGCACCGCGTCCTGCGCGTACTGCTCCTTCCAGCGCAAGCCGGGCGAGAAGGACGCGTACACGATGCGGATCGAGGAGGCCGTCCGGCTGGCGAAGGCCATGGAGGGCGACAACCTCACCGAACTGCACATCGTCAACGGCCTGCACCCGACGCTGCCGTGGCGGTACTACCCGCGGTCGCTGAAGGCGCTCAAGGAGGCGCTGCCGCAGGTCTCGCTGAAGGCGTTCACCGCCACCGAGATCCACCACTTCGAGACCATCTCCGGGATGTCCGCCTCCGACATCCTGGACGAGCTGATCGACGCCGGCCTGGAGTCGCTGACCGGCGGCGGCGCCGAGATCTTCGACTGGGAGGTGCGGCAGCACATCGTGGACCACCGCACCCACTGGGAGGACTGGTCCCGTATCCACCGGCTGGCGCACTCCAAGGGGCTCAAGACCCCGGCGACCATGCTCTACGGCCACATCGAGGAACCGCGGCACCGCGTCGACCACGTGCTGCGGCTGCGCGAGCTCCAGGACGAGACCGGCGGCTTCCAGGTCTTCATCCCGCTGCGCTACCAGCACGACTTCGTGGACATGAAGGACGGCAAGGTCCGCAACACCCTCCAGGCCCGGACCACCATGGCCACCGGCGCCGAGGCGCTGAAGACCTTCGCGGTGTCCCGGCTGCTGTTCGACAACGTGCCGCACGTGAAGGTGTTCTGGGTGATGCACGGCCTGTCCACGGCCCAACTCGCCCTGAACCACGGCGCCGACGACATGGACGGCTCGGTCGTGGAGTACAAGATCACCCATGACGCGGACGACTACGGCACGCCCAACAAGCTGACCCGGGACGACATCCTCGACCTGATCAGGGACGCCGGCTTCCGCCCGGTGGAGCGCAACACGCGCTACGAGATCATCCGCGAGTACCCGGGCCCGGACGGCTCCCGCCGGGAGTCGCCGCAGCCGATGCGGGTGTGACCCGGGCGACACCGGGACGGTGGAGGACCGGGTCGAGGTAATGGGTAGGCTGCCCGCATGGCACTTACCTTCACCCTCGACCCGGCGCTCGACGAGGAACTGCGCGCGGGCCTGCTCGCGCTGTGGGCGGACGTGAGCAACGCCGGCGGCGCGGTCGGTTTCGTGCCGCCGGTCACCGCCGAGGACATCGCGCCGAGCCTGGCGGGCGCGGTGGCCGAGGTCGAGGCGGGGCGCCGGCGGCTGCTCGTCGGCCGCGACGAGGACGGCCGGATCGCCGCGACGGCGTTCCTCACCTTCAACGCCCACCGGCTGATGACCCACTGGATATGGCTCTACACGGTGATGGTCCACCCGCGCCACCAGGGCACGGGGCAGGGCCGGGAGCTGCTGGCCGCGGCCGAGCGGGCCGCGCGCGGGTTCGACGGGATCGAGGCGATCCGGCTCACCTGCCGCGGCGGCCTCGGCCTCGAACGCTTCTACGCCTCCTGCGGGTACAAGGAGGTGGGCCGGGTGCCGAACGCGATCCGCGTCGCCCCCGGCGACGACCGCGACGACGTCTTCATGCTGCTGCCGCTCTTCCCCGCCGCCGACTCCCTCGCCGACTCCTCCGCCGCCGGCTCCTCCCCCGCCTCCGGCGGCGGCGCGCCCCGGCTGTAGACCCGGCGCGGGCCCTTCGGCTCGGCGGCGCGGCCGGCCGTGCTCCCGTGGGGCGGGGCCCTTGCCCCGGGGGCGGGCCGATGATCCGGAAGCGGGCGTGCTTCACTGGACGCATGCTCCGATACACCGCACTGCGCTTCGGCCTCATCGTCGCCAGCTTCGGGGTCATCTGGGGCCTGGTCCGGCTGCGCGTCCTGCCGGCAGGGCTCGGTGACTCGAACTACCTCTGGGTCGCGCTGCTCGCGCTGATCGTGTCCGCGCCGCTCAGCTTCATCCTGCTGCGCGGTGTCCGCGAGCAGGCCGCCACCCAGGTCTCGAACCGGGTCGAGCGCACCCGGATGAACCTGGCCGCCGCCGCCGGCCAAGAGGACGAGGCCGACGACCAGGCCCGCGAGGTCGCGCGCGACGGGGAACCGCACACCGCCTGACCCGCCCGGTCGCCGCGACCGGTCGCCGAGCGAGCACGGGGGAGGGTGCGCAGTGGAGACCCAGGGCAAGCGCGCGCAGCGCGTGCCGCGGGCGGTCCGCGAGCAGCAGATGCTGGACGCGGCCGTCTCCGTCTTCGCCCGCCGCGGGTTCCGCGCCACCTCCATGGACGAGATCGCCGAGGCGGCCGGCGTCAGCAAGCCGCTGGTCTACCTCTACCTGAAGTCCAAGGACGAGCTGTTCACCGCGTGCGTGCGGCGCGAGGCCAAGGCGCTCAGCGCCGCGGTGCGCGCGTCCGTCGAGGCCGGTGCCGCGCCCGACCGCCAACTGTGGTCCGGCCTGCTCGGGTTCTTCCGGTACACCGCCGAGCACCCCGACGGCTGGAACCTCCTCTACGGCCAGGCCCGGAGCGGCGGCGCGCCCTCCGCGGACGAGGTCGCCGCGATGCGGGTGGAGATCGTGGAGTTCGTCACCGCGCTGATCGGCACCGCCGCCCGCGAGGCGCCCTGCGTACCGGTGCTCGCCGACCGCGAGGTGCGGGCGCTGGCGCTGGCGCTGGTGGGCGCCGCGGAGTCCCTGGCCGGGTCCTCCGCCAACGGGCGGGAGACCGCCGCCACGTTGATGAACTTCGCGTGGGCCGGCCTCGGCAACCTGCTCGCCGGCCGGCCCTGGTCGCCCTGACCCCCGGGGGCGCCGGGAGTGCCCCGACCGCTGGCCCTGTCGAGGGCCGCCCCGTCCGCCCCCCCACGTCCGCCCACGCCGACGGTCATTCCCGCTTCGCCCGGGCCGGCGGTCACTTCGGCTTCGCCCGGGCCGGCGGTCACCCCGATATCCCGTCCCGCGCCGAAGGTTGCCCTGGCGCGGATGAATTCGCCGTGGCCCGGCGGTTAATGTCCTGTCCGGATTCGCCCCAAGAACGGCACACGGGTTTTTCACAGCAATTCGGCGGCTAGGGTTCCGGGGACCGGTGCGGAGAGCGAGCGCCGACGGCGGACACCGAACTCCGTTCCGGAGTACCGCCGTCCTGCGGCGCCCGCGTCGGGACGGCGTCCGCTTTTCCCCGACGGCGCCGGCAATTCCCCTGCCCACGATCTCTGCCCCCGCCGGCAGGAAGGAAGAACGGGATGAGTTCGACCCTCCCCCCGCCCGGCCCGCCGCCGACGGACGCGCCGCCCCGCACCGGAGCCGCGATCTCCGAAGCCGCGGTGCCCGAAGCGGCGTTGCCCGAAGCCGCGGTGCCCGAAGCGGCGTTGCCCGACGCCGTGGTGCCCGCGGTCCCGGCGCCGGCCGCGGGCCCGCCCGCGCCGCGGGCGCGGCTGCGGGCCCTGGACGGGCTGCGGCTGATCGCCGCGCTCATGGTCGCGACCTACCACTACGTGGTCCGCGGCGGCGACGCGTGGCACCGCCCGGTGCGGGAACTCCTTCCGCACCTGATCGCGCCCAGCGCCTACGGCCCGCTCGGCGTGCAGATCTTCTTCGTCATCAGCGGGTTCGTGATCTGCATGAGCGGCTGGGGCCGCAGCGTGAAGGAGTTCGCGGTCTCCCGGATCAGCCGGCTGTACCCCGCGTACTGGGCGGCGCTGATCCTGGTGGCGGTGGTCCTCTTCCTGATCGGCGAGCAGACCGTCTCCCGCACCGACCTGATCACCAACTTCACGATGCTCCAGACCCCGGCGGGCGCGCAGCGGCAACTGGGCGTCTCCTGGACGCTCTGGGCGGAGCTGCGCTTCTACGCGCTGTTCGCGCTGACCGTGCTGTGGCGCGGCGCGACCCACCGCCGGGTGCTGGCGTTCTGCGCGCTGTGGACGCTCGGCGCGGTCTACGCCCAGGGTTCGGGCGACGGCTTCCTGCAACTGGCCCTGATGCCGGACTACGCGCCCTTCTTCGTCGGCGGCATCGGCCTCTACCTCGTCTTCCGCTTCGGGCACGACCTGGTGAACTGGTCCGTGGTCGCCACCGGGTTCCTGCTCGGCCAGCACTACGCGGTCAAGGCCCTGGTGGCGCCGCGCAGCTCCCACCCCTTCTACCTGCGGTCGCCGACGGTGGTGATCGTGCTGGTCGCCGCGGGGTTCGCGGCGGTCGCCGCGGCCACCCTGGTGCCGCGCGTCGCCCGGGTGGAGTGGCGCTGGCTGACCACCGCGGGCGCGCTGACCTACCCCTTCTACCTGGTGCACGAGATCCTCGGCACCAAGGTCATCGACCGGCTGGAGCACCACACGTCGCTGCCCGCCGGCGCGGTGCTGGCGCTCGCCATCGGCTCCATGCTGCTGCTCGCCTGGCTGGTCCACCGGCTGGTCGAGCGGCCGCTGGCGCCGCTGCTCCGGCGGCGGCTGTCCGCCCCGCTGCCGGGCGGCCCGCTGCTCGGGTCCAGCCGGTGAGCCCGCCCGTCAGGACGAGCCGGTGAGGTGCACCCCCCGGTGCGAGCGCAGTTCGAAGCGGTCGCCGGACGCGGCGAAGGTCACCGTGGACGGCAGCGGAACCGGTGCCCGGAACTGCGCGCGCACCCGCTCGGTCAGGTCGAGCGCGGCCGCGCAGCGGGCGACGGTCCACATCCCGTGGGCGATCGCCCGGGAGAACCCGAGCGGCCGGGCGGTCAGCGCGTGCAGGTGGATCGGGTTGTAGTCGCCGGACACGCGGGCGTGCTGCCGGCCGAGGCCTGCCGGCAGCCGCCACTCCTCGACCGCGGGCAGTGCCCCGCCCGCGTCCTGCCCGCTGTCCCGCCCACCGTCCGCCTCCGCGTTCCGTCCACCGTCCGCGTCCGCGTCGCGCGCGCCGTCCGCCCCCGGGCCGGAGACCTGCCCGGCCTCCGGCCCGGCGTGCTGCTCCGGCGGGCGATCGGCGGCGTGCCGGGCCAGGTACGTACTGCGGTCGGTCCACACCGCCGCCCCGCCGATACGGGCCTCGGTGACGAGGACCGCCTCCGTACCGCGCCGGTGCGGGCGCAACTCCTCGGCGTGCACGGCGATCTCGGGCCGGTCGTCGACGGTGAGCGGGCGGTGCGCGGTGATCTCGATCGAGGTGTGCACCAGCCCCATCAGCGGTAGCGGGAAGTCCCGGGCGGCCATGACGCGTGCGGCCAGCGGGAACCCGAGGATGTGCGGGTAGGTGAGCGGGACCCGGTCGGCGGCCGGGGAGTAGCCGCAGACCTCGGCGTAGCGGGCCATCCGCGCCGGGTCGATCCGCACCTCCGGCTCGGCGAGCCGCAGCCGCGGCAGCGCGGCACCGGCCGACGGCCGCTTGCCGATCCCGGTCAGCGCGCCGCGCCCCAGGGTGAGCAGCAGGGCCATCTCACGCCCCCAGCAGCGACTGCCCGCAGACGCGGACGACCTGGCCGGTCACCCCGCCGGAGCCGGGCGCCGCGAGCCAGGACACGGTCTCGGCGACGTCCTGCGGCAGGCCGCCCTGGCCGAGGGAGTTCATCCGCCGCCCCGCCTCGCGGATGAACAGCGGTACGGCGGCGGTCATCTTCGTCTCGATGAATCCGGGGGCCACCGCGTTGACGGTGATGCCGCGCCCGCGGACCCCGCTGTCGGCGGCCAGCGCGCGGACGAAGCCGATGACGCCGGCCTTGGAGGCGGCGTAGTTGGTCTGGCCGACGTTGCCGGCGATGCCGGCGATGGACGCGGTGCCGACGATCCGGCCGTGCGGGCGGACCGCGCCGGCCTTGAGCAGGTGGTCGGTGACGCGCAGCACCGAGGCGAGGTTGACCTCGATGACCGTGTCCCAGCCCTCGGCCGTCATGTTGGCGAGCTTGCGGTCGCGGGTGATGCCGGCGTTGTGCACCAGGACGTCCAGGCCGCCGGGCACCGCGGCCGCGATCCGCTCCGCCGCGTCCGGCGCGGTGATGTCCACGGTCAGCGCGGTACCGCCGACCCGCGCCGCGGTGACGGCGAGCGCCTCGGCGGCCTGCGGCACGTCCAGGCAGATCACGTGCGCGCCGTCCCGGGCGAGGGTGGCCGCGACCTCGGCGCCGATGCCGCGGGCCGCGCCGGTGACCAGCGCCGTACGGGTCCCGGCCGCGCCGGTGCCGGCCCGCGCCGCCCCTTCGGCGTCCCCGGCCGCGCCGGCACCCGGCGCGGCGTCCACCCCCGCCTCCCCGGCGCCCGGACCGCCCACCTCCGGGCCGACCTCGATCACCTGCCCACTGACGTAGGCGGACCGGGGCGAGAGCAGGAAGTCCAGAGTGGAGCCGGCGTCGGCGCCGGGCGCGAGCCGGACGAGCTGCACCGTCCTGCCCCGGCCGATCTCCTTGCCGAGCGAGCGGACGAACCCCTCCAACGCCTGCTGGGCGGCGGCCTGGTGGACGTCGGCGCCGTCCGGCCGGGCACCGAGCACCACCACCCGGCCGCTCGCGGCCAGGGTGCGCACCAGCGGGTGCAGGCTGGCGCGGACGGCCCGCAGCCCCGCCGGGTCCGCGATGCCGGTCGCGTCCAGCACCACCGCGGCCGGCGCCGTCCCGCCCGGCGCGGCCGGCGGCGGCGCCTCGCCCGCGGTCAACCGCAGGACGGGGCCGTCGAGTTCAGGCGTCACGGGTGACCAGCGCCGCAGCGCGGCCGGCTGCGGCAGGCCGAGCCGCCGGGTGAGGAAGCGGCCGGGAGCCGTACCGGTGAAGCCGAGATAGCGGTCGGCCATTGGCCTTCTCCTTACTCTGGAGTAAGTTTACCGCCGGTAAGGCTACTGGTGAGTCGTCGCTCCGGCCAAGAGCCCTCAGGAGTTCCGTATGCATACCGTTCGCCGTGTCGCCGTCATCGCCGGCCACCGCATCCCCTTCGCCCGCTCGGACGGCCCCTACGCCACCGCGTCCAACCAGGACATGCTCACCGCCGCGCTCGACGGCCTGGCCGAGCGGACCGGACTGGCCGGCCGCGAGGGCGGCGCGCGGGCCGGAGCCGGCCCGGTGGTGGGGGAGTTCGCGGCCGGCGCCGTGCTCAAGCACGCCCGCGACTTCAACCTCGCCCGGGAGACCGTGCTCGGCTCGGTCCTCGAGCCGACCACCCCCGCCTACGACGTCCAGCAGGCGTGCGGCACCGGCCTGCAAGCGGTCTTCGCGGTCGCCGCCAAGATCGCGCTCGGGGTGATCGACTCCGGCATCGCGGGCGGCGCCGACACCACCAGCGACGCCCCGCTCGGCGTCAACGACGAGCTGCGCCGCACCCTGCTCGCCGCCCGCCGGGCGAAGTCCCTCGGCGGGCGGGCCCGCGCGCTCGCCGGGGTGCGCCCGCGCCACGTGGTGCCCGACATGCCGCGCAACGCCGAGCCGCGCACCGGCCTGTCGATGGGCGAGCACGCCGCGCTCACCGCGGAGCGGTGGGGCATCACCCGCGCCGCCCAGGACGAACTGGCCGCCGCCAGCCACCGCAACCTGGCCGCCGCCTACGACCGCGGCTTCTTCGCGTCCCTGGTCGGTCCGTACCGCGGCCTGGACCGCGACCAGAACCTGCGGCCCGACTCCAGCCCCGAGAAGCTCGCCCGGCTGCGGCCGGTCTACGGCGGCCCCGGCGGCACCATGACCGCGGGCAACTCCACCCCGCTGTCCGACGGCGCGGCGGTGGTGCTGCTCGGCTCCGAGGAGTGGGCGGCGCGGCGCGGGCTGACCCCGCTGGCGTACCTCACCGCCTACGAGACGGCCGCGGTGGACTTCGTCGCCGGCCGCCCCGACACCGACGGGCTGCTCATGGCGCCGGCCTACGCGGTGCCGCGGATGCTGGCGCGGGCCGGCCTCCGCCTGGGCGACTTCGACCTCTACGAGATCCACGAGGCGTTCGCGTCCCAGGTGCTGGCCACCCTGGCGGCGTGGGAGGACAAGGCGTTCTGCGCCGAGCGGCTCGGGCTGGCCGAGCCGCTCGGCGCGATCGACCGCTCCCGGCTGAACGTGGCGGGCTCCTCGCTCGCCACCGGACACCCCTTCGCCGCGACCGGGGCGCGGATCGTGGCGACGCTGGCCCACCTCCTCGCCGAGCGGGACGCCCCGGGGCGCGGCCTCATCTCCATCTGCGCGGCGGGCGGGCAGGGAGTGACGGCGATCCTCGAACGCGCCTGAGGGCTGTGCGGCGGGTCCTGCCGGGCCCGCGACGCCCGGCGCCGCACCTCCCCGCGTTGTCGAACCCTCCACGTACGACCCGGTCCACGTACGACCCGGTCCACGTACGACCCGGTGCGCGGACGGTTCTCCGCCGCGCGGTGCACGGCACCGGACGTCGCGCGCCCGACCGGCACGATCCGCCGGACAGGCCCTGACGGCGCGCCGGTGATCCTCGAAGACGCCCGGGCCGGCCACGGGGTCCGCGCCCCCCGCACGGAAGCTCAATCACCCTCACCTTTCAGGAGCCGTAGATGTCAACTGGAGCAGGGCAACCGGCGAGTCCGGCACCGAACGTGGTGGCCGAGGCGGGGCGGACCGTGCAGGTGGCGGTGCCTCCCCTGGTCGATCCCCCGACGAGCGGGAGCCTGGCCGACATCCCCTTCACGAACGCGCGGGAGGCCCCGCGGGACACCGTGCTGAGCCGGGAGGCGGCGGACGGGACCTGGCACGACGTGAGCGCGGCCGAGTTCCGCGCGGAGGTGACCGCCGTCGCCAAGGGGCTGGTCGCCGCCGGGCTGAAGCCCGGTGAGCGGCTGGCGATCATGGCCCGCACCAGCTACGCGTGGACGCTGTTGGACTTCGCGGGATGGGCCGCCGGCCTGGTGACCGTGCCCATCTACCCGACCTCGTCCGCGTCGCAGACCGCGTGGATCCTCGGCGACTCGGGCGCCGCCGCGTGCGCGGTGGAGAACGTGGAGCAGTCCCGGCTGGTCACCGGGCGGCGGTCCGAACTGCCCGGGCTGCGCCACCTGTGGCAACTGGACGCCGGCGCGATCGCGCAGCTCGGCGCGGACGGCGCGGACCTGCCGGACGCGCTGGTCACCTCGCGGCGGCAGGCCCTGACCCCGTCGAGCACCGCCACGCTGATCTACACCTCGGGCACCACCGGCCGCCCCAAGGGCTGCGTGCTCACCCACGGCAACTTCTTCGCCGAGGTCGACAACGCGATCGAGCTGCTGCACCCGGTCTTCAAGTCGGTGAGCACCGAGCCGGCCTCCACGCTGCTCTTCCTGCCGCTCTCCCACGTCTTCGGGCGGATGGTCGCGGTCGGCTGCCTGCGCGCCCGGGTCCGGCTCGGCCACGCGCCGAGCATCGCCACCGAGGACCTGCTCGCGGACCTGGCCGGCTTCCAGCCGACCTTCCTGCTGGCCATCCCGTACGTGCTGGAGAAGGTCTACAACACCGGCCGGGCCACCGCGGAGAAGATGGGCCGGGCCGCGTCCTTCGACCGTGCCGCCTCGATCGCGCAGCGTTACGGCCGGGCGCTGGCCGCCCGGCAGACCGGCACCGGCCCCGGACCGTCGCTCGGCCTGCGGATGGCACACGCGCTGTACGACCCGCTGGTCTACCGCCGGATACGCGCCGCACTGGGCGGCAGGGTCCGGTACGCGATCTGCGGCGGCTCCCCGCTGGGCGAGCGGCTGAGCGCCTTCTACGCGGGCGCCGGGGTGATGGTCTTCGAGGGGTACGGCCTGACCGAGACCACCGCCGCCGCCACCGTGACACCGCCGCTGGCGCCGCGGCTGGGCACCGTGGGGCAGCCGCTGCCGGGCACCGCGGTGCGGATCGCCGAGGACGGCGAGGTGCTGCTGCGCGGCGGGCAGGTCTTCACCGGCTACTGGAACCACGCCGGCGGGGTGCCGCACGTGGACGGCTGGTTCCCCACCGGGGACATCGGCGAGCTGGACGAGGACGGGTACCTGCGGATCACCGGCCGGAAGAAGGAGATCCTGATCACGGCGGGCGGCAAGAACGTGGCGCCGGCGCCGCTGGAGGACCGGCTGCGGGCCCACCCGCTGGTCGGCCAGTGCATGGTGGTCGGCGACAACCGGCCGTTCGTGACCGCGCTGATCACGCTGGAGGCGGACGGCCTCACGCACTGGCGGCGGATGCGGCGCAAGGAGGGGGTGCCCTCCGCCGACCTCGTCACCGATCCCGACCTGCTCGCCGACCTGCAGAAGGCGGTGGACGACGCGAACTCCACGGTGTCCCGTGCCGAGTCGATCCGGGCCTTCCGGGTGCTGCCGGTGGACTTCACGGAGGAGAGCGGCCACCTCACCCCGTCGATGAAGCTCAAGCGCTCCGCGGTCGCGGCGGACTTCGCCGACACCATTGAGGACCTCTACCGCCGCAGGTAGGCCGGCCGACCGGCCCCGCCCGGAGGCGAGAGGGCGGAAGGAAAAAGGCAGGGGCCCCGCATCAGATGCGGGGCCCCTTGGTACTGCAGGTTCTGGGCGCGATCGCGCCGCTGTCCGACCGATCTAGTGGAGGACTAGTTCGGGGTGACGTTCTCCGCCTGCGGGCCCTTCGGGCCCTGGGTGACGTCGAAGGTCACCGGCTGGTTCTCCTCGAGGGAGCGGAAGCCGGTCGCGTTGATCGCGGAGTAGTGAACGAAGACATCCGGGCCGCCGCCGTCCTGGGCGATGAAGCCGAAGCCCTTTTCAGCGTTGAACCACTTCACGGTTCCGGTAGCCATAAAGCCCTCCTTGGGCCCAAAGGGTTGCCCTGCTCCAGAACCTGCAACTGCGAAGTCTGAAAACTACAAAAGCCCGCGGGTTACATGATCCGCAGGCCTTGTACTGCAAGGAAACCAAACTGCAACTTGCGTCGAGCCTAGCATGGGGGGCCGGGGCACGGAAGGGTTGCAAGATCCTTCCTACGGCTTGCCGGGGCACCCCCGCACAGCGCCGCGCGGACCCAGGAGTAGCGTCCGGCATATGGACACAACCGCGCGTGAAAGCGACAGCGACCGGGTCCGCCCCCGGGTCGGCCACATCCAGTTCCTGAACTGCACCCCGCTGTACTGGGGACTGGCCAGGACCGGTGCGCTGCTGGACGTGGAGCTGACGAAGGACACCCCGGAGAAGCTCAGCGCCCAGCTCGTCGACGGCGATCTGGACATCGGCCCGATCACCCTCATGGAGTACCTCAAGCACGCTGACCGGCTCGTGGCGCTGCCCGACATCGCGGTGGGCTGCGACGGCCCGGTGATGTCGTGCGTCATCGTCAGCCAGCTCCCGCTGGACCGGCTGGACGGCCAGCGGGTGGCGCTCGGCTCCACCAGCCGCACCTCCGTGCGCCTCGCCGAGCTGCTGCTCGCCGAGCGGTACGGCGTCAGCCCCGAGTACTACCGCTGCCCGCCCGACCTCTCGCTGATGATGCAGGAGGCCGAGGCCGCGGTGCTGATCGGCGACGCCGCCCTGCGCGCCTCCCTGCACGACGCGCCCCGGCTCGGGCTGGCCGTCCACGACCTCGGGCAGATGTGGAAGGACTGGACCGGGCTGCCCTTCGTCTTCGCCGTCTGGGCGACCCGGCGGGACTACCTCGCCGCGCACCCCGACGCCGTGCGCGACGTGCACCGGGCGTTCCTCGCCTCCCGCGACCTCTCCCTGGTGGAGGTCGACAAGGTCGCCGAACAGGCGGCGCGCTGGGAGGCGTTCGACGAGGACCTGCTGCGCAACTACTTCACCACGCTGGACTTCTCCCTCGGCGCGCCCCAGCAGGCCGGCATCTCCGAGTTCGCACGTCGCGTCGGCTTCCCGCCGGGTGCGGGCGTCGACCTGCTGCCCCCGGCCTGACCGTCCCATCCCGCCCCGCCCGGCCCCGTCCGACGCTCCACCCGGCTCTGCCGCGCCGGTGCCGACGTGCCCGGCCGCCCGGCCCGACGCTCCCGCCGGGCCGGGCGCCGGGCGCCGCCGTCCGCGCGCGGCCGAGGGGCGCCCATCTCCTCCCGTACGGCACCGGTGAGGGCACCGCCGACCCCTGGCGTACGCTGAACCGGTCCGATCCCGTCCTCCGAAGGGCCTGCCACGGTGACCTCTCCGACCGACCTCGCAGCCGTCCTCGACCGCGCCGCCGCAGGGGGCAGGATCACCCCGGAGGAGGCGCTCGACGTCTACCGGTCCGCGCCGCTGCACGCGCTGGGGGCCGCGGCCGACGCGGTGCGGCGCAGGCGGTTCGCCGGCACCGAGCACATCGCGACGTACATCATCGAGCGCAACATCAACTACACGAACGTCTGCGTCACCGCGTGCAAGTTCTGCGCGTTCTACGCGGCGCCCAAGGACACCGCGAAGGGCTGGAGCCGCGGGCTCGACGACATCCTGCGCCGCTGCGCGGAGACCGTCGAACTCGGCGGCACCCAGATCATGTTCCAGGGCGGCCACCACCCGGACTACGGCGTCGAGTACTACGAGGAGCACTTCGCCGCGATCAAGCGCGAGTTCCCGCAGCTTGTGATCCACTCGCTCGGTGCGTCGGAGATCGACCACATGGCGCGGGTCTCCGGGGTCAGCGCGGAGGAGGCGATCCGCCGCATCCACGCCGCCGGGCTCGACTCGTTCGCCGGCGCCGGCGCCGAACTCCTGCCGGAGCGGCCGCGGAAGGCGATCGCGCCGCTGAAGGAGTCCGGCGAGCGGTGGCTGGAGATCATGGAGACGGCCCACCGCCTGGGCGTGGAGTCCACCACGACCATGCTCATGGGCACCGGTGAGACGAACGCGGAGCGGATCGAGCACCTGCGGATGATCCGCGACGTGCAGGACCGCACCGGCGGGTTCCGGGCCTTCATCCCGTACACCTACCAGCCGGAGAACAACCACCTGAAGGGGCAGACGCAGGCGACCCTCTTCGAGTACCTGCGGATGATCGCGATCGCGCGGCTCTTCCTGGACAACGTCGCCCACATCCAGGGGTCCTGGCTGACCACCGGCAAGGAGGTCGGCCAGCTCTCGCTGCACTACGGCGCCGACGACCTCGGCTCGGTCATGCTGGAGGAGAACGTGGTCTCCTCGGCCGGGGCGAAGCACCGCTCCAACCGGATGGAGCTGATCCACCTGATCCGCGCTGCCGGGCGCGTGCCCGCGCAGCGCGCGACCACCTACGAGCACCTCGTGGTCCACGACGACCCGGCGAACGACCCGGTCGACGACCACGTCGTCTCGCACCTGTCCTCGACCGCGATCGAGGGCGGCACCGCGCACCCCGAACTCAAGCTCCTCGACGCCCGCTGAGCCCCCGCGCCGCGGGGCCGGCCCGCCGCCGGGCGGTGTGCCGGGGCACGGCGGGGCCGGGCGGGCGGCCGGCGGCGCACCCCGTAGGGTGGTGCGGGTGACACGGGCCTCGCTGGAGAAGCAGCCGCAGGACGTCGCCGCGATGTTCGACGGCGTGGCGGCGAAGTACGACCTGACGAACGACGTGCTGTCGCTCGGCCAGACCCGCCTGTGGCGGCGGGCCGTGGCGCAGGCGCTCGACGTGCGGCCGGGGGAGCGGGTGCTCGACCTCGGCGCGGGCACCGCGACCTCGTCGCTGCCCTTCGCGGCCGCCGGCGCGTACGTCGTACCGTGCGACTTCTCCCTCGGCATGCTGCGCGAGGGCAAGGGCCGCCACCCCGAACTGCCGCTCACCGCGGGCGACGCGACCCGGCTGCCGTTCGCGGACGGGGTGTTCGACGCGGTGACCATCTCCTTCGCGCTGCGCAACGTGCAGGACGTCGACGCGGCGCTGCGCGAGATGCGGCGGGTGGCCAGGCCCGGCGGGCGCCTGGTGATCTGCGAGTTCAGCCATCCGACGCTCCGGCCGCTGCGCACCGTGTACACGGAGTACCTGATGCGCGCGCTGCCCCCGGTGGCGACCAGGGTGAGCAGCAACCCGGACGCCTACGTGTACCTCGCCGAGTCCATCCGCGCCTGGCCCGACCAGCGGGCGCTGGCCGGGCGGTTGAAGGACGCGGGCTGGGCGGGCGTGGCCTGGCGGAACCTGACCGGCGGGATCGTGGCGCTGCACCGGGGGACGAACGGGCGGGCCTGACCTCCCCTCCCCCGAACCGGAGTCCGACGTTCCGGGTGGTTGTGGCCGGTAGGGGCCGTATGCTGCCTTGTCCGCGGGGGGACAGCAGCCCCGCCATGCCCCGGAGTTGCCGATGCCCTTCTGCCCCGCTTGCGGGAACCAGGTCGCCGAGGCGGAGGGCAACCGCTTCTGCCCGCGCTGCGGCCGAGACCTGACCGCGCCCTCGCTCCCGGCGCAGCCCCCGACGGCGGCGCCCGCGCCCCCGCAGGTCGGGTCGCCTCCGCCGCCACCCCCACCACCGCCGTACGGCGCCCCGCCCGGGCAGGTGCCGCTGCCGCCCGGGCCGTCCGGGCCGCCCGGCTTCGGGCCGGGCTACCCGCCGCCCGCGCCGGTCGGACCCTCGCCCGCCGCGGTGTTCGTGCGCCGGGTGTTCACCGGCCGCTGGGAGGGACCGCTGCTGGTCGCGCTCGGCCCGGCGCTCACCGTGGTCGCGGCCGCCCTGGCGATAGCGGGCGCCGCGGGCGCGGCGCTGCCCAGCGGCACCATCGGCATGGCCACCCGCACCCGGGCCGCCCTCGCGGCGCTGGTCCAGGGCCTGGGCGGGAACCTCCACGCGAGCACGACCTACACCGACGACGACGTGTTCGGCGACTCGGACGACGGGGACGGCGACGACGACCCGTCCGACGGCGGCAGTGACGGCTTCGACTTCTCCGACGGCGGCAGCGACGGGTTCGACGACGGGTCGGACGGCGGCAGCGACGGGTTCGACGACGGGTCGGACGGTTACGACGACGGTTCCGACGGGTTCGACGACGGGTCGGACGGGTTCGACGACGGAAGCGACGGCTACGACACGGACGGCTCGGACGGCTACGACAGCGACGGGTCCGACGGCTACGACGACGGCAGCGACGGCTACGACAGCGGCTCCGACGGCGCCGACGGCAGCGACATCGGCTACACGATGAGCGGCAGCGGCGGCGACGGCCACTCGCACACCCTCCACGCCTCGTTCTCGGTGCTGCCCTGGACCGTCACCCTGGTCTGGGTCCTGGTGCTGGTGCTCGGCCTGCGCGCGCTGCGCCGGCGGCAGCTCGGCGCTGCCGCCGCCGCGGGCGCCGCTCCGGAGGCGACCGCCGACAGCGCGGCCGCCGCCGTGCGCGTCGCGCTGCTCGCCGCCGCCGCGGTGCTCGCCATCGGCTTCTTCGCCGAACCCCACATCGGCGTCGCGCACTTCACCACCGCGCCGTTCCTCGCCGCGCTGTGGACCTTCGTGCTCAGCCTGGTGACCGCGCTGGTCGTGCTGTGCCGCCCGGCGCTCAACGGCTGGCTGGCCGCGCGGCCCGGCGCCGCGGCCACCTACCGGGTGGCGGCCACCACGGCGATCGCCCTGCTGGCCACCCTGTTCGTCGCCGGGGTCGCGGTCTTCGTGATCGCGGCCGCGCACTACCACGACCTCACCGGGTGGGGCGTGGCCGCGGCCGCGCTGCTGCTGGTCAACCTGGGTGTGTCCGGGCTGGGGTTGGGCTGGGGCGCGCCGTTCCGGCTCGGCACCGGCGAGGGTTCGTCCGCCCGGCACGTCTCCTTCGGGCTGGGGGACCTCGACCACGTGTGGGGCGGCTGGTCGGTGGCCGGCACCGTCGCGGGCGGGCTGTGCTGCGCGCTGCTGATCGGGGTGCTCGCGGTCCGGCGCAACCGCGGCCGGCCCGAGCAGTTCGCGGTGGCCGCGCTGTTCACGGTCCTGCTGGTGGTCCTGGCCGCGGTCAGCGGCGCGCACACCGGCGGCGACGAGGGCTCGGGCCTCGGCGGTGTGCTCGAGCACTCCAGCGCGCACACCGAAGTGCCGCAACTGCTCGGGCTCGGCCTGCTGTGGACGTTCGGCGGCGTGCTGGTGGCGCCCTACGTCTGGCGGGTGTTCGGCGGCCGGATGCCGCCGGCGGCGTACGCGGAAGCGGGCGCCCCGTCCCCGTACGCCCCCGGCGGGACGTACGGCGGGGCGTACGGTGCCGCCCCGGGCGCCGCGCCCACCGGTGCGCCCGGCGCGCCCGGTGCCGTGGTCCCGCCGCAACCCGCCCCGCCGGCCGGGGCGTACGGTCCGCCGCAGCCGCCCGGCCCGGCCGGGCCCGCGGAGCCCACCGTGCACGACCTCGGCGTGGTGGAGCCGGACCGGCTGCGCAAGCAGCCGCCCGACCACCGCTGACGGGCCGTCCCCCCGAGAGCCGCCGCTCCGCACGGAGCGGCGGCCTCATACACTCGGCATGACGTCCGCTGCCGGCGTCCAGCGCCGGCAACAGCCCCACGCCGAACCGGGAGAGCCCACGTGACCGACACCGCCCTGTCCGAGCGCAGCGCCGACGTGATCGTCGTCGGCGCCGGTCCCGCCGGTTCGACGACCGCCTACTACCTGGCCAAGTCCGGCCTCGACGTCCTGCTGCTGGAGAAGACCGCCTTCCCGCGCGAGAAGGTCTGCGGCGACGGGCTGACCCCGCGCGCCACCAAACAGCTCGTCCAGATGGGCATCGACGTCTCGGAGGAGGCGGGCTGGCTGCGCAACAAGGGCCTGCGCATCATCAGCGGCGGCATGCGGCTGGAGATGGACTGGCCGGAGCTGGCCGCCTACCCGGACTACGGACTGGTGCGCCGGCGCGACGACTTCGACCAGTTGCTCGCCCAGCAGGCCGTCAAGGCCGGCGCCCGGCTGTACGAGCGGTGCAACGTGGGAGCGCCGATCGTCGACGAGCGCACCGGGCGGATCACCGGCGTCACCACCAAGCTCGGCGAGGAGAAGACCCCGGCCGCCTTCCACGCGCCGCTGGTGGTCGCCGCGGACGGCAACTCCACCCGGCTGTCGCTGGCGATGGGCCTGCACCGGCGCGACGACCGCCCGATGGGCGTCGCGGTGCGGACGTACTTCACCTCGCCCCGGCACGAGGACGACTACCTCGAATCCTGGCTGGAGCTGTGGGACCGGCGCGGCGCCGCGCCCCGCCAGCTCCCCGGCTACGGCTGGATCTTCGGCCTCGGCGACGGGACCTCCAACGTGGGCCTGGGCATCCTCGACTCCTCGGCGGCCTTCCGCGAGCTGGACTGGCGCGAGGTGCTCAAGGCGTGGGTCGGCTCCATGCCCGAGGACTGGGGCTTCACCCCGGAGAACATGACCGGGCCGATCCGCGGCGCCGCGCTGCCGATGGCCTTCAACCGCCAGCCGCACTACACCCGCGGCCTGCTGCTGGTCGGCGACGCCGGCGGGCTGGTCAACCCGTTCAACGGCGAGGGCATCGCCTACGCGATGGAATCCGGCCAGCTCGCGGCCGACGTGATCACCCAGGCGCACGCGCGGGCCGGCGCCGCGCAGCGCGAACTCGCGCTCGCCGCCTACCCGCGCATCCTCAAGGACACCTACGGCGGCTACTACAACCTCGGCCGCGCCTTCGTGAAGCTGATCGGCAACCCGAAGGTCCTCCAGCTCTGCACCCAGCGCGGCCTGACCCACCCGATGCTGATGCGCTTCTGCCTGAAGCTGCTGGCCAACCTCACCGACCCCACCGGCGGCGACGCGATGGACCGCATCATCAACGGCCTCACCAAGATCACCCCGCGCGCCTGACCGCGGCGCCCCGCCACCCGCTCCCGGCGGCCCGGGCGTCCGTGACCCCGGGCGTCCGGCAGACGGGGAACAACCGCGCACGAACCGGCGGGAGGCGGCCGCGCCGAGCCTGGTCGGGGCATGGCGCGGCCGCCTCCCGCCGTTGTCGGGGGAGCGGTGCGAGGGGCGCGCGGGGAGCGCGGCTCAGAGGACGTCGACCGCCCAGTCGGGCATGTAGTCCGCGAGCTGGTGGATGGCGACCGGCGTGGACGGGTTGGCCGCGTCCAGGTACTGGCCGTCGCCGATGAAGACGCCCACGTGGTAGGCGCTGCCCTCGCCGCCCCAGAAGACGAGGTCGCCGGGCTGGAGGGCGGAGATCGAGACGGGCGTGCCGGCGGTCGACTGCTCCTGCGAGGTCCGCGGGATGTCGACGCCCACGGAGGCGAACGCCGCCTGGGTCAGGCCCGAGCAGTCGTAGGAGTCGGGACCGCTGGCGCCGTACACGTAGGGCTTGCCGATCTGGGACTTCAGGAACGCGATCAGCCGGTCGACCTTGCTGGACGAGGCCGCGGCGACGGGCGTGGTGGACGTCGTGGTGGACGTCGTGGTCGCGGTCGGCGTCGCGGTGGCCGAGTCCTGCCCGGACGAGCCGGACCCGGTGCTGCCGCCGGCGCGCGAAGCGGCTCGGGCCCTGGCCGCCTTCGCGGCCGCCTCGGCCTTCCGCAGCGCGGCCTTGTGGGCCTTGGCGGCGGTCTTCGCCGCGTCGGCGGCGGCCTTCTCCTGGTCCGCGGACAGGGCGGCGGCCAGCGCTTCGCGTTCCAGGGCGGCGACGGCCTGCTGGGCGGAGGCCGCCGTGGACAGCGTGGCCGCGCGGGCGTCGGGCTCGTGCGCGGAGCGGGTGTCCTGCGCGGTGGCCGCCCGGGCGGCCGCGGTGGTGTGGTGCGTGGTATCGGCCATGGCCGGAGCGGCCGCGCCGCACAGGGCGAACGCGCTGACGACACCGCCGACGAGTCCGGCCCGGCGAACCCAGTTCGGGTCACGGGGCGCCGCGTGCCGTCGGCGGCCGGTATGGGGTTGCGTGTCGGACAGCTGTGTCCGGGTTGTGTTCGGGGACATGCGTCTCTGGCTATCAGGAACGAATGGTTCCGTTCAATAAAGGTGGGATGCGCCACAGTTGACGTGCGCACGGCTCAATTGCCCGATTCGTGATCTTGCCTGACGAGTGCTTTGATCCGTTTTCACAGCTCCGGTTCCGTATGTGCTCGTGCACGCGTTCACGCGCCCCGTTCCAGGGGATCGGCGGGCCGGCCGGGTCGATCGGGTGGCGCTATCACGTCGTTCGGTCCATCGCCAATTTGCCTGTAACGTCCACTGTCTGGTAGTGGAATCGCGGCTCTGACCAGCGAAGACGCCCGTGGATGTGACGTCAGGTGATGGTTCGGGTGCCATCCGCCGCAAGATCACCGCTCGTCCGACGTGATGATCGTTCGTCAGGTGGTGGAGATCACAAAGTCGGTGCTGACCCCCGTGTCGCAGATCACAGACCGGGAGGCATAGTATGCAGGCGGCTTGGGCTTGTGAACTGCCTCACATGGCCGCGATCTTCGCGCCTTCGTGACGTGGTGCGCCGGTCCGGGCACGGTCCGTACATCAGTCACAGTCGACTGGAAGGAGCGGGGGACGGTGAACGCCTACGCGCCCATCCTCGTGCTGGGCGGCCTCGCGGCCGGCTTCGCGATCTTCTCCGTTTTCATGGCCTCGATCATCGGGCCGAAACGGTACAACCGGGCCAAGTTGGAAGCCTACGAGTGCGGCATCGAGCCCACTCCGCAGCCGGCCGGCGGTGGCCGCTTCCCGATCAAGTACTACCTGACGGCGATGCTCTTCATCGTCTTCGACATCGAGATCGTCTTCCTCTATCCCTGGGCGGTCACCTTCGACCGGCTGGGGATGTTCGGGCTCGTCGAGATGCTCCTCTTCGTGCTCACCGTCTTCGTCGCCTACGCCTACGTCTGGAGGCGCGGCGGCCTGGAGTGGGACTAGCAGTTCCGGCAACTGACGGCGACCAGGGGACCGAGGAGACCAGGAGCAACCCATGGGTATCGAAGAGAAACTGCCGAGCGGATTCCTGCTGACGACGGTGGAGACCGCGGCGGGCTGGGTGCGTAAGGCATCGGTCTTCCCGGCCACCTTCGGCCTGGCCTGCTGCGCCATCGAGATGATGACCACCGGCGCCGGGCGGTACGACATGGCCCGGTTCGGCATGGAGGTCTTCCGTGGATCGCCGCGGCAGGCCGACCTGATGATCGTGGCCGGCCGGGTGAGCCAGAAGATGGCGCCGGTGCTGCGCCAGGTCTACGACCAGATGCCGAACCCCAAGTGGGTCATCTCGATGGGCGTGTGCGCCTCCAGCGGCGGCATGTTCAACAACTACGCGATCGTGCAGGGCGTCGACCACGTGGTGCCCGTCGACATCTACCTGCCCGGCTGCCCGCCGCGCCCCGAGATGCTCCTCGACGCGATCCTCAAGCTGCACGAGAAGATCCAGCACGGCAAGCTCGGCGTGAACCGCGAGGCCGCCGCCCGCGAGGCGGAGGAGGCGGCGCGCAAGGCGCTCCCGACCATCGAGATGAAGGGGCTCCTGCGATGACCGCCACCCCGAACCCGCCCGACCTGCCCGAGGAGCCCGCCGAGGGCGTGCCGGCCCAGCGCCACGACGCCGGCGAGGTGATCGGCGTGCGCACCGGGATGTTCGGCGCCGCCAACGGCGGCGACACCAGCGGCTACGGCGGCCTGGTCCGCACCGTCCGGCTGCCGGGCGCGGCCAACCGCCCCTACGGCGAGCCCTTCGACGAGATCGCCGACGAGCTGGAGGGCGCCCTGGAGGAGCAGGGGCTGCCGCCGGGCGAGGCGATCGAGAAGACCGTCGTCGACCGCGGCGAGCTGACCTTCCACATCGCCCGCGAGCACCTGGTCCGGGTCGCCCGCACGCTGCGCGACGACCCCGCGCTGCGCTTCGAGCTGTGCACCGGCGTCAGCGGCGTGCACTACCCGGGCGACAAGGGCCGCGAGCTGCACGCGGTGTACCACCTGCGCTCGCTCACCCACGGCCGCGTCCTGCGGCTGGAGACCAGCGCGCCGGACGCCGACCCGCACGTCCCGTCGCTGGTCACGGTCTACCCGACCAACGACTGGCACGAGCGCGAGACCTACGACTTCTTCGGCATCGTCTTCGACGGCCACCCCGCGCTCACCCGGATCATGATGCCGGACGACTGGCCCGGCCACCCGCAGCGCAAGGACTACCCGCTCGGCGGCATCCCCGTCGAGTACAAGGGTGCCCAGATCCCGGCTCCCGACCAGCGGAGGTCGTACTCATGAGTTACGGATACACGGCTCCGCAGCAGGCGGAGGAGCGGGAGACCACCGAGGGCCGGGTGTTCACCGTCACCGGCGGGGACTGGGACGAACTCGCCGAGACCGTGGGCAAGGCCGATGACGAGCGGATCATCGTCAACATGGGCCCGCAGCACCCGTCCACCCACGGTGTGCTCCGGCTGATCCTGGAGATCGACGGCGAGACGGTCACCGAGGCCCGCTCCGGCATCGGCTACCTGCACACCGGCATCGAGAAGAACATGGAGTTCCGGACGTGGACCCAGGGGTCCACCTTCGTGACGCGCATGGACTACCTCACGCCGCTGTTCAACGAGACCGCCTACTGCCTCGCGGTGGAGAAGCTGCTCGGCATCACCGACCAGATCCCGGACCGGGCCAGCGTCATCCGGGTGCTGATGATGGAGCTCAACCGGATCTCCTCGCACCTGGTGTGCATCGCCACCGGCGGCATGGAACTGGGCGCCACCACCATCATGATCTACGGCTTCCGCGACCGCGAGTACATCCTCGACATCTTCGAGCTGGTCACCGGCCTGCGGATGAACCACGCCTACGTCCGCCCCGGCGGCCTCGCCCAGGACCTGCCGCCCGGCGCGGTCGACCAGATCCGCGAGTTCGTGAAGAAGTTCCGGAAGAACCTGCCGGAGTACGACAAGCTCGCCACCGGCAACCCGATCTTCAAGGGCCGGATGCAGGACGTCGGCTACCTGGACCTGACCGGCTGCATGGCGCTCGGCGCCACCGGCCCGATCCTGCGCGCCGCCGGACTCCCGCACGACCTGCGCAAGTCCGACCCGTACTGCGGCTACGAGAACTACGACTTCGAGGTGCCGACCACCGACACCTGCGACTCCTACGGCCGCTTCCGGGTCCGCCTGGAGGAGATGTACCAGAGCCTGCGGATCGTCGAGCAGTGCCTGGACCGGCTGGCCCCCGGACCGGTGATGGTCGAGGACAAGAAGATCGCCTGGCCGGCGCAGCTCGCGCTCGGCCCGGACGGCATGGGCAACTCCCTCGACCACATCAAGAAGATCATGGGCACCTCCATGGAGGCCCTGATCCACCACTTCAAGCTGGTCACCGAGGGCTTCCGGGTACCGCCGGGGCAGGCGTACTCCGCCGTCGAGTCGGCCAAGGGCGAACTGGGCGTGCACGTCGTCAGCGACGGCGGCACCCGCCCGTACCGGGTGCACTTCCGCGACCCGTCCTTCACCAACCTGCAGACCATGGCCGCGATGTGCGAGGGCGGCCAGGTCGCCGACGTCATCGTCGCCGTGGCGTCCATCGACCCCGTGATGGGAGGTGTCGACCGATGACTGAGCCCGCACAGGCAGGCGGCTCCCAGGGGGTGTCCCTGGGAATCCCCGAGATGCCCGCCCCCGACTACCCGGCCGACGTCCGGGCCCGGCTGGAGACCGACGCCAAGGAGGTGATCGCCCGCTACCCCGGCTCGCGCAGCGCGCTGCTGCCGCTGCTGCACCTGGTGCAGTCCGAGGAGGGGTACGTCACCCGCACCGGCATCCGGTTCTGCGCCGAGCAGTTGGGCCTGACCACCGCCGAGGTCACCGCGGTCGCCACCTTCTACACGATGTACCGGCGCAAGCCCTCCGGCGAGTACCAGGTCGGCGTCTGCACCAACACGCTGTGCGCCGTGATGGGCGGCGACGCGATCTTCGAGGAACTGCAACAGCACCTCGGGGTGGGCAACGACGAGACCACGCAGGACGGCAAGGTCACCCTCGAACACATCGAGTGCAACGCGGCCTGCGACTTCGCGCCCGTGGTGATGGTCAACTGGGAGTTCTTCGACGACCAGACGCCCGAGTCCGCCAAGCGCCTGGTCGACGACCTGATCGCCGGCCGCGAGGTCCGGCCGACCCGCGGCGCCCCGCTGTGCACCTACCGGCAGACCGCGCGCATCCTGGCCGGCTTCCCCGACGAGCGCGAGGGCGCGGTCGAGGCGACCGGCGGCGCCGGCCCCGCCTCCCTGGCGGGCCTGCGGCTGCACCGCGGGGAGCTGCCGTCGCCGAAGGTGGTCGGCCAGCGCGACGCCTCGCCGGCCGACGACCCCGGGGCGCACGACACCGCCACCTCGCCGTCGCCCGCGCAGCACCCCAGCTCGCACGACGCACCGCGGCAGACCGCCGAGTCCGACCCCGCCCACCCCGCGGACCCGGTCGCCGAACACGCGCAGGACCACGCCACCGAGGAGGAGGGCGAGTGATGACCGTCGAACCGGCCGAGAAGCTGCTCGCGCCCGTACTGTCGGCGTTCTGGGACGACCCGCGGTCGTGGACGCTGGAGACCTACCGCCGGCACGAGGGGTACGAGGCGCTCACCAAGGCGCTCGCGATGGCCCCGGACGACCTGATCGCGTACGTCAAGGACTCCGGACTGCGCGGCCGCGGCGGCGCGGGCTTCCCCACCGGCATGAAGTGGCAGTTCATCCCGCAGGGCGACGGCAAGCCGCACTACCTGGTGGTGAACGCCGACGAGTCCGAGCCGGGGACCTGCAAGGACATCCCGCTGCTCTTCGCCAACCCGCACTCCCTCATCGAGGGCATCGTGATCGCCTGCTACGCGATCCGCTCGCACCACGCCTTCGTCTACCTGCGCGGCGAGGTGGTCCCGGTGCTGCGCCGGCTGCACGAGGCGGTCCGCGAGGCGTACGCCGCCGGCTACCTCGGCAAGGACATCAAGGGCAGCGGCTTCGACCTCGACGTCACCGTGCACGCCGGCGCCGGCGCCTACATCTGCGGCGAGGAGACCGCGCTGCTGGACTCCCTGGAGGGCCGCCGCGGCCAGCCCCGGCTGCGGCCGCCCTTCCCCGCCGTCGAGGGCCTGTACGCCTGCCCCACCGTGGTGAACAACGTGGAGTCGATCGCCTCGGTTCCCGCGATCATCCAGCGCGGCAAGGAGTGGTTCCGCTCCATGGGCAGCGAGAAGTCCCCGGGCTTCACGCTCTACTCGCTCTCCGGCCACGTCGCCCGCCCCGGCCAGTACGAGGGCCCGCTCGGCATCACGCTGCGCCAACTGCTCGACATGGGCGGCGGGATGCGGCCGGGCCACCGGCTGAAGTTCTGGACCCCCGGCGGCTCCTCGACCCCGATGTTCACCGACGAGCACCTCGACGTGCCGCTGGACTACGAGGGCGTCGGCGCGGCCGGCTCCATGCTCGGCACGAAGGCCCTCCAGTGCTTCGACGAGACGACCTGCGTGGTGCGCGCCGTCACCCGCTGGACCGAGTTCTACGCGCACGAGTCGTGCGGCAAGTGCACTCCCTGCCGCGAGGGCACCTACTGGCTGGTCCAGCTCCTGCGCGACATCGAGGCCGGCAAGGGCCGGCCGGAGGACCTCGACAAGCTCCAGGACATCGCCGACAACATCAACGGCAAGTCCTTCTGCGCCCTCGGCGACGGCGCCGCCGCCCCGATCTTCTCCTCCCTGAAGTACTTCCGCGCGGAGTACGAGGAGCACATCGAGCGCGGAGGCTGCCCCTTCGACCCGGCCCGCTCCACCGCCTGGGCCGACAAGTCCCGTACGGAGGCCCACGCGTGACCATCACTACGAACGCCCCCTCCGGGTCGCAGCCGGCGCCGCCCCCCGAGGACCTGGTCTCGGTCACCATCGACGGCATCCCGATCTCGGTGGCCAAGGGCACCCTGGTGATCCGCGCCGCCGAGCAACTGGGCATCGAGATCCCCCGGTTCTGCGACCACCCGCTGCTGGACCCGGCCGGCGCCTGCCGCCAGTGCATCGTGGAGATCGAGGGCCAGCGCAAGCCGGTCGCCTCCTGCACCATCACCTGCACCGACGGCATGGTGATCACCACCCAGCTCACCTCGCCGGTCGCCGAGAAGGCGCAGCGCGGCGTGATGGAACTGCTGCTGATCAACCACCCGCTGGACTGCCCGGTCTGCGACAAGGGCGGCGAGTGCCCGCTCCAGAACCAGGCGATGTCGGTCGGCGACCCCGACTCCCGCTTCGAGGGCCGCAAGCGCACCTTCGCCAAGCCCGTGCCGATCTCCGCGCAGGTGCTGCTGGACCGGGAGCGGTGCGTGCTGTGCGCGCGCTGCACCCGCTTCAGCCAGCAGATCGCCGGCGACCCGATGATCGAGCTGCTCGAACGCGGCGCGCTCCAGCAGGTCGGGACCGGCGAGGGCGACCCGTTCGAGTCGTACTTCTCCGGCAACACCATCCAGATCTGCCCGGTCGGCGCGCTCACCTCCGCCGCCTACCGGTTCCGCTCGCGCCCCTTCGACCTGGTCTCCTCGCCGTCGGTGTGCGAGCACTGCGCGGGCGGCTGCGCCACCCGCACCGACCACCGGCGCGGCAAGGTCATGCGGCGGATGGCCGCCAACGACCCGGAGGTGAACGAGGAGTGGCTGTGCGACAAGGGCCGGTTCGGCTTCCGCTACGCGCAGCGGCCGGAGCGCCTCACCCACCCGCTGGTCCGCGGCGCCGACGGTGAACTCGCCCCCGCCAGTTGGCCGGAGGCGCTCGCCGCGGCCGCCGCGGGGCTGAACGCCGCGCACGGCCGGGCCGCCGTGCTGGCCGGCGGCCGGCTCACCGTCGAGGACTCCTACGCCTACGGGAAGTTCGCCCGGGTGGCGCTGGGCACCAACGACGTGGACTTCCGGGCCCGCCCGCACTCCGAGGAGGAGGCCGACTTCCTCGCCGCCCACGTGGCCGGCCAGGGCGTCGACCTGGGAACCCCCGGGGTGACCAACCGGGCCCTGGAACAGGCACCGACCGTGCTGCTGGCCGGCCTGGAGGCCGAGGAGGAGGCCCCCGGCGTCTTCCTGCGGCTGCGCAAGGCCCACCGCAAGAGCAGGCAGCAGACCTTCGCGCTGGCCACCCACACCTCGCGCGGTCTGGAGAAGGCCGGCGGCGTGCTGCTGCCGGCCGCGCCCGGCACCGAGCCGGACTGGCTGGACGCGCTGGCCGGTGGGGGCACCTCCGCCGCGGGCAGGGGGAGTGCCGGTCTGGACGAGGCCGGCCGTCTGGCCGCGGAGGCGCTGCGCGCGCCCGGCTCGGTGATCCTGGTCGGCGAGCGGCTCGCGGCCGTGCCGGGCGCCCTGACCGGGGTGCTGCGGCTGGCCGCGGCGAGCGGCGCGCGGACCGCGTGGATCCCGCGCCGGGCCGGCGAGCGCGGCGCGGTCGAGGCGGGGGTGCTGCCCGGGCTGCTGCCCGGCGGGCGCCCGCTCACCGACCCGCGCGGCCGCGACGAGGTCGCCCGGGTGTGGGGCCTGCCGGCCCTGCCGACCCGGTTCGGCCGCGACACCGGCGAGATCCTGACGGCCGCGGCCACCGGCGAGCTGGCCGCCCTGGTCGTCGGCGGCGTCGAGGTCGCGGACCTGCCCGACCCGGCGGCCGCCCGGGCCGCGTTCGGCAACGTCGCCTTCCTGGTCAGCCTGGAGCAGCGGCCGAGCGAGGTCACCGACCGCGCCGACGTGGTGCTGCCGGTCGCCGCGGTCGCCGAGAAGTCCGGCACCTTCCTCAACTGGGAGGGCCGGGCGCGGATGTTCGAGGCCGCGATCAAGCCCGACCAGGCCACCACCCGGCACCAGCTCCCCGACGCCCGGGTGCTGACGATGCTCGCCGACGCGATGGACGTCGCGCTCGGCCTGTCCGACGTGCGCGCCGCGCGCCGCGAACTCGACGCCCTCGCCGGCTGGTCCGGCTCCCGTGCCGCCGCGCCCGCCGCGGCGTCGGTGCCGCTGCCCAGGCCCGCCGCGGGCCAGGCGGTGCTCGCCGGCCACCGGCTGCTGCTCGACCAGGGCCGGCTCCAGGACGGCGACGACGCGCTGGCCGCCACCCGGCACGCGGCCGTCGCCCGGCTGTCGGCCGCGACCGCCGCGGAGGTCGGGGCGGCCGACGGCGACGTCCTCACCGTGGCCGGACCGGCCGGCAGCGTGGCGCTGCCGCTGGCCGTCACCCCGATGCCGGACCGGGTGGTGTGGGTGCCGCTCAACTCCGCCGGCGGCGGAGTCGCCTCGGACACCGGCGCCCGCCCGGGCCAGGTCGTCTCGCTCACCGCGTCGCCCAGTGCGGAGGTCCAGTCATGACCGCCCTGTCCACCGGCGGCGTCCAGCTCGCCGCCACCACGGAGAACCTGTCGTTCTTCGGCACCGACCCGTGGTGGCTGATCGTCGTCAAGGCGGTCTTCTGCTTCGCCTTCGCGATGCTGACCGTGCTCTTCTCCATCGTGTGGGAGCGCAAGGTCGTCGCCTGGATGCAACTGCGGATCGGACCGAACCGGCACGGCCCCTGGGGCATGCTCCAGTCGCTCGCCGACGGCGTGAAGCTGATGCTCAAGGAGGACCTCAACGTCAAGCGCGCGGACAAGGTGGTCTTCGTCCTCGCGCCGATCGTGGCCGCGATCCCCGCCTTCATGTCGTTCGCGGTGATCCCCTTCGGCCCGGCCGACAACGAGGTCTCCGTCTTCGGCCACCGCACCGCGATGCAGCTCACCGACCTGCCGATCGGCATCCTCTACATCCTCGCCACCGCGTCCGTCGGGATCTACGGCATCGTGCTCGCCGGCTGGTCGTCCGGCTCGACCTACCCGCTGCTGGGCGGCCTGCGCGCCTCCGCGCAGATGATCTCGTACGAGATCGCGATGGGCCTGTCCTTCGCGGCGGTCTTCCTCTACTCCGGTTCGATGTCCACCTCGACCATCGTCGAGGCGCAGAACGGGCGCTGGTACATCATCCTGCTGCCGGTGTCGTTCCTGGTGTACATCTGCACGATGATCGGCGAGACCAACCGGGCGCCGTTCGACATGCCGGAGTCCGAGGGCGACCTGGTCGGCGGCTTCAACACCGAGTACAGCTCGATCAAGTTCGCGCTGTTCATGCTCGCCGAGTACGTCAACATGGTGACGGTCTCCGCGGTCGCCACCACGCTCTTCCTCGGCGGCTGGCGGGCGCCCTGGCCGATCAGCACCTTCTGGACCGGCGCCAACCACGGCTGGTGGCCGCTGCTCTGGTTCGTCGTCAAGGTGCAGTTGCTGCTCTTCTTCTTCATCTGGCTGCGCGGCACCCTGCCCCGGGTCCGCTACGACCAGCTGATGAAGCTCGGCTGGAAGGTGCTCATCCCGATCTCGATGGTCTGGCTGATGCTGGTCGCCGCCGTGAAGGCGATGCGCAACCAGGACTACGACTTCACCAGGATCGTGCTGTACGTCGGCGGCGCGGTCGTCGCGCTGCTGCTGATCTCGCTGGTCGTCGACGTCATGCGGGACCGCGAGGAGAAACGCAAGGAGTCCGCGGCCGGCGGCGCGCTCGCGCCGCAGCAGCGGTTCGACCCGATGGCGGGCGGCTATCCGGTGCCGCCGCTGCCGGGCCAGCAGGCCGAGCGGGTGCCGCGGCGGCCCAGCCGTGCACAGGCCCAACTCGTAGGCGCACCTGGTGCGTCCGGCGCGCCCGGTCCGTCCGGTCCGGACGCCGCGCAGACGGAGAACACGGAGGACGGCGATGCCTGAGTTCCTGGACCCGGTCGCGGGCTTCGGCGTGACCTTCAAGGCCATGTTCAAGAAGCGGCTGACCGAGCAGTACCCCGAGTACAAGAAGCCGACCGCGCCGCGGTTCCACGGCCGCCACCAGCTCAACCGGCACCCGGACGGCCTGGAGAAGTGCGTCGGCTGCGAGCTGTGCGCCTGGGCCTGCCCGGCCGACGCGATCTACGTGGAGGGCGCGGACAACACCGACGAGGAGCGCTACTCCCCGGGCGAGCGCTACGGCCGCGTCTACCAGATCAACTACGCCCGCTGCATCCTGTGCGGGCTGTGCATCGAGGCGTGCCCGACCCGCGCGCTGACCATGACCAACGAGTACGAACTCGCCGACCGCACCCGCGAGTCGCTGATCTTCACCAAGGAGCAGCTGCTCGCCGGGCTGGAGGAGGGCATGGTCGACTCGCCGCACTCGATCTTCCCCGGTACGGACGAGGGCGACTACTACCGCGGCGCGGTCACCGGGGCGGCGCCCGGCACCGTACGGCAGGTCGCCGTCTCCAAGGGCGAGCGGCCCGACGAGTCGGCGCCGGCGACGAACCCGTACACCGGCGAGCCGGAGGCGGCCGAGACCGTCGCCCCCGGCGGCAGCGCCCCGGCCGGAACGGGGGAGGAGGCATGACCGGCTCGATGCAGTCGCTGCCGCTCGCCGCCGCCGCGTACCAGACCTCCACCGGCGAGGCCGTGCAGTTCTGGGTGCTGGGCACCGTCGCCGTGCTCGGCGCGCTCGGCACCGTGCTGATGAAGAAGTCCGTGCACAGCGCGCTGTCGCTGGCCGGCACCATGATCATCCTCGCGGTGTTCTACCTCGCCCAGGGCGCGTACTTCCTCGGCGTGGTGCAGATCGTGGTCTACACCGGCGCGATCATGATGCTCTTCCTCTTCGTGGTCATGCTGGTCGGCATCACCGCCGCCGACTCGCTGAAGGAGACGCTGAAGGGCCAGCGCTGGATGGCCGCGCTGTGCGGCCTCGGCTTCGGCATCCTGCTGATCGCCGGCATCGCCAACGCCTCCCTGGACACCTTCACCGGCACCGGCGCGGCCAACGCGGTGGACGGCGGCAACGTCCAGGGCCTGGCCCACCTGGTGTTCACCAAGTACGTGTGGGCGTTCGAGATCACCGGCGCGCTGCTGATCACCGCGGCGATCGGCGCGATGGTGCTCACCCACCGGGAGCGGACCGAGGAGCGCCGCACCCAGCGCGAGCTGGCCGAGGCCCGGGTCCGCGAGGGCCGCCAGGTCACCCCGCTGCCGGCGCCGGGCACCTACGCCCGGCACAACGCGGTGGACGTGCCGGCGCTGCTGCCGGACGGCTCGCCGTCCGACCTGTCGGTCAGCTCCACGCTGCGCGACCGCGGCCAGATCCGCGACGTGTCGCGGGACGCGATGCGGCGGCTGGCCGCGCTGGACCAGCGCTCCGACGAGTGGCTGGAGAGGGCCCCGGAACAGCCCGGCACGGTACAGCCCGGCACGGTACGGCCCGGCCCGGCACGAGGCGGCCCGGCACAGGACGGCGAGCGGGCCCCGGCGTCCGCGGAGGAGGGTGCGAAGTGAACCCGGCGAACTACCTCTACCTGGCGGCGCTGCTGTTCACCATCGGCGCGGCGGGCGTGCTGGTCCGGCGCAACGCGATCGTCGTGTTCATGTGCGTGGAGCTGATGCTGAACGCCTGCAACCTGGCGTTCGTCACCTTCTCCCGGCTGCACGGCAACCTCGACGGGCAGGTCATCGCGTTCTTCACGATGGTCGTCGCGGCCGCCGAGGTCGTGGTCGGCCTGGCGATCATCGTGTCGATCTACCGAACCCGCCACTCGGCCTCGGTCGACGACGCGAACCTGATGAAGCTGTAAGGGGCTGCGAGACGTGGAAACCCTGATCGGACTGCTCGTCGCGGCGCCGCTGCTGGGCGCGGGCATCCTGCTCACCGGCGGACGCCGGCTCGACCGCGGCGGCCACCTGCTGGGCACGCTGCTCGCGCTGCTGTCCTTCGTGCTCGGCGTGGTGCTCTTCGCCAACATGCTCGGCAAGGACGCCGACGACCGCGCCCTGCACGCGCACCTGTTCACCTGGGTGCCGGTGGAGGGCTTCCAGGCCCAGGTCGGCTTCCAGCTCGACCAGCTCTCGATGACGTTCGTCCTGCTGATCACCGGTGTGGGCACCCTGATCCACATCTACTCGATCGGCTACATGGAGCACGACGAGCGCCGCCGCCGCTTCTTCGGCTACCTCAACCTCTTCCTCGCGGCGATGCTGCTGCTGGTGCTCGCCGACAACTACCTGCTGCTGTACGCGGGGTGGGAGGGCGTCGGGCTGGCGTCCTACCTGCTGATCGGCTTCTGGCAGCACAAGCCGAGCGCGGCGACCGCCGCGAAGAAGGCGTTCCTGGTCAACCGGGTCGGCGACATGGGGCTGTCCATCGGCATCATGCTGATGTTCACCACCTTCGGGTCGTTCGCCTTCGCCGACGTGCTGCCGGCCGCCGCGGGTGCCTCGGCCACCCAGCACGCCACCGTCACCGGCATCGGCTTCATGCTGCTGCTCGCCGCGTGCGGCAAGTCGGCTCAGGTGCCGCTCCAGTCCTGGCTCGGCGACGCGATGGAGGGCCCGACCCCAGTCTCGGCCCTGATCCACGCCGCGACCATGGTGACCGCGGGCGTCTACCTGATCGTCCGCTCGGGCGCGATCTTCGACGCGGCGCCGGACGCGCAGACCGCGGTGGTCACCGTCGGCGCGGTCACGCTGCTCTTCGGTGCGATCGTCGGTTGCGCCAAGGACGACATCAAGAAGGCGCTCGCCGGCTCCACGATGTCGCAGATCGGCTACATGATCATGGCCGCCGGGCTCGGCCCGATCGGCTACGTCTTCGCGATCATGCACCTGGTCACGCACGGCTTCTTCAAGGCCGGGCTGTTCCTCGGGGCCGGCTCGGTGATGCACGGGATGAACGACGAGGTGGACATGCGCCGCTACGGCGGCCTGCGCACGTACATGCCGATCACCTTCGTCACCTTCGGCCTGGGCTACCTGGCGATCATCGGCTTCCCGGGGCTGTCCGGCTTCTTCTCCAAGGACAAGATCATCGAGGCGGCGTACGCCAAGGGCGGCACCGAGGGCTGGATCCTCGGCAGCGCGGCCCTGCTGGGCGCCGCGGTCACCGCGTTCTACATGACGCGGGTGATGCTGATGACCTTCTTCGGCGAGAAGCGCTGGGTGCCGGACGCGGAGGGCCACGAGCCGCACCCGCACGAGTCGCCGAAGTCGATGACCGTCCCGATGATGATCCTCGCCCTCGGCTCGGTCTTCGCCGGCGCCGCCTTCAGCATCAACTCCTCGTTCCTGAAGTGGCTGGAGCCGGTCACCGGGCACAGCGAGGGCGACTCGCCGGTGAGCGCCGGCACCGTCACCGCCGCCACCATGGTCTGCCTGGTGGTCGGCGTCGGCATCGCCTGGCTGATGTACGGGCGCAGGCCGGTGCCGGCGGTCGCGCCGCGCGGCAGCCTGGCCACCCGGGCGGCCCGCCGCGACCTGCTCCAGGACGACTTCAACCACGTGGTGCTGGTGCGGGGCGGCGAGCACCTGACCCGCTCGCTGGTCTACCTCGACCACTCCCTGGTCGACGGCGTCGTCAACGGCACGGCCGCCTCCGTCGGCGGCCTGTCGGGGCGGCTGCGCCGGCTCCAGAACGGCTACGTCAGGTCGTACGCCGTCTCCATGCTCGGCGGTACCGCGGTGGTGGTCGCCGCGACCCTTCTCATGAGGGCGGTCTGATAGCTCATGTCGTTTCCTCTGCTGACCACCACCGCGGTACTGCCCGCGGTCGGCGCCGTCGCCACCGCCGCGGTGCCCGCCGCGCGCAGGGCCGCCGCCAAGTACACGGCACTGGCCTTCTCGCTGGGCACGCTGGTGCTGGCGATCGTCGCGATGGTGCGGTTCGATCCGCACGGCGACCGCTACCAGCTCACCGAGTCGCACACCTGGGTGAAGAGCTTCGGCCTCCACTACGACCTGGGAGTCGACGGCATCGCGGTCGTCATGGTCGCGCTGACCGCGTTGCTGATCCCGTTCGTGATGCTCGCCGGCTGGCACGACGCCGACCCGCTGGAGGGGCCCGACCCCAACCGGCGCTGGCGGCCCACCCAGGGCTTCTTCGCGCTGATCCTGCTGGTCGAGGCGATGGTGGTGCTCTCCTTCGAGGCCACCGACGTCTTCCTCTTCTACATCTTCTTCGAAGCCATGCTGATCCCGATGTACTTCCTCATCGGCGGCTTCGGCGACCGGGCGCACGCGGCCGGTGAGGAGGAGGCGGCCCGCCAGCGGTCGTACGCGGCGGTGAAGTTCCTGCTCTACAACCTGGTCGGCGGGCTGATCATGCTGGCCGCGGTGATCGGGCTGTACGCCGCCACCGCCAGCCAACTGGGCACCGGAACCTTCTCGTTGCAGGAGATCCTGTCCGCCCGCGCCGCCGGTCACCTGCACCTGGCCACCTCCACCGAGCGGTGGCTGTTCCTCGGCTTCTTCTTCGCCTTCGCGGTGAAGGCGCCGCTGTGGCCGCTGCACACCTGGCTGCCGAACGCGATGGGCGAGGCCACCTCGCCGGTGGCGGTGCTGATCACCGCGGTGGTGGACAAGGTCGGCACCTTCGCGATGCTGCGCTTCTGCCTCCAGCTCTTCCCGGAGGCGTCGAAGTGGGCGACCCCGGTGGTCCTGGTGCTCGCGGTGATCAGCATCATCTACGGCGCCCTGCTCGCGGTCGGCCAGCGCGACATCAAGCGGCTGATCGCGTACGCGTCGGTGTCGCACTTCGGCTTCATCATCCTGGGCATCTTCGCGATGACCAGCCAGGGCCAGTCCGGCGCGACGCTCTACATGGTCAACCACGGCATCTCCACGGCCGCGTTGATGCTGGTCGCCGGGTTCCTGATCACCCGGCGCGGGTCGCGGGTCATCGCCGACTTCGGCGGGGTGCAGAAGGTCGCGCCGGTGCTCGCCGGCACCTTCCTGATCGGCGGCCTGGCCACGCTGTCGCTGCCGGGGCTCGCGCCGTTCGTCAGCGAGTTCCTGGTGCTGGTCGGCACGTTCAGCCGCCATCCGGTGCTGGGCATCGTCGCGACCCTCGGCATCGTGCTCGCCGCGCTGTACGTGCTGGTGCTCTACCAGCGCACCATGACCGGCCCGGTCAAGGCCGGCATCGAGGGCATGGCCGACCTGAAGGCACGCGAACTGGTGGTGGTCACGCCGCTGATCGCGCTGCTGCTCTTCCTCGGCGTGTACCCGAAGCCGGTGGCGGACATCGTCAACCCGTCGGTCGGGCACACGCTCTCCGACGTGCACAAGACCGACCCCAAGCCCGCGCTGGAGGCGAAGAAGTGAGCGCCGCACTGCATACGGGACCCGCCGTCCACACCCTGTGGACGAGCGCCGCGTCCTCCACGGACCGCTTCCCCACGCCGCACGTCGAGTACGCGCAGCTCTCGCCGGTGCTGATCGTCTTCGGCGTGGCGATGCTCGGGGTGCTCGTCGAGGCGTTCGTGCCCCGCCGGTCCCGCTACACCGCGCACGTGGTGCTGGCCGTGGTCGGTCTGGCCGCCGCGTTCGCCGCGGTGGTGGCACTCGCCGAGAAGGGGTACGGCACCACCAAGGCGCACATCGCGGCGATGGGCGCGGTCGCGGTGGACGGGCCGGCGCTGTTCCTCCAGGGCACCATCCTGCTGGTGGGGCTGGTCGCGGTGTTCACCTTCGCCGAGCGCCGCCTCGACCCCAAGGCGCACGGCCGGCAGGTCGACTCCTTCGCCGCCCAGGGCTCCGCGGTGCCCGGCGGCGACCAGGAGAAGGCCGCGGTGCGCGCCGGGTTCACCACCACCGAGGTCTTCCCGCTGCTGCTCTTCGCGGTCGGCGGGATGCTGGTCTTCCCGGCGGCGAACGACCTGCTGACGCTCTTCGTCGCGCTGGAGGTCTTCTCGCTGCCGCTGTACATCCTGTGCGCGCTGGCCCGCCGCAACCGGCTGATGTCGCAGGAGGCCGCGGTCAAGTACTTCCTGCTCGGCGCCTTCTCGTCGGCGTTCCTGCTCTTCGGTATCGCGCTGCTGTACGGGTACGCGGGCACCGTGTCGTACTCCGGGATCTCCTCGGTGATCGACGGCACCGCGAAGATCACCCCGGCGCTGGCCGACACCACCGGGAACGACGCGCTGCTGCTGATCGGGCTGGCGATGGTCGCGGTCGGGCTGCTGTTCAAGGTCGGCGCGGTGCCCTTCCACATGTGGACGCCGGACGTCTACCAGGGCGCGCCCACCCCGGTCACCGGGTTCATGGCCGCGGCCACGAAGGTCGCCGCGTTCGGCGCGCTGCTGCGACTGCTGTACGTGGTGCTGCCCGGCATGCGCTGGGACTGGCGGCCGGTGATGTGGGGCGTGGCGATCGCCACGATGGTCATCGGCGCGGTCATCGCGGTCACCCAGACCGACGTGAAGCGGCTGCTCGCGTACTCGTCGGTCGCGCACGCCGGGTTCATCCTGGCCGGCGTGATCGCCACCGACCGGTCGGGCGTCTCGTCGGTGCTCTTCTACCTCGCCGCGTACTCCTTCGTGACCCTCGGCGCGTTCGCGGTGGTCACCCTGGTGCGCGACGCGGGCGGCGAGGCCACCCACCTGTCCCGCTGGGCGGGTCTGGGCCGCCGCTCGCCCCTGGTCGCCGCGGTCTTCGCGGTGTTCCTGCTGGCGTTCGCCGGCATCCCGCTGACGTCCGGGTTCGCGGGGAAGTTCGCGGTCTTCAAGGCGGCGGCGCAGGGCGGCGCGATGCCGCTGGTGATCGTCGGGGTGATCTCGTCGGCGATCGCGGCGTTCTTCTACATCCGCGTCATCGTGCTGATGTTCTTCAGCGAGCCCAAGCCCGACGGCCCCTCGGTCGCGGTGCCCTCGCCGCTGACCTCGACCGCGATCGCGGTGGGCGTGGCGGTCACGCTGGTGCTGGGCCTGGCCCCGCAGTACTTCCTGGACCTGGCCGACAAGGCGGGGGTGTTCGTCCGCTAGGGCCGCACCCGCCGCACCCGCCGCACACCGACCACCGAAGGGGCCCGCCCACCACCCCGGGCCCCTTCCCCCGTCCCGCCCCCACCCCCGGGAAGCGGGACTTTGCGGGTGCACCCTAGAACTGGCCGGCCCGCCATTCCTTGAACGTCGTGGGCAGGTCGGTGAGGCCGAAGTCCACCAGCCCGTCACCGTAGGACCGCAACCTCGCGTACGCCTTCCGGAGATCGCCGTCCGTGGGGAACCTGCCCTGCAGGACCGCCAGTTGCAGGACGTTCTCGATGGTCAGCACGGTCAGGTCGTAACGTGCCGAGGTGGCTTGGCCGTCCTGGTCATCGATGGCGACGTACACCTCATGTCCGCGTTCGGCAAGATCCACGGCGTGGGCGATGACCACCGCCTCGCCCAGGTCCTTGGGACGGCGCAACGCCTGTTCGAACTGCAACCCGCGGATCTCCTCGAACACCTCGACGAGACGCGGGGACACGGCTGCCGCGCGCAGTGCGGGAAGCACACGCACGCACTCGCTCGCGACCAACCGACGCCAAGGAACCTCGATCGAACCGTACTTGCGCGACTTGCCGAGCACCTCCTGATGCACCTCCTCCGGCACGAGCAGTACCAGGCGGGCGGTCCGCAGCACGTCGACCAGAAGCCGCTGCAGATTCGCCCCCACGAAGTGGACGCAGATGACCGCATCGAGCACGCACAGCGAGTCGAGCCCGGTGGACGGACCATCGCCCTCGACGGCCTCGTCACGGTTCTCGGGCAATCCCCACCCCTTCGTTCGGCAGCCCTGTACAGCCTCGACGGCACGTCACCAAGGGATGGCGGTTGCCGTCTGCGAGTCCTAGCGATCCCCGGATTCGTGTCGGGAGTGTGATCTGGCGGCGAGGCGGGTCACGTCGGCCCGCTTGGCCGTACGCACTTCGGGCACGAGGCCGGCCTCCCGCAGGGCGGCCTGGGTCTCCTCGACACCGCGCCCCTCCAGCATCGCCAGCACGCGGACGCCGATCCGTTGCCCGCGGTACGCGCTGACCGCCCGTTCCAGGATGCGTCGAGGAGGCCGCACCGTCCGGGAGACGTCGATTTCCTGCTCGTACGCGGGCCCCCAGCCGTAGCGCTGCGAGAGTTCGACGCCGGTGGGCCCCTTGAGAGCGTCCTTCCGAGCGGTGGAGATGAGGTCCAGGCACTCCAACTGGATGAGCATCACCGGGAAACTCACCCGGAAGTGCCGGGCGAGGAGGGCCGCGGTCCGCTCGTCCACGCTCGGACCGGCCGCGGTGCCGACCCGTCCGTCAGGCCCCAACCAGGTGCGGATGCCTTCCAGGGGGGCCAGCAGATGCCGTGCGAACGCGTCGCAGCGCTGCTCGGTCGGTGTCCTGGCCCCACCCAGTTGGTGCACCTCGGCGCCGTCGCCCTGGAGAAGGTGTCCGAGTTCGTGGGCGAACGTGAACCTCTGGCGCTCGGGTACGTCGCACGCGCGCACCGCGATGAGCGTCGTGTCCCGCGCGGGGTCGGTCACGGTGAAGCCGTCGACGGGTTGCGGCAGGCGTAGCACCGCCGTGTCCACTCCGGTGAGGTGCTCGATCAGCTCGTCCACATCGGCCACCGGCGCGGTGCCGAGGCCGAGCACGGAGCGCACGTGTGTCGCGAGTTCCCGACCCTGCTCCTCGGGAGTGGTGCCGATCGGGCGCGGTGCGGTGAGACGCCTGCGGTGCTGCTGAGCGGCCGCTGCGTCATCGGCGCCGCCGTCGAGGCGCGCGTCGAGTTCCAGTACCTCCACGACCAGTCGCAGCGCGCGCTCCTTGTCGTCCTCGGCGACGGCCGGGTCGATGCGGGCGGCGATGTGCACGCGCCCCCGCACGGGGCTCCCCGTGGTGAGCTGCCGTACCGGTACGTCCAGCGCGTCCGCCAGTCGGTCGAGCTCGGCAAGGGTCACCTGCGCCCGCGTACCGAGTTCGATCCGGTGGAGAGTCGGCTGGGAGAAGCCGGCGAGCTCGGCGAGGGCTCGCTGGCCGTAGCCCGCGCGCTCGCGCTCCTCGCGGACTCGCCGTCCCACAGCTACAAGATCCACAGAGCACCTCCTTGCTTGAATCAATTCTACGCGGGTGATTCACGCTGTCCACCGGTATGTCTACCAGGGGGGTCTGACAGCGGGGCGGCGGATCGTCGCGGGGCGGCTGTACCGGGCGGCGTGGTCCCCTTGGCGACCTCCATGGAAAGCGGGTGTCAACTCAGGTGAATATCGGGTTGTTTCTGATTCACATCAGTTGACCTTTGCTCGATGGGTGGGCAATGCTGAACGCCGTCGCCGGCGGCAGCGGTCCTGCCGTACGGCGGCGGAACGCGGATACGCGTCCCGGGTACGGTCCGGGCGCGGTGCACCCGCACCGGCGCTCCTCGGCCGGGTCCGAGCCGGGCCCGACCGGCGCGGCTCCGGGCCGGAACCGGGCCCGACCGCAACGGCGGCCGGCCGCCGGCCGGCCACGACCGAAGGAGAGCCCATGTCCCCTCTTGCCGCGAAGGCGAACGACAGCAGCGAACTGGCGGCCGTGCCGCTGCGGTCCACCGACGTGCAGCGGCTGGCGAGCACCGAGCTCCAGCCCATCCTGTCCGTCGTCGTGGTGACCTCCACCGTCAGTGTCTCGATCAGCGCCACCGGCGGCGAGTGGCCGTCGTCGTAAGGACCGTTGCGCGGTCCCGGTCCGGTTCCGTTCCCGGTTCCGGCCGGTGACGCGGCGTCGGCGCCCTCCCCGTCCGGTGGCGGCGAGGGCGCGCGGCGCTCGACGCGTTACCGCGCTCCGCGTCATCCGCACCCCCGCGTCGACCCGCGCCCCGCGCCCACCCAGAGAAGGGGAAGACCCGTGCCGAGACTCCAGCGGATGCTGCGTGCCGCGGTGGCACCGCCCACGGTGGACCGCGGGACCGCGCTGACCGTCATGGAGCGGTTCGGCGCGGTCAACCACCTGGTGGCGAGCCTGGAGTACCTGGCCCGGCCCGGCGACCGCGACCGGGGCGGCCTCAACGACTGGCAGGTCGCCCGCGGGCAGTTCGCGCGCTGGCCGCGCCCGGCCCGTGCCGCGCTCGACGCCGTGGGCCGGCCCGCCGTGACCCGCACGCTGCACGTCGCCCGCGTCGCCGCGGCCGGCGCCCTGCTCCTGCCCCTGCCCCGCCGCGGCCGGTTCGCCGCCGACCTGGTGCTCAGCGCCTCCTGCCTCGCGCTGTACCCGCGCAACCACTACGGCACCGACGGCGCCGACCAGGCCGCGTTCGTCGTGCAGACCGCGGCGACGGTGGCGCGGGCGGCCGAGGGCCGGCCCCGTACCGTGGACGCCTGCCTGTGGTTCGCCGGCCTCCAGTCGGTGCTGTCCTACACCGCCTCCGGCTGGGTGAAGGCGTCCAGCCCGACCTGGCGCAGCGGCCGTGCCCTGCCCGGCGTGCTGCGCACCGCCTCCTACGGCGAGGAGCGCGCCTGGCGGCTGGTCCGCGACCATCCGCGCGCCGCGAAGGCGGTGTGCGCCTGCGTGGTGGCGCTGGAGTCCGCGTTCCCCGCCGTCCACCTGGCCCGCGGCCGCGCCGCCAAGCCGCTGGTCGCCGCCGCCGCGGGCTTCCACCTGGCCAACGCCGGCGTGATGGGCCTGGGCCGCTTCCTCACCGGCTTCTGCGCGCTGCACCCGGCGGTGCTCTACGTCACCGGTCCGCGTGAACGCGTCCTGCCCGGCGGCGGGGTGCAGCGGCGCGACGACACCTTCCCGGTCGCCGCCGGCGCCGCGCTGGCCGCGGCCCTGACGGCCGGGGCCGTCGTGCGCGCCAGGGACCGGCGGACGGTGCTGCGCGGGCGCGGCGACGAACGGCGGTTCGTCACCTCGGCCGGCACCACCCTCGTCCACCGCGTGACCGGTCCGCCCGACCCCGGTCGGCCCCGGGTGGACCCGCCCGGCCCGCTCGACCCGCTCTTCGACGACGGAACGTCGGGCGCCCGCGCGGGCGTGGCCGCGGCCGGCGCCGTCCCCGGGGGAGCCGGGCAGGGCGCGCACCCCTGGCCCGCCGCGGGAGGGGCGGGTGCCGTGGACCGCGCCGACGGGGCGCCGACGCCAGCGGGCCCGGCCGACCCGCCCGGGACCGGCGCCGGCGCCGCCCCCGCGGACGCCCTGCCGTGGGCGGGCGGCCCGGTGGCCGACGGTGTCCAGGGCGCCGTGGGCGGCCCTCCCGGCGCGGGCGGCCCGTCCATCGGCCCTGCCGCGGACGGGGGAACGGTCGTGGTGCTCTGCGGCGCGCTCGCCGATTCGCCCGACCGCTCCGAGTGGCTGGTCCGCGCGCTCGCCCGGCGCCACCGCGTGGTGACCTACCACCGGGCCGGCCAGGCGGGCAGCACCGCCGCGCCCCGGACCGGCCCGCACGCCGGTCCGGACGCCGGTCCGGACGCCGGTCCCGGCCACGGCCTGGACGCCGCCGCGGCCGATCTCGCCGACCTGGTGCTGCACGTCGCGGGCGGCCGCCCGGCGTTCCTCGTCGGCCACGGCGTCGGCGGCGTCATCGCCGCCTCGGCCGCGACCCGGCTGGAGGGCCGCCTCGCCGGCCTCGTCCTGGTGGACCCGCACCACCCCGGCGACGTCCCCCGCCCGGACCCCGACGAAGGACCCGGCGGGACGGCGGCGGACGACCCCGCGGGAGCCCCGGACCAGCGCGAGGTGACCGCGCTGCTCGACCAGATGACGGTCTCGCTGCGGCTGGGCCTCGGGCAGTTGCTGCGCGACCCGGACTGGCTGCGCCTGCTCCCGCCGGACGTGCGCGGCCTGGCCCGCGCGCACTACCGCGACGCCGCCGGCTGGAGCGCGGCCCGCGGCGAGTGGCGGGCGCTGCGCGCGCGGGCCGCGGCAGCGCGGCCGGGCGAGGACGCGGTCCCGGCCGCCGCCGTGCCCACCTGCCTAGTCCTGTGCGAGCCGGGCGGCGCCCCGCCCGACGCCAGGCGGGCCCTCCAGGAGCAGTACGCGCGGCGCGCCCCGCACGCCGTCGTCCACGCGGTGGACGCCTCCCGCGACGACGTCCTCGCGGCCCGCACGTCCGCCCGCGCGGTCGCGGAACTGGTCACGGCGTTCGCGGCGGGGTCCGGCGGCCCCGGCCGCGACGGCACCGACCAGCGGGAGGAGGCCGCCGATGTCCCCGCTCAGCGGTGAGGGTCCGGCCGCAGGCCGCGACCTGGTCGGAGCGGCGGCGATCGGGGCCCTCGCGGCCTGGTTCGCCGCCACGGTGCTCAGCCAGCACCCGCGCCCGGAGTTCAACCGGATCGCCGTCCTCGACGGCACCGGCGCCCTCATCCCCAACTGGCGCTTCTTCGCGCCCGAGCCGGCCCGCCACGACTTCCACGTCCTGTTCAGGACCGAGGACGCGCGGGGCCGGGCCACCCCCTGGCAGGAGGGCTCCGCGATCACCCCGCGCCGTCCGCTGCACCTGGTGTGGTTCCCCAACCGCCGCCGGGAGAAGGCCCTCTACGACCTGTGCCACGAACTCGTTGCGGTCCTGGGCCAGTTCGACGGCGACGTCACCCGCACGCCCGCCTACCGCATGCTGCGCAACTCCGTGGCCCGCGCCGTCAGCGGGCTTCCCGGACGGCCGCCCCGCGGCTTCCAGTTCGTGGTCGCCCGGCACACCGGCCACGACCCGGGGCACGACCCGGACTACCTCTTCGTGTCGCCGTACATCCCCTACACCGCGGACGCGCCGTACGCCTGAGCGGGGCGCGCCCGGCGGCGGCGTCAGGAGGTGGTGGCCCAGCCGAGCAGGGCCGTGTGGGGGAGGGACAGCGCGCCGCTGTCGGTCCGGAACTCCGCCGCCAGCACGTCGTACTGCCGCCGCACCTCCGCCGCGGTGTCCGGGGGCAGGGAGTGCAGGATCTGGCCGACCGTGGCGATCCCCGCCGCCGGGCCCGACCACCACACCTCCGGGTCGGCCACGTGGTTCCAGCTCAGTGTCGCGCAGCGCGCCCCGACCAGCCCGGCGGCCGTCAGCAGCCCGGTCAGGCCCTCCTCGGTGCGGGCGAAGTCGTCCTCGGCGGCGAGCGTCGGGACGGACGAGGGCCGGGCGGCGCCGGCCGCCTCCAGGGCCCGTCCCAGCAGCGCCTGCCCGGGCGCGGGCGGCGCGGACCAGATGGTGACCGCGACCCGCCCGCCGGGCCCGGCCACCCGGCGCAGCTCGGCGAGCGCGTCCGCCGGCCGGCCCACGTGGTTGACCACGAAGTTCGCCACCACCGCGTCGAACTCGCCGTCGGCGAAGGGGAGTTCCGGCAGCATCGCGTGCTGCACCGCGGCCTCCGGCACCGCCCGCGCCGCACGCTCGACCATGCTCGGCTCCGCGTCCACCGCGTGGACCTCCGCGCCGCGGCGCACCGCCAGCGCCGCCGCGGTGCCGGGGCCGGTGCCGACGTCCAGCACCCGTACGCCCGCCCCCACGCCGGCGGCGTCCAGCAGCATGGGCACGGTGTGCGCGCACAGCAGCCCGAAGCTCCGCGCGTACGCCTCCGCCCGTCCGGCCCACGCCTCGCGCTCGAACGCGTCGAAGTCGCCCACCGCACACCTCCGTGCCGTACCGAACCGTTCACCGACCGCCTGTAGCCGATCACTCTAGAGGAGAGAAAGGACACTGCCCGCCACTCTTGCCAGGCCGCGGACCGCCGCCGGCGGTGGAGTCGCCCGGGCCGCGCCCGTCCACCCAACTCACGTACCGAGCACGGGCGTTCGCGTCGACCGACGGAACCGCCGGGGCGGGGTCGGGCGGGACCGCCGCGCCCGGCAGGCGGCGCGGACGGTCCCTTCGTGCGGCGGGCCGGACGGCGGGTCAGGAGGCCGGCCCGACGCCCAAGCCTGCCGGCCCGGTTCGGTCCGATCGGTGCGGCCCGCCGGTGCCGCCCGTCAGTTCGGCACGGCCAGCAGCAGGGCGAAGCGGGCCGCCGCGTCGGTCCACCAGTGCCGGACGGTGAAACCGCCGGCGTGCAGCTCGGCGGTCAGCGACTCGCGGCGGAACTTGCAGGACAGTTCGGTGCGCAGGTCCTCGCCGGCCGCGAGGTCGACGGACAGGTCGAGGTCGGGGATCTTGACGGTCTGCGCGACGCGCGAGCGCAGGTGCATCTCGATCCGCTCGTCCTCGGCGTTCCAGACGGCGACGTGCTCGAAGGCGTCGGGGTCGAAGTCCGCGCCGAGCTCCCGGTTCAGCACGTGCAGCACGTTCTTGTCGAACGCGGCGGTGACGCCGGCCGCGTCGTCGTAGGCGCGGACCAGCACCGCGGGGTCCTTCACCAGGTCGGCGCCGAGCAGCAGCACGTCGTCGCTGCTCAGCGAGCGGGTCAGGGTGCGGTAGAAGGCGGCGCGCTGCGGCCCGTCGAAGTTGCCGATGGTGCTGCCGAGGAAGGCGAGCAGCCGCGGGCCCGGCTCGTCGGAGAGCGGGATGCCGCCCTCGAAGTCGGCGACGGTGGCGGAGACCTCGAGCCCCGGGTAGTCGGAGCAGATGGCCCGCCCGGCCGCTTCGAGCGCCGAGGCGCTGACGTCCAGGGGCGCGTAGCGGCGCAGCGTGCCGCCCGCGGTGAGGGCGTCGAGCAGCAGCCGGGTCTTGCGTGAGGAGCCGGAGCCCAGCTCGATCAGGGTGGCCGCGCGGGTCGCCGCGGCGATCTCCGGCGCCCGGCGGACCAGGATCTCCTGCTCGGCCCGGGTCGGGTAGTACTCGGGCAGCCGGGTGATCTGCTCGAACAGGTCACTGCCGCGCTTGTCGTAGAACCACTTGGGCGGCAGGGTGCGCGGAGCGGCGGTGAGGCCGCCGACCACGTCGGCGTGCAGCGTGTCGGTGAAGTAGCCGGCCGGCAGCCGGTCGTCGAGGGTGAAGCGGCTCTGGTTCTCGTCGCTCATGGGGGTGGTGTCCTTGCGTTCGGGGCGCAGCGCGATGACGCGCACGCCTTCCGTGGTGGCCAGGAGCAGGGAACGGTCGGGGACCTCGCGCCACTCGCCGAGCGCGGCCCCGACCGCGTCGTCGGGTTCTGACGCGACGACCACCGCACCCGGGCGGGCCCGGTACCAGAGCGTGTCGCCCCACGCGCTGGCGGCGATGGTACGGCCGTCGGTGAGCAGGAAGTTGAGCCGAGCGGTGGGCCGCGCGGCGGCGACCTCGCGGACCACGGCGGCGATCGCGCCCCCCGGCGGCTCGCCCCGGCGCAGCCGGCCCGCGAGCATCGCCCACAGCAGGGCGGAGTCCGACCGTGCCTCCAGGGACAGCAGTTCGGCGGAGCCGAGCCCGGTCGGCAGCCGGGTCCAGTCCGGCACCGCGCCGTTGTGGCTGAACAGCCAGCGGCCGTCCCGGAAGGGCGCGGCCGCCGACTCGTCGGGCGCGGTGCCCTCGGTGGCCGACCGCACCGCGGCCAGGACGGCGCCGCTGCGGATCACCCGGGCCAGCTCGGCGAAGTTGGGGTCGGCCCACACCGGCAGCGCCCGGCGGTACCGCGCGGGCACGGCCGCCCCTTCGTCACCGGGCCGTTCCGCGGGGGCGGCCGGGCCGCCCGCCGCGGGGACGGGTGGCGCCGGGTCGTGCGGGGCCGGGTCATGCGGGGCCGGGCCATGCGGCGCCGGCGGACCGGGCACCGCGGCGGCCCCGGGCTCCCCGGGCACCGCGGCTTCCGAGTCCGCCGGGTACCAACCCACCCCGAAACCGTCGGCGTTCACCGTGCCGTGCCGCTGCCGGCGCGGCTGCCAGGACTGCTCGTACAGGCCCCGCGGCGGCTCCACGAGCAGCCGCGCCAGCGGCAACGGCGGGCCCACGTAGGCGAGATGGCGGCACATCAGACGATCCCACCGCCCGTCGCCCCCGAACCCCCGGCGCGCGAGGCGCCGTTCGCGATCGCGGCGGTGCCGGGCGCGGTGCGCGCCTCGGTGTCCGTCAGGTCCCTCGCCGTGCGGAACCCGGCGAAGATCTGCCGTCGGATCGGGTAGTCCCAGTTCCGGAAGGTGCCGCGGCAGGCCACCGGGTCCACCCCGAAGGCACCGCCGCGCAGCACCTTGTACTCGGGGCCGAAGAACACCTCGGAGTACTCCTTGTAGGGGAAGGCGGCGAAGCCCGGGTACGGCGCGAAGTCCGAGGACGTCCACTCCCAGACGTCGCCGATGAGCTGCCGGGCGCCGCTGGGCGCCGCGCCTTCGGGATAGCTGCCCGCGGCGGCCGGCCGCAGGTGCCGCTGGCCGAGGTTGGCGTGCTCCGGGCCGGGGTCCGCGTCGCCCCACGGGTAGCGGCGCGAGCGGCCGGACGCCGGGTCGAACCGCGCCGCCTTCTCCCACTCCGCCTCGGTGGGCAGCCGCCGGCCGGCCCACCGGGCGTAGGCGTCGGCTTCGTACCAGCACACGTGCACCACCGGCTCGTCGGCCGGCACCGCCTCCACGTGGCCGAACCTGCGGCGGATCCAGCGGTCGCCGTCCCGGGACCAGAACAGGGGCGCCGTGAGCGCGGCGTCCTGGACGTGCCGCCAGCCCTCCGGCGTCCACCACCGCGGGTCGCGGTAGCCGCCGGCGTCGATGAAGTCGGCGTAGCGCCCGTTGGTGACCGGCACCGTGTCGAGCCAGAACGGGGCCACCCGCACCTCGTGTGCGGGCAGTTCGTTGTCCAGCGCCCACGGCTCGGTGCTGGTGCCCATCGTGAACGGGCCGCCGGGGACGAGGACCTCGCGCGGCAGCCCGGCCGCGTCGGCGGGCGCGGGCGGCGGCGCGGGGGCGTCGAGGACGGCCGGCCCCGACCGCAACTGGTGGGTGGCGAGCATCGTCTCGCCGTGCTGCGCCTCGTGCTGGGCGAGCATCCCGAAGACGAAGCCGCCCTTCAGCAGCCGTTCGGGGTGCGCGGGATCGGTGTCGATGCCGGACAGGACGTCCAGGGTCTCCTCCCGCACCTCGGCGACGTAGGCGCGCGCCTGCGCCGGCCCGAGCAGCGGCAGGGCGGGGCGGTCCGCGCGGGGGTGCCGGAACGCGTCGTAGAGGTGGTCGAGGTCGGGCCGCACGCCGTCGCGCCGGCCGGCCTCGCGGACCAGCCACAGCTCCTCCTGGTTGCCGATGTGCGCCAGGTCCCACACCAGCGGGGACATCAGCCGGGAGTGCTGGGCGACCAGGTCGTCGTCCGTGACGGAATCGGTGAGCAGCCCGGTACGGTGCCGGGCGGCCCGCAGCGCCGCCAGCGCGCGGGCGGCGGGGTCGCCGCCGGGGTGGTCGGGACGGCCGGGGCCGCCGGAAGGGGCCGCGGGCGCGCGGCCGGCCGGGGCCGCCGGTGCGACGTGGGGTGAGGGTGTGGCCGAGGGCGTCGAAGAGGCTGGAGTGGCCGGATTTTCGGCAGTGTCGGGGTGCGGGGTGCGAGGGTCTGTCACGACTAGCCTTCCGGAGGGTCAGGCGCGGCTCAACGCGTCCAACTGGTCGTGGGCCGGACATCGGCCGCGTTGTGGATAGCGCTCGGCGAAGTCGGAGACGGCCTGCCGCAGGGCCGGGGGAGCCCCGGTGCGCGCGAGGGCGCTCTCGGCGGCGGCGAAGCAGGCGCGGGCGGCCCGGGCCAGTTCGGGATCGGCCAGACCGGTCCGCGCGGCACGGCGCCAGACGAGATCGGTGGGGAGGGGATCACCGCTCGTGGCGAGCGGTTCGGTGGCGGCGTACGCGGTTTCGGCGGCGACCGGATCGTCCAACAGGGTTGCTGCGAGCACGGTCGGCACGATCCACTGGTCGCCGTCCTGCGCGTCGGTCATCCGCAGCTCCAGCCAGCCGCGCGGCCGGACCGGGGGGAAGAGGGTGCTGAGGTGGTAGTCCAGGTCGGCGACGGTGGGCCGCCGGACCCCGGGGGCGCCGCGCACCCACTGGCGGAAGGTGAGCCCGTGGGGCGCGGACCAGTCGCCGGAATCGGTGCGGTCCGGGCCGCTTGGAGAGCCGACAAGACTGCCTTTGAGAGAGCCTGTGGCAGAGCTTCCGCGGCCGGGAGCAGCGGAGGCGGCGGTGCGGCCGCCGGCGGAGGACGCGCCGGGACGCGTGGCGTGCTCCGCGGCAGGGCCCACGGTGCCGCCGTCCTGGCGGATGCACAGCACCCGGGCGTCCAGGGCGTACCGCGCCCACGCGGCGCGCGGGTCCTCGTCCGGTCCGTCGTGCCGCGGCTGCCGGGTCCTGCCGGGGTCCATCAGGGCCCAGTTCGCCTGCCGGGTGGAGACCCAGCCGGTCGGTCTGCCGTCCCGGAAGGGCGAGTTCGCGAACGCCGCGACCATCACCGGGCCGATCCGGTGGGCCAGCGCCCAGCGGCCGCGGTAGCCGGTCACGCCCGGGCGGTCCTCGCCGCTGTCCAGGTTGACCTGCAAGGACGCGGTGCGGCGCATCATCGTGCGACCCCAGGGGCCCTCGCGGTCGAAGAAGCGCTCCATCGCCCGGTAGCGGGGATGGTCGAGGACCCGGGGAGGTTCGCGGTGGGGGTCGAGGCCGTGTCCGACGAGCACCAGTCCGGCGCGTTCGACGGCCTCCCGGAGAGCGGCGAGGTCTTCCGCCATCGCCGCCACGCACCCCGCGAGGCTGGGTGCGGGTGGAGAGCTCAGCTCCACCTGGCCACCCGGTTCCCGGGTGAGCCTGCTGCCCCGGGGCAGTGCCCCTGGGGCCTCGACCGGCGCGAGCGCCGCGTCGAGTCGTTCGACGGGTATCAGTGCGCGGGGATCGGAGCGGTCCTGGACCAGCCACTCCAGTTCCACGCCGGTGCGCTCGGGCGGGCCCGTCTTGAAGCACACCCCGTGTACGTGGGCCTCCGCCTCGTCCTCGGTGAGGTCTTCACGTCGGTCGGCACGGTTGACAGCCATCGGTCCACCTCCTCATTTCTTCTGTCGGGTGTTCATCCGAAGCGAGGACATGTCACATGTTGCTGGGGAGAGTGTAGTTCGCCACGGTGCGTGGCGGTCTTACGTCATGATGACCGGGCATGCGGGCAAGCATTCGATATCGGCCGAGTATTCCCCCGTCCGTACTCTTCACTCTTTCGAGTGGGTCATATATGAATAAACCAGGTGATCGTGATGATACGGGCGGTGGTCGTCCGCAGCTCGTCGCAGGGCGATGCCCCGGCGGTGATCAACACGTGACCGGCTACCCTGCCGGTAGGAGCAGTCGCAGGTCCCCGTCCCCGGACGGTCCCCGCGGCGGTTCCCGGTAGTAGCCGCCGTAGCCGCCCGAAGCGCAGACCCCGCCAGATGCCAGACCAGCGACAGGAGTACCCCTCGTGACCGTCGTCGGGCCCTTCGGGCTGAGCGTGTGGGACGAGAACCTCGATGCCGACGTCCAGGCCGGTCTCGCAGCCGTGGAGGAAGGGCTGCTGGAGGCGACCAAGAGCGACGTCCCCTTCATCACCGACACGGCGCGCCACCTCCTGCGGGCCGGCGGCAAGCGCTTCCGGCCGCTCCTGGTGATGCTCGGGGCGCAGTTCGGCGACCCGCACGCGCCGGGGGTGGTGCCCGCCGCCGTCGTCGTGGAGCTGACCCACCTCGCCACCCTCTACCACGACGACGTCATGGACGAGGCGGACGTGCGCCGCGGGGTGCCGAGCGCCAACTCCCGCTGGGACAACTCGGTGGCGGTCCTCACCGGCGACTTCCTCTTCTCCCGGGCCTCCCACATCCTCGCGGACCTCGGGCCCGAGGCGGTGCGGGTGCAGGCCGAGGCGTTCGAGCGGTTGGTCACCGGGCAGATCATGGAGACCGTCGGCCCGCGCGACGGGCGCGACCCGCTCGACCACTACCTGGAGGTCATCGCGGGCAAGACCAGCTCGCTGATGGCGGTGTCCGGCCGGTTCGGGGCGATGATGTCGGGCGCCGACGAGTCGGTGGTCCACGTCCTCACCCAGTACGGCGAGCGGATCGGCGTGGCGTTCCAACTGGCCGACGACGTGCTGGACATCGCGAGCGACAGCCACGAGTCGGGCAAGACGCCCGGGACGGACCTGCGCGAGGGCATCCCGACGCTGCCGGTCCTGCACGTGCGCCGCTGGCGCGCGCAGGGAAAGGGCCCGGCGACGCCCGAGGACCGGCGGCTGAACGAACTCCTCGACGGCGACCTGACGGACGACGCGCTCCACGCGGAGGCGCTGCACCTGCTGCGGGCGCATCCCGCGCTGGAGCAGGCGCGCCGTGACACCGTCCGCTACGCGGACGAGGCGAGGGCGGCGCTCGCGCCGCTGCCCGACCTCCCGGCGAAGGCGTCCCTGGCCGCCCTGTGCGAAGCGGTCGTCCACCGCGCGGGTTGAGGCGGAGCGAGGGCGCCTCACCCCCGGGGTGGTCCGTGCCGTCGGTTCCGCGACCACCTGCCGGTGGGTCGCCGGCCGCACCGTATCCCCGCCCCTGGGCAACCGCGGGTCTTCCACGGCCTTCCACGGCCGGCTGTCTTCGGGGCGGCCTGGTGGGGCCAGTTGGCGGGGCCGGGAGGGGCACCGGCGGAGCGTCCGCGGGAGGGCCCGCACGGCCCAGGGGCGCGGGGGCGGCGCGATCGGCCACGACGCACCGGGTGGTCCCGGAACCGACGGCACCGCGTACCCCGGAGGGTCGGGGGCGCCCCGGGCAGGCGTCATACCCGGGGCGTACGGCGGGCCCGCCCCCGGAGGGATGTGCGGGGGCGGGGAATCTGGTCGGATGGGGTCACCCCACCGCATGGCGGACTGGGGGACAATCGCCCCGGGTAGGGGGAAACCGCGAGCGGGCCGCCGCTGACGACGGAGGTACAACGCCATGGCAGTGACCGAACGGATCGGGCGACCCGAGCCGGAGGAGCCGGAGCGACCGCGCGGCCGCGCCCGGAAGATCGCGCGCTACGCCGTACCCGTCGCTGTGGCGGGCGTGGCGGCCGCCACGATCACGCTGGTGCCCGCGCTCGCCGACGCCGGCGACCCCTCGCTGCCGAAGATCACCGCACAGCAGTTGCTGACGAAGATCGCGGCCTCGGACACCCGCGCCCTGGACGGCACCGTGAAGGTGAGCACCGACCTCGGCCTGCCCGACGCGCTCTCGGGGGGCGCGGCCGGCGGTCTGCTGTCGGGCGCGGGCGGCTCCGGCAAGGACGGCTCCTCCGCCGCCCCGCAGGCGCAGCTCGCCCAGCTCCTCGTCGGCACCCACCAGTTGCACGTCGCGGTCGACGGCCAGGACCGGCAGAAGGTCTCGGTCATCGAGCCCGCCGCCGAGTACAGCGTCATCCACGACGGCACCCAGTTGTGGGCGTACGACAGCGCGTCGAACCAGGCGTACCACGCGACGCTGCCCGCCGCGGCGGACGAGTCCTCGGGCCCGGTCGGCGCGCGGCCGTCCGACGGCGTGCCGACCACCCCGCAGGCCGCCGCCGAGCAGGTGCTCCGGGCGGCGCGCGGCACCTCCTCGGTCACCGTCGACGGCACCGCCCGGGTGGCCGGCCGCAGCGCCTACGAACTGGTGGTCACGCCCGAGCACGCCGCCGACACCACGGTCGGGTCGGTCCGCATCGCGGTCGACTCCGGCACCGGGGTCCCGCTGAAGTTCACCGTGCTTCCGAAGGGCGGCGGCAAGGCCGTCTTCGAGATCGGCTTCACCAAGGTCGGGTTCGGGGAGCCGGCCGCGAGCACCTTCTCGTTCACCGCGCCCAAGGGCGCCGAGGTGACCGAGGGCAAGTCCTCCGGCGCGTCCGGCGGCAGCGGGGCCGGCGCCGTGGCCGGCCTGGCCGCGCCCACCGTGCTCGGCACCGGCTGGGACTCCGTCGCGGTGATCGACACCGGCGACGCGGGCTCGGGGTCGGGCGACGGCGGCGGCAGCGGCTTCGGCGCGGACGGCACGGCCGGTTCGGGCCGCGGCGGCGACGCGTCGTCGGCGCTCGACGGATACGGCACCAAGGTCACCGGCTCCTTCGGCACCGGCACCGTCTTCCACACCCGCCTGGTGAACGTGCTCCTCACCGACGAGGGCAGGCTCTACGTCGGCGCGGTCACCGAGTCCGCGCTGACCGCGGCGGCCGGCGGCCACCACTAGCCCCGGTGCGCGGCGCGGCGCGGTGCGGCAGCGCGGGAGAGCGGCGGAGCCAGGAGAGCGAGGGAGCGCGATGACGGAGCCGGCCCCGGCGGCGGCCCCCGGTGAGGCCGTGATCGAGACCCGCGGCCTCGCCAAGCGGTACCGCGGCACCCTCGCCGTCGACGGCCTCGACCTGCGGGTGCCGCGCGGCAGCGTCTTCGGCTTCCTCGGGCCGAACGGCTCGGGCAAGACCACCACCATCCGGATGCTGATGGGCCTGGTCGAGCCGACCGCCGGTACCGCCCGGGTGCTCGGCCGCCCGATGCCGCGTTCGGCCCGCTCGGTGCTGCCCCGGGTCGGCGCGCTCATCGAGGGCCCGGCGCTGTACGGCTTCCTGTCCGGCCGCGACAACCTGCTGCGGTACGACGCGGCCGACCCGACCGCCGACCCGCGCACCCGCCGGGCCCGGGTCGGCGCCGCCCTGGACCGGGTGGGGCTGGCCGCGGCCGCGCAGAAACGGGCCCGGCAGTACTCGCTCGGCATGAAGCAGCGCCTCGGCCTCGCGGCGGCGCTGCTCCAGCCGCGGGACCTACTGGTGCTCGACGAGCCGACGAACGGCCTCGACCCGCAGGGCATGCGGGAGATCCGCACCCTGGTCAGGGAGCTGGCCGCCGACGGCACGACCGTCTTCCTCTCCTCGCACCTGCTGGACGAGATCGAGCAGGTCTGCACGCACGCCGCGGTGATGGCCCGCGGCCGGCTGATCACGCAGGGCCCGGTCGCCGAGCTGTCGGCCGGTACCCGCGGCCGGCTCGCCGTCACCACGCCGGACCCGGCCGAGGCCGTCCGGGTGCTGGCCGGCCGCGGCGTGACCGCCCTGTCCGCGGACGGGCAGCGCGTCACCGGCGAGTTGCCCGCCGAGCCGCCGGACCTCGCGGAGCTGAACGCGGCCCTGGTTGCGGCGGGCGTCCGCGTGCGCGGCTTCGGCCTCGAACGCGGCTCGCTGGAGGACGCGTTCGTCGCGCTGACCGGGGAGGGCTTCGATGTCGCGGGCTGAGACGGCGCCGGAGGGGGCGCAGGAGGCCGCCGGCGCCCCGCCGGACCCCGTGGATCCGACCGGCGCCGCCTCGGGCCGTACGGGCCGAGCGGCGGTGCGGCGGCTGTGGTCGCTCGCTCTGTTCCGCTCCGAGCTGCTGATCGTCTTCCGGCGCTGGCGGACCCTCGCGCTGTTCGGGGTGCTGGCGGGCGTCCCGGTGCTGGTCGGCGTCGCGGTGCGGATCGAGACGCGCGACGGCGGGTCGGTCGGCGGCCGGTCCGGCGGCGACGGCGGGCCGGCGTTCATCCAGCAGGTGAGCAACAACGGCCTGTTCCTCGCCTTCACCGCGCTCGCCGCCACCCTGCCGTTCTTCCTGCCGATGGCCGTCGGCGTGGTCGCGGGCGACGCGGTCGCCGGCGAGGCGAGCGGCGGCACCCTGCGCTACCTGCTGGTCGCCCCGGCCGGGCGGACCCGGCTGCTGGTCGCCAAGTACGCCTCGGTGCTGGCCTTCTGCCTCGCGGCCACGCTGGTCGTCGCCGTGTCCGGCCTCGTGGTGGGCTTCGTGCTCTTCCCGGTCGGCGACGTGACGACCCTGTCCGGGACCACCGTCCCGCTCTCCCAGGGCATGCTGCGGGCGCTGCTGATCGCGGCCCTGGTGGCCGGCTCGCTGGTGGGCGTGGCCGCGCTCGGGCTGTTCGTCTCCACCCTCACCGACAGCGGCATCGGCGCCATGGCGGCCACCGTCGGCCTGCTGATCACCGTGCAGATCGTGGACACCATCCCGCAGTTGCACGCGGTCCAGCCGTACCTCTTCCCGCACTACTGGCTGAGCTTCGCCGACGTGCTGCGCGATCCGGTGCAGTGGAACGGCATCGGGCGGAACCTGGGCCTCCAGGCGCTGTACGCGGCCGTGTTCGGGTCGGCCGCGTGGGCGCGGTTCACCTCGCGCGACATCACGGCGTAGCGCAGGACATCACGGCGTAGCGCTGTCGGCGGCCGCGCGGCCGGACACGGCACCCGTCGCGGCGCCGGCCGCGGCGAGCGCGAGCCGGCCCCGCCGGGCGGTGCGCAGCGCGTCCCAGGTGAGGACCGCCAGCGCGGCCCAGACCAGGAAGAACCCGGCCCACCGGTCGGGCGGCATCGTCTCGTGGAAGTGGAGCACCCCGATCAGGAACTGGGAGACCGGGGTGAGGTACTGCATCAGGCCGATCGTGGACAGCGGCAGCCGGGTCGCGGCCATGCCGAAGAAGATCAGCGGTACCGCGGTGACCAGGCCGCAGGCGGCGAGCAGCGAGGCGTGCCCCGGTCCGTGGTGGGTGAAGGTGGAGTGGCCGCCGGCGCCGAGCACCACCAGGTAGCCGAGCGCGGGCAGGAACTGCACGCTCGCCTCGGCGGCGAGCGACTCCAGGCCGCCCATGGCGACCTTCTTCTTGATCAGCCCGTAGCCCCCGAAGGAGAAGGCCAGGGTGAGCGCGATCCACGGCAGCCGCCCGTAGCCGACCGTGAGCACCACCACGGCCGCGCAGCCGATGCCGACGGCGGCCCACTGCACCGGGCGCAGCCGTTCGTGCAGCACCAGCACGCCGAGGCCGATGGTGACCAGCGGGTTGATGAAGTAGCCGAGCGCGGCCTCGACCACGTGGCCGGCGTTCACCGCCCAGATGTACACGCCCCAGTTCACGGTGACCGCGGTCGCCGCGGCCGCGATCAGCGCCAACCGCCGCGGCTGCCGGACCAGTTCGGCGATCCACGCCCAGCGGCGCAGCACCAGCAGGATGACCGCGGCCACGCCGAGCGACCACACCATGCGGTGCGCCAGGATCTCCAGCGCCCCGGCCGGCTCCAGCAGCGGCCAGTAGAGCGGGAAGAGCCCCCACAGCCCGTAGGCCGCGAAGCCGTAGCCCAACCCCGCCCGCTGCTCGTCCATGTGCCCGCCCCTCCCGACCCCGTACGGCTCCCCGACCGTAGCGGGCGGCGGCGCGGCCTGTCATGGCCATATCGCAGTGTGGTCATGACAGGCCGCGCCCGGGCGGGCTGGGCGGGGGCGGTCAGCCCTTCAGCGCGGCGGCCACCGACTGCGGCATCGGGGTGGTCGGGCGGCCGATCAGCCGGGACAGGTCGCCGCTGGTGCCCGCGAGCAGGCCGCGGCCGATCGCCCGGTCGACGTCGACCAGCACCTCGGCGAACGCGGCCGGCAGGCCGGCGCCCACGAGGATCTCCAGGTACTGCTCGGAGGAGACGTTCCGGTAGGCGATCTCCTGTCCGCTCGCCTGCGCGACCGCTGCCGCGTACTCCGCGAAGCTCCACGCGGTGTCGCCGCTGAGTTCGTACGCCTTGCCCTCGTGGCCCTCGCCGGTGAGCACCACGGCCGCCGCGGCCGCGTAGTCCGCGCGCGCGGCGGAGGAGACCCGGCCCTCCCCGGCGCTGGCGACGACGGCGCCGTGCTCCAGCACCGTGCCGAGGTTCTGCGTGTACACCTCGGTGTACCAGCCGTTGCGCAGGAAGGTGTGCGGCAGCCCGGAGTCGAGGATCAGCCGCTCGGTCAGCTTGTGCTCCTCGGCGAGCGCGAGATCGGCCTCCGGGCCGCCGAGGATGCCCGTGTACGCCAGCAGGCCGACGCCCGCCCCGCGCGCCGCGTCGACCACCGCCGTGTGCTGCGGCAGCCGTCGGCCGACGTCGTTGCCGGAGACGAACAGCACCCGGTCGCCGGCCGCGAACGCGCCCTTCAGGGTCTGCGGGTCGTCGTAGGTCGCGACCCGCACCTCCACGCCCTTCGCGGCCAGGTCGGCCGCCTTGCCCGGGTCCCGGACGACCGCGGCGATCCCGCCCGCCTCCACCCCGCGCTCCAGCAGGTCCGCGATGACGAGCCGGCCCAGGTGGCCGGTTGCCCCGGTGACGACGATGCTCATGCTGTTGCTCCCGTTCTGCGGTGGTCCGCGGATCACTCCGACGTCTCCGCCACCGTAACGCGGGCACTAACTTCGGGAAAGTACCCACCTTGGAGTACGGTACCCCCATGAAGGTGAGTGAAGCGGGCCGGCTGCGGGGCTGTCCGGAGCGGGCGGTCCTCGAACACGTCACCAGCACCTGGGGCGTCCTGGTGCTGGTCGAGCTGGCGGGCGCGGGCACCCTGCGCCCCAGCGAGCTGCGCCGCCGGATCGGCGGGGTGAGCGAGAAGATGCTCGCGCAGACCCTGCGCACCCTGGAGCGGGACGGCTTCGTCCGCCGCCTGGCCCACCCGGTGATCCCGCCCCACGTCGACTACGACCTCACCCCCCTCGGCCACCAGGTCGCCGGGAAGGTCCGCGCCCTCGCCGAGTGGACCGCCGGGAACATGGCCGCGGTCGCCGCCGCCCAGCGGGCCTACGACGCGGCCCGGTGACGCGTCCGCCCCGCCGCACCGGAGCGGGCCGGCGGGGCGGGGCGGAGGGGTTCCGTGGCCGGCGCGTCAGTCGGCGACGGTCCAGGTGTCCTTCCCGGCGAGGAGGGCCGCCAGGTCGCCGGGCCCCTGGCGGGTGACGGCGGCTTCGAGCTGCTCGGCCATGTCCGTGTCGTAGACGGGACGGGCGGTGTCGCGGAAGACGCCGATCGGGGTGGCGGTGCCCGGGCCGAAGGCGGTGCCGTCGGTGAGCCGGGTCAGGGCGAAGGCGTTGGTCGGCGAGGGGGAGTGGGCGTCGTGCACGAGGAGGGCCGCCTCGTTGGCGGCGGTGACCTCCACGACCTCCAGGTCGCCGGTGCGCGGGTCGCGGACCACACCCCGCGAGCCGTCGGGGCCGAAGCGGACCGGGGCGCCGTGCTCCAGCCGGATCAGCGCGCTCTGCGCGGTGTCCTTGTCCTTGAGCACGTCGAAGGCGCCGTCGTTGAAGATGTTGCAGTTCTGGTAGATCTCCACCAGCGCGGTGCCCTCGTGGGCGGCGGCCGCGCGCAGCACCGACTGGAGGTGCTTGCGGTCGGAGTCGATGGTGCGGGCGACGAACGACGCCTCGGCGCCGATCGCCAGCGACAGCGGGTTGAAGGGGGCGTCGAGGGAGCCCATCGGCGTGGACTTGGTGATCTTCCCGACCTCGGAGGTGGGGGAGTACTGGCCCTTGGTGAGTCCGTAGATCCGGTTGTTGAAGAGCAGGATCTTGAGGTTCACGTTGCGCCGCAGCGCGTGGATGAGGTGGTTGCCGCCGATGGACAGCGCGTCGCCGTCGCCGGTGACCACCCACACGCTCAGGTCGCGCCGGGAGGCCGCCAGCCCGGTGGCGATGGCCGGGGCGCGGCCGTGGATGGAGTGCATCCCGTAGGTGTTCATGTAGTACGGGAAGCGCGAGGAGCAGCCGATGCCGGAGACGAAGACGACGTTCTCCCGGGCCAGGCCCAGTTCCGGCATGAACGACTGGACGGCGGCGAGGATGGCGTAGTCCCCGCAGCCTGGGCACCAGCGCACCTCCTGGTCGGACTTGAAGTCCTTCATGCTCTGGGGGGAGGCGGCCTTGGGCACCAGCGACAGCGCCGTCGCGCCGGCGAGCGGGCCGATCCCGGCGGCGGGGTCGAGCGTGGGGGTCTCAGACATCCGCGTTCTCCTTCGCGATGGCCTGCGCCAGCTGTTCGGCCTTGAAGGGCAGCCCGGTCACCTGGGTGTGGGAGCGTGCGTCCACCAGGTACTTCGCCCGCAGCAGGTGCGCGAGCTGACCGAGGTTCATCTCCGGCACCAGCACCTTGTCGTACCGGGCCAGCACCGAGCCGAGGTTCGCCGGGAACGGGTTGAGGTGGCGCAGGTGGGCCTGTGCGACCCGGCCGCCCTCGCGCCGGACGCGGCGCACCGCGGCGGTGATCGGCCCGTACGTCGATCCCCAGCCCAGCACCAGGGTGCGCGCGGCGCCGTCCGGGTCGTCCACCTCCAGGCGGGGGACCTCGATGCCGTCGATCTTCGCCTGGCGGGTGCGGACCATGAAGTCGTGGTTGGCCGGGTCGTAGGAGATGTTCCCGGTGCCGTCCTGCTTCTCGATGCCGCCGATCCGGTGCTCCAGACCCGGGGTGCCGGGCACCGCCCAGGGCCGGGCCAGGGTCTCCGGGTCGCGCAGGTAGGGCCGGAAGCTCCGGGTGCCGTCGGCCGCCGTGTGGTTCGGGCCGGAGGCGAACTCCACCCGCAGGTCCGGAAGTTCGTCGACGTCCGGGACCCGCCAGGGCTCCGAGCCGTTGGCGAGGTAGCCGTCGGAGAGCAGCATCACCGGGGTGCGGTAGGCGAGCGCGATCCGGGCGGCCTCCAGCGCGGCGGCGAAGCAGTCCGCGGGGGTGGCCGGGGCCACCACCGGCACCGGCGCCTCGCCGTTGCGCCCGTACATCGCCTGGAGCAGGTCGGCCTGCTCGGTCTTGGTCGGCAGGCCGGTGGACGGCCCGCCGCGCTGGATGTCCACGACCAGCAGCGGCAGTTCGAGCGACACCGCCAGCCCGATGGTCTCGGACTTCAGCGCCACCCCCGGCCCGGAGGTGGTGGTGACCGCCAGCGACCCGCCGAACGCGGCGCCCAGCGCGGCGCCGATCGCGGCGATCTCGTCCTCGGCCTGGAAGGTCCGCACGCCGAAGTTCTTGTGCCGGCTCAGCTCGTGCAGGATGTCCGAGGCCGGGGTGATCGGGTAGGAGCCGAGGAACAGCGGGAGCCCGCTGCGGCTCGACGACGCGACCAGGCCGTAGGCGAGCGCGAGGTTCCCGGAGATGTTGCGGTAGGTGCCGCCCGGGAAGGCGCTGGCGGCGGGCGCCACCTCGTAGGAGACGGCGAAGTCCTCGGTGGTCTCGCCGAAGTTCCAGCCGGCGCGGAAGGCGGTGACGTTCGCCTCGGCGACGTCCGGCTTCCTGGCGAACTTGGCGCGCAGGAAGGATTCGGTGCCCTCGGTCGGGCGGTGGTACATCCAGGAGAGCAGGCCGAGCGCGAACATGTTCTTCGCCCGCTCGGCGTCCTTGCGGGCCAGGCCGCTGTCCTTGAGCGCCTCCAGGGTCAGCGTGGTCAGCGGCACCGGGTGCACCGCGTAGGCCGCCAGCGAGCCGTCCTCCAGCGGGTTCGCGGCGTACCCGACCTTCGCCATGGCCCGCTTGGTGAACTCGTCGGTGTTGACGATGACCTCGGCGCCCCGCGGCAGGTCGGCCAGGTTCGCCTTGAGGGCGGCAGGGTTCATCGCGACCAGGACGTCGGGGGCGTCGCCCGGGGTGAGGATGTCGTGGTCGGCGAAGTGGAGCTGGAACGAGGAGACCCCCGGCAGGGTGCCTGCGGGGGCCCGGATCTCGGCGGGGAAGTTCGGCAGCGTGGACAGGTCGTTGCCGAACGACGCCGTCTCGGAGGTGAAGCGGTCGCCGGTGAGCTGCATCCCGTCGCCCGAGTCGCCCGCGAACCGGATGATCACCCGGTCCAGCCGGCGCGTCTCCTTGCCGGGGGCCGGCGGCCCGCCGGTCCCGCCCGGCTCGGCGAGCCCACCGGCTCCGGCGAGTCCTCCGGGCTCCGCGACCTCCCCGGCGGGGGAGCCGAGCACGGTCCCCGGACCCTCGTGTTCCTCGTTGATGGGGCTGCTGACCTGGCTGGTCACTGAACGGACCTCCTTCGCGGCGGCACTGCTCATCACCGGTCATCGTACGTCGGTAAGGGTCACCTTCCCGGTACGTTCGGCAAAGGGGAACCGGACCCGCGGCTGACCGGAAAACCACCACCTGTTCCCCTTGTGAGACAGCGTGTCAGCAATTCACGAGTTGAGGTAGGTCAGCACCGCCAGCACCCTGCGGTGATCCCCCTCACTCGGAGCGAGGCCCAGTTTGAGGAAGATGTTGCTCACGTGCTTCTCCACCGCGCCGTCGCTCACCACGAGCTGCTTGGCCACCGCCGAGTTGGTCCGGCCCTCGGCCATCAGCCCCAGCACCTCGCGCTCGCGCGGGGTCAGCCCGGCGAGCACGTCCTGCTTGCGGCTGCGGCCGAGCAGTTGCGCGACCACCTCGGGGTCCAGCGCGGTGCCGCCCTCGGCGACCCGGACCACCGCGTCCACGAACTCGCGGACGTCGGCCACCCGGTCCTTGAGCAGGTAGCCCACCCCGCGGCTGCTGCCGGCCAGCAGTTCCGTCGCGTACTGCTCCTCGACGTACTGCGACAGCACCAGCACGCCCACGCCCGGGTGCTCCCTGCGCAATTGCACGGCCGCGCGCACCCCTTCGTCGGTGTGCGTCGGCGGCATCCGCACGTCGGCCACCACGACGTCAGGAGGCGCGCCCTCGCCGGCCAGCCCGCGGACCGCGTCGAGCAGGGCCTCGGCGTCGCCGACCCCCGCGACCACGTCATGGCCCCGGTCGGTGAGCAGCCGGGTCAGTCCCTCCCTGAGCAGTACCGAATCCTCGGCGATGACGACCCGCACTCTTTCCTCCACCGTCTCCAGCTCCCCCGTTCGAACCGACTGGCCCAGCATCCCAGCATCGGCGGCTCGATGAGGAATACGGTTCGGGGTGGGCAAGGTTGCGCCCGGCGATCAGCGGCGGCCGCCCGTACGGGCGGCGCCCGGGGAGAGGAGAACGTGTGCGCGCGGTCGGTTTCGACGTCATAGGCGGTCCTGAGGTACTCAAGGCCGTGGACCTGCCCGCGCCCGTGCCCGGGCCCGGCCAGCTCCTGGTCCGGGTCGCCTACGCCGGCGTCAACCACGACGAGATGCGGCACCGGCTGGGGGACTTCGGCACCCCGCGGCACACCACCGTGCCCGGCTTCGAGGTCTCCGGCGAGGTCGCCGCGGTCGGCCCGGGCGTGACCGGTCTGACGGTCGGCGAGCAGGTCGCCGCCTACCTCCCGGACGGCGGCGGCTACGCCGAGTACGCCCTGGCGCCCGCGGACTTCGCCTTCCCGCTCGACGGGATCTCGCTGCGCGACGGCGGCGGCGCCGGCCTCACGCTCACCGCCGCCTACGGCATCCTCGCCGGCGCCGCCCGGCTCACCGCGGGCGACACGGTGCTGATCCACGCCGCCGCCGGCGGCATCGGCTCGGCCGCCGCCCAGATCGCCCGCGCGCTGGGCGCCGCCGCGGTCTACGGCACCGTCGGCTCCGCGGCGAAGGCCGAGTACGCCGAGCGCTTCGGCTACGACGCGATCCACCCGCGCGACGCCTTCGCGGCGGCGGTGCGGGAGGTCGACGTGGTGCTCGACCCGATCGGCGGCCCCACCCGGCTCGCCTCGCTGCCGCTGCTCGCCCCCTTCGGCCGCCTCGCCCTGTACGGCGAGGCCGCCCGCCACCCGGACCTCTCGCTGCCGCTGCTGCCGCTGTGGCAGAACAACCGCTCGCTGGCCGGCTACAACATCGCCGACCTCGCCCGCCGCGCGCCCGCCGCCGTCCGCTCGCACGCCCTGTCCGCGCTGTCCCTGCTGGCCTCCGGCGCGATCCGGCTCGACATCACCGGGGAGCTGCCGCTCGCGCGGGCGGCCGACGCCCACCAGGTCCTGGCGGACGGCCGCGGCACCGGGAAGGTGCTGCTGCGGGTCGGCTAGTGCACGTTCGGCGCGGGCGGCGCCGGAGCAGGAGCCCGCGCATGGGCCCGAGCATGGGCCCGGGCCGCCCCGACCGCGGGCCCGGGCCGCCCCGGGCCCGCGGTCGGGGCAGCCCGGTGCAGGGCCGGTGGGCCCGGGTGCCCGGACGGTGGGTGGTGGCGACCCCCGGGGCTGCCTCCGGAGCCGGGTCCGGGTCGGTGGTGGGGCCCGGGGCCGGGATGAGGCCGGTGGACCTGTGCGCCGGGGCCGCTGCGCAACCGGTGTGCCCGGGTGCCTGGCTGCGGGCCGGGGCTGCCCCGGGGCCGAGCCGATGCCCGTACCCGGGTTCGGGGCGACGCGCGGGTGGAATCGGGGTGAGGGCCGAGCCGATGCCCGGGTTCGGGTCGGTGCCCGGGTTCGCTGCCGGGTCCGGCGCGAGCGCGGGTGGAATCAGGGTCAGGGCCGGGTCAGTGCCCGGGTTCGCTGCCGGGGCCGGGTTCGCTGCCGGGGCCGGGGCCGGGGCCGGGGCGGCGTGGGGGCGTGGGTCCGGGCGGCGGCGGGGCGGCTCAGGACTGGGCGACCTCGTCGAGCAGCGCCATCGCGTCGATGATCGTCTGCCGCTGCTCCTCGGTGTACCGGGTCCGCAGCTCCCGGACCAGCCACTCCTGCCGCGACCGGCGGTCGCCGAGCCGCCGTTCCACGCCCCGCTCGGTCAGCGCCAGCAACTGCCGCCGGCCGTCGTCCGGGTCGGGGCGCCGGGACACCAGCCCGGCCTCCTCCAGACCCGCCACGATCTTCGCCATCGACTGCGGCCGGACCCGCTCGATCGCGGCGAGGCCGCTGATCGAGGCACCCTCCCCCTTGGCCAGCCGGACCAGCACCGACGACTGGGCCGGTGTCAGCCCGTCGCCGTTCACCTCCCGCAGCCGGCGCCGCAGCCGGCCGACGACCACCCACACCTGCTCGGCCGCCCGCACCGCGGAGCCGTCACCCGCTCCGCCCGCCCCGCCGCTGATCTCGTCCATGGCCCCCACGGTAGGACCTCGCCCGGCGGGCGGTCAGGACCGCCAGGGCAGTTCGGCCGCGACACGCGTGGGGCCGCCGTACGGGGAGTCCACCACCAGCACGCCGTCCACCGCGTCGAGCCGCTCGGTCAGGCCGGCCAGGCCCGAGCCGCCCTCCGCCGAGGCGCCGCCGCGGCCGTTGTCGTACACGTGCAGCATCAGCCGTTCCCCGGTCTGCCAGACGTCCACGGAGGCGCGGGACGCGCCGCTGTGCTTGCTGACGTTCTGCAGGAGTTCGGAGACCGTGAAGTAGGCGATCCCCTCGATCGCGGGCACCGGCCGGGCCGGCAGGTCCACGGTGACCGAGACCGGCACGGTGCAGCGCGCCGCCACCGCCGACAGCGACGGGCCCAGCCCGCGGTCGGTGAGGATCGCCGGGTGGATGCCGCGGGCGAGGTCGCGTAGTTCCTGGAGGGCCACCTTCACCTCGCCGTGCGCCTCCTCGACCATGGCCGCGCCCACCGCCGGGTCCTCCAGCAGCTTCTCCTTGGCCAGGCCCAGGTCCATGGCCAGGGCCACCAGCCGGGCCTGGGCGCCGTCGTGCAGGTCCCGCTCGATCCGGCGCAGGTCGGCCGCCGCGGTGTCCACCACGGCGCCGCGGTCCGACTCCAGCTCGCTGACCCGGTGGGCCAGCCGGGACGGCCCGAGCAGTCCGCCGACCAGCATCCGGTCCACGTGCGCCATGCCCCGCACCGTCCACGGCATCAGCAGCACCAGCGCCCCGCCGGCGGCCACGCACAGCAGCATGTCCGCGGGGGTGTGCAGCCACCAGCCGTGGTGGCCGTCGCCGTCGCCGTACACCTGGATGCCCTCCTGGCCGAAGTAGACCGGGAACACCCAGCGCCACAGCGGGTAGGTGAGCAGGCCCCAGCCGTAGGTGAAGAAGCTGACCGACACGCAGAAGCTGAAGACGCCCCACGGGAAGTGCAGCAGGCAGTAGATCGCGTGCCGCCAGTTCACGCCGCTGCCGAGCTGGCCGCCCAGCCACGGGAAGAAGCCGCGGGACCTCGTCCGGACCGGGCCGGGCTCCTCCACGTCGAGCCACAGCAGCGAGCGGGCCCGCGCCCGCTCGGCGTACCCGACCGCCCGGCAGCCGCCGAGGGCCAGCACCAGCACCGGCAGCCCGACGAAGGTGACCAGCAGCCCCGCGCCCAGCGACAGCATCGTCACCGTCCACACGAAGCCGAGGACGCCCATCGGCAGGTTCAGCAGCAGGTAGGCCAGTTCCCGCCAGGTGCGCGCCTCCAGGGGCGCGCGCAGCGCGGTGGGCAGCCGGTGCTCTCGCTCGGCGGGCTGGATGCCGTACGCCATGGTCGGGACCGTCCTTTCGGTACTGCTGGTCATACCGACCACACTGGCCCGGCCGGCCCCGGCCGCCCATGGTGCGGATCGGCGTCTTCGGGGTGGGGATTTCCCTACCCCCGGCGCGCCGCCTGCCGCTTCGACTCACGGTCGCGCCAGGGCAGCTCCGCGGTCACCACGGTCGGGCCGCCCGCCGGCGAGGCCACCACGAACAGCCCGTCCACCGAGTCCAGCCGCTCCGCCAGCCCGGCCAGTCCCGACCCGCCGGAGACGTCCGCGCCGCCCCGGCCGTCGTCGCGCACCTGGATCATCAGCCGGTCGCCGGCGTGCCACACCTCCACCGAGGCGTGCCGGGCCCGGCTGTGCTTGCTGACGTTCTGCAGGAGTTCGGAGACCGTGAAGTAGGCGATGCCCTCGATCGCCTCGGCCGGCCGGGCCGGCAGGTCCACGGTGACCGAGACCGGCACGGTGCAGCGGGTCGCGACCGAGGACAGCGCGGCGTCCAGCCCGCGGTCGGTGAGGATCGCGGGGTGGATGCCGCGGGCGAGGTCGCGCAGTTCCTGGAGGGCCACCTTCACCTCGCCGTGCGCCTCGCCGACCATCTTCGCCGCCGCCTCCGGGTCCTCCAGCAGCTTCTCCTTGGCCAGGCCCAGGTCCATGGCCAGGGCCACCAGCCGGGCCTGGGCGCCGTCGTGCAGGTCCCGCTCGATCCGGCGCAGGTCGGCCGCCGCGGTGTCCACGACCACCCCGCGGTCCGACTCCAGCTCCGCGATCCGCCGCTCCAGCTCGTCGGAGGGCTGGAGCAGGCCGCGGGCCAGTGCCCGGTCCACCGTCGACATGCCCCTGGCCAGGAACGGGAGCACCGGCCAGAGCACGAACAGCGAGACCAGCGTGACCACGAAGGTCACGATGCCCCACGGCAGCCGGATCGCCAGGTAGAGCGCGTGCCGCCAGGCCACCGGGTCTTTCAGCGACGCCCACAGCCAGGGCAGGAACCCGCCCAGCGTCCGAGTGCGCAGCGGCCGCGGCTCCTCCACGTGCACCCCCAGCAGCCGGCGCACCCGGGCCCGCTCCAGCCGGCCCAGCAGCCGGCAGCCGCCGAGGCCGAAGGCGAGCAGCGGCAACCCGATCACCGTCACGGACAGCCCGGCGCCCAGTGAGAGCGTCGTCACCACGTAGACGAAGCCGATCAGCGCCATCGGGAGGTTCAGCAGCAGGTTCGCGATCTCCCTCCACGTCACGGCGTCGAAGGCGAAGCGGGCCGGGGGCAGCCGCTGCGGGTCCGGCGTCGGGCCGGGGCCCGGTGCGGAACCGGGGGCCGCGGAGCCGCGCGAGGCGGGCGAGGTGTCCATGGGCCAAGCCTGCCGCCCCCGCGGGGGCGCGCGCCATGGGGTGCGCGGTCCGGCGGTTGGTGGGGTTATCCCCCCTTGTCCGCCGCTCGCCGACCGCGATCCCTGGACGCCTGCTTCCGCCGCAGGGGCCAGGGCCTAGACTCCCTCCGTACAAATCGTCTAAAGATCCATCCGGATCGCTGGACATCGCTGGTCAACGAGTGAACGAGGGGCGGATGGACGTGGACTACTTCCACGGCTACTCGGTCGTCGGTCTGGTCGCGGTCGTCGGCGTGCTCTTCGTGACGGTCTCGTTCACGGCCGGGCGGCTGCTGCGACCCGACGTGCCGACGCGGGAGAAGCTGCTCAGCTACGAATGCGGCGTCGACCCGGTCGGCGAGGACTGGGCGCACACCCAGATCCGCTACTACGTGTACGCGTTCCTCTACGTGATCTTCGCGGTGGACGCGATCTTCCTCTTCCCGTGGGCGACGGTCTTCGCGGCCCACGGCTTCGGCGGGACCACGCTCGTCGAGATGTTCGTCTTCCTCGGCTTCCTCGCGGTCGGGCTGCTGTACGCGTGGAAGAAGGGCGTGCTCGAATGGACGTGACCCTGCCCGACCCGGCCCTGCCGGACCGGTCCGCGACGGCGCTGCCCGAACCGCGCCGGCTCGGCCCGCTGGCCCGGCTGGCACCCGAGCCGATGAAGGTCGTGCTCAACTGGGGCCGCCGCTACAGCCTGTGGGTGTTCAACTTCGGGCTCGCCTGCTGCGCGATCGAGTTCATCGCCGCGTCCATGGCCCGGCACGACTTCATCCGGCTCGGCGTGATCCCCTTCGCGCCCGGCCCGCGGCAGGCCGACCTGATGGTGGTCTCCGGCACGGTCACCGACAAGATGGCGCCCGCGGTGAAGCGGCTCTACGAGCAGATGCCGGAGCCGAAGTACGTCATCTCCTTCGGCGCCTGCTCCAACTGCGGCGGGCCCTACTGGGACTCCTACTCCGTCACCAAGGGCGTCGACCAGATCATCCCGGTCGACGTCTACGTGCCCGGCTGCCCGCCCCGCCCCGAGGCGCTGTTGCAGGGCATCCTCAAGCTCCAGGAGAAGATCGCCCGCGAGTCGCTGGGCGAGCGGTACGGCCGCGGCGGCGGGCGGCCCTCGGCCGCCGCGCTGACCAGCGGCCTGGTCACCCCGCCGCCCCCGCCCGCCGCCGGCGACGGCCCGGAGGCGGGTCGGCGGTGAGCGACTTCGAGCAGTTGCCCGAGCGCGCGGCCGAGGTCTTCGGCGAGGGCGCGACCGCCGAGGAGGCGTACGGCCTGCTGACCGTCGACGTGCCGCCCGCCGGGTGGGTGGCGGCGCTGACCGCCGCCCGGGACGGCCTGGGCTGCACCTTCTTCGACTGGCTGAGCGCGGTGGACGAACCCGGCACCGGCTTCCGGATCTGCGTCCATGTCGTACGCCTCGAAGGCGGCGTCGGGCGGCTGCTGGTGCGGACCACGGTGCCGCACGACGCGGCCGAGCTGGCGACCGCGACCGGCGTCTACGCGGGCGCGGACTGGCACGAGCGCGAGACGCACGAGATGTTCGGCGTCACCTTCACCGGGCACCCGGGCATGGCCCCGCTGCTGCTGCCCGACGAGTTCGAGGGGCACCCGCTGCGCAAGGACTTCGTGCTGGCCGCCCGGGTGGCCAAGGCGTGGCCGGGCGCGAAGGAGCCGGGCGAGTCCCATGACGGCGGCCCGAAGCGGCGCCAGATGCTGCCGCCGGGGGTGCCGGACCCGAACGACTGGGGCCCGCTGAAGGGACAGCTCCCGCCCGCGCCTGCCCGCCCGGCGCGGCGCGCGGCGGCGGGCGGCGCCGCGGGGGAGCGGCCGGCCCGCAGGACCCGCACCGCGGGGGAGGGCTCGGCGAGCCAGGAACCGGCGGGCGGGAGCGCGGCGGGCGGAGGCCCGGCAGCGGAGGGGGCGGCGCGTCCGGCCCGTCCGGCCCGCACCCCGCGCCCGAGCACGCCGGACGCGCCCTGGCAGAAGCCGGCCGAGCGGCCTCCTGCCGGCGGGGAGGCGCCCGAGCCGTCGAAACCCGCCGAGCCGTCGGAACCCGCCGAGCAGCCGCCCGCGGAGAAGCCCCGGTCCGAGCGGCCGCCCCGGTCCGGGTCGGAGCAGGCCGAGCCCTCGGAGGCGGCCGAGCCGTCGAAACCGGTCGAGCCGTCGAAACCCGCCGAGTCCTCGGAACCCGCCGAGCCGTCGGAACCCGCCGAGCAGCCGCCCGCGCCGCCCGCACGTGACGAACCGCCCACCGACGAAGGAGGACGTACCCCGTGAACGACACGCTCCATGTCGTCCTGCGGCTGGTCGCCGTCCTCGTCGCGTTCCTGGTCCTTCCGCTGCTGGTCGGGCAGACCGAGCACAAGGTGATGGCGCACATGCAGGGCCGGCTCGGCCCGATGTACGCCGGCGGCTTCCACGGCTGGGCCCAGCTCGTCGCCGACGGCGTGAAGTTCGCGCAGAAGGAGGACGTGGTCCCGGCCGACGCCGACCGCAGGATCTTCCAGCTCGCGCCCGCCGTCGCCCTGCTGCCGTATCTCCTGGTGCTGATCGTCATCCCGGTCGGGCCGGACGGCTTCGTCGGCGAGGCGGTCGACGCGGGGCTGTTCTTCGTGCTGGCCGTGATGGGCGTCGGCGTCCTCGGGTCGCTGATGGCCGGATGGGCGTCGGCGAACAAGTTCTCGCTGCTCGGCGGCCTGCGCACGGCCGCCCAGCTGATGGCGTACGAGCTGCCGATGCTGCTGGCCGCCGCGTCCGTGGCGATGGCCGCCGGCACCCTGTCGCTGCCGGGCATCGTCGAGTCGTACCACTGGTGGTGGACGCTGTGGCAGCTCATGGGCGGCCTGGTGTTCTTCACCGCCGGACTCGCCGAGTTGCAACGGCCGCCGTTCGACATGCCGGTGGCCGACTCGGAGATCATCTTCGGCGCGTACACCGAGTACACCGGGCTGCGCTTCGCGCTGTTCCTGCTCGCCGAGTACGCGGGGATCGTCGTGCTCTGCGCGCTGACCACGGTGCTGTTCCTCGGCGGCTGGCACGGGCCGTGGTCGGGCGGTGTCGGCTGGCTGTGGACGCTGCTGAAGACCGGTGTGCTCGCCTTCGTGGTGATCTGGCTGCGGGTGAGCTACCCGCGGCTGCGCGAGGACCAGTTGATGAAGTTCGCCTGGACCGTGCTGATCCCGATTTCCCTCGTCCAGATCGCCCTGACCGGCGTCGTCAAGGTGGTGACCTCGTAAGCCATGCCGATTCCCGGCTCCGGTCTGGCCAAGGGCCTGGCCGTCACCCTGCGCACGATGACGAAGAAGACCGTCACCGCCCGCTACCCCGACGTGCAACCCGAACTCCCCCCGCGCAGCCGCGGCGTGATCGCGCTGTTCGAGGAGAACTGCACGGTGTGCATGCTGTGCGCCCGTGAGTGCCCCGACTGGTGCATCTACATCGACTCGCACAAGGAGACGACGCCGCCCGCCGCGCCCGGCGGACGCGAGCGCAGCCGCAACGTGCTGGACCGCTTCGCGATCGACTTCGCGCTGTGCATGTACTGCGGGATCTGCATCGAGGTCTGCCCGTTCGACGCGCTGTTCTGGTCCCCGGAGTTCGAGTACGCGGAGACCGACATCCTCGACCTGACCCACGAGCGCGACAAGTTGCGCGAGTGGATGTGGACGGTGCCCGCGCCGCCGCCGCTGGACCCGGCGGCGGAGGAGCCCAAGGAGGTCGCGGCCGCGCACAAGGCGGCCGAGAAGGCGGCCCAGGCGGCGCAGGCCGCCCGGGAGGCGGAGGCCGCGCAGACCGACGGTGGCGGGCAGGCCGACGGTGGCCCGCAGACCGACGGTGGCGCGCGGGCCGACGGCGGCGGGTCGTCCGAGCGGCCGGGGGAGGGCGAGGCGTGATGCACGGCAGCGTCGCCGGCCACAACGGCTTCCTCTCACCCACCGGTGTCGAGATCACCTTCCTGCTGGTCGGGCTCGCCACCCTCGGCGCGGCCCTGATCACCGTCACCACCCGCCAACTGGTGCACGCGGCGCTGTGGCTGGTGGTCGCGCTCGGCGGGATCGCGGTGGAGTACCTGCTGCTGACCGCCGAGTTCATCGCCTGGGTGCAGGTGCTGATCTACGTCGGCTCGGTCGTCGTCCTCCTGCTGTTCGGGCTGATGCTCACCAAGGCGCCGATCGGCCACTCGCCCGACGCCGACTCCGAGAACCGCTGGGTCGCCCTCGCGGTGGCCGTCGCGGCCGCGGCCACCCTCGTGTGGGTGGTGGTCGACGCCTTCCGCAGCACCTGGATCGACGTGCACCGCACCGCCGGGGCCGGCTCCACCAAGGTCACCGGCAGCAGCCTCTTCCGGTTCTGGGTGCTGCCGTTCGAGGCGCTGTCGGTGCTGCTGCTGGCCGCGCTGGTCGGCGCGATCGTGCTGTCGCGGCGCAGGACCGACGCCGAGCCCGCCGGCGCCGGTCCTGCGCCCCGCCCCGCCGCGTCCGGCTCCGGCGGCCGTACCGCGTCCGGCGGCCGTACCGCGTCCGGCGGCCGCGCCGCCCCGAACGGCAAGGACCGCTGATGCACCTCGTCTACCCCGCCGTCCTGGCCGCCCTGCTGTTCTGCGTCGGCCTGTACGGGGTGCTCGCCCGGCGCAACGCGATCCTCGTCCTGATGTCCGTCGAGCTGATGCTCAACGCCGTCAACCTCAACCTCGTCGCCTTCGACACCTGGCTCGACGACCGCCTGCACACCGGGCAGGCCCTCACCCTGTTCACCATCACCATCGCCGCCGCGGAGATCGGGCTCGGCCTGGCGATCGTGCTGCTGGTCCACCGCAACCGCGGCACCGCCGACATCGACCGCCTCACCGACCTGGCCGACCCCGGACAGCCGCTCGGCGCGGCCGGCCCGCCGGACGGCGACCTCCCGGCCCCGGGCCCGGCCGCCGCCTCCGGCCACGACGAGAAGGCAGAGGCCACCGCGTGACCCTGACCGCCCTTGCCGCGCTCGTCCCCGCACTGCCCTTCCTGGGCGCGGCCGCCGGGCTCCTGCTCGGCCGCAGCGCACCCGGCTTCGTACGCCCGCTGGCGGTGCTGCCCACCGCGGTGTCCTTCGTGCTGGCGATCGTCGTCGCCGCCCGGCAGGGCACCGGGCGGGCCACCGACGCCGCGCACCGGCTGACCGCCACCGGCTCGGTGCCGATCGACCTCTCGCTGCACCTGGACGGCTTCTCCGTCCTGATCGCGCTGCTCGTCGGGCTGGTCGCCACCTGCGTGCAGGTCTACTCCGTGTCCTACCTGCGCGACGACCCGCGCTACCCCTCCTACGCGGCCCTGGTCTCGCTGTTCACCTCCGCGATGCTGCTCGTCGTCTACTCCGGCGACCTGATGGTGCTGCTGGTCGGCTGGGAGGTCATGGGCATCTGCTCCTACTTCCTGGTCGGCCACTACTGGGAGACCGAGGCGGCCCGCTCCGCGTCGATCAAGGCGTTCCTGGTCACCAAGCTCGGCGACGTGCCGTTCCTGATCGGCGTGTTCGCGCTGGCCGCGGACGCCGGCACCTTCCGGATCAGCGGCATCCTCACCGCCGCCGCCGACGGGCGGCTGCACCACCCGACGGTGGTGGCCCTGCTGCTGCTCGCCGGTGTGGCCGGCAAGTCCGCGCAGTTCCCGCTGCACACCTGGCTGCCCGACGCGATGGCCGGCCCCACGCCGGTGTCCGCGCTGATCCACGCGGCGACCATGGTGGCCGCCGGCATCTACCTGGTGGCCCGGCTGCTGCCGGTGTTCACCGCGTCCGCCGCCGCGCTCGCGGTGCTGGCCGCGATGGCCGCGGTCACCATGGTCGGCTCGGGACTGGCCGCGCTCGCGCAGGACGACATCAAGCGCGTGCTCGCCTACTCCACCATCGGCCAACTCGGCTACATGGCGGGTGCGCTGGCCGTCGGCGACCGCGACGCGGCCGTCTTCCACCTCCTGTCGCACGCCGCGTTCAAGGCGCTGCTCTTCCTGGGCGCGGGCGTGGTGATCCACGCGGCCGGCACCAACTCGCTGACCGCGATGTCCCGGATGGGCTCGCTGCGCCGGCGGGTCCCCGACGCGATGTGGACGATGGGGCTCGCGCTGGCCGCGCTGGCCGCGCTGCCGCCGCTGTCCGGCTTCTTCTCCAAGGAATCGGTCCTGCGTGCCGCAGAGCACGCCTCCGCCGGCGACACCGCGCACGTGCCGTCGGCGGTCGGCTGGACGGTGCTGGTGGCCGGACTGGCCACGGCCGTCCTCACCGGCGCCTACGCGACCCGCCTGTTCCTCCTCGCCTTCCTCGGCACCGGCCCGCAGGTCGCCGACCACGGCCGGCAGCCCCTGCCGATGACCACGGTGCTGTGGGTGCTCGCCGTCCCCACCGTCGCCTTCGGCGGGCTCACCTACCGCGAACTGCCCGACTGGTTCGGCGGTACCCCGCTCGGCCCGACCCTGCTCACCGCGCTCCTCGGCACCGGCCTGGCCCTGGCGGGCGTACTGGTCTCCTACGGTGCCTGGCGGGCGGTCGCCCCCACCCGCCGGGCCGTGCCGATCGGCGCGGTCGTCGCCGAGCCGCCGGGCACCGGCACCGCGCTCGCCGACCACCTCGACGCGGACTCCGAACCCGCCCTGATCGAGGCCGAGGCCGAGGAGGACCACGACAAGGTCTACGGCGACGTCGCCGCCGCGCACGACCCCGGCGACCCCGGGCGGCTGCTGCTCGGCCCGCTGCACACCGCCGCCGCGCACGGCTTCCGCCTCGACGCCCTCTACACGGCGCTCTTCGTCCGTCCGGTGCTCGCCGCGGCCGCGCTGGTCCGCTTCCTGGACCGGGACGTCGTGGAGACCTGGGTACGCGGCGCCGCGGGCACCCCGAACCTGCTGGGCGCGGCCGTCCGCAAGGCCCAGACCGGAAACGTCCAGACCTACCTCAGCGCGCTGCTGGCCGGTGCGGTCGTCCTCGCCGTCCTCGTCGCCGTCGGAGGCTGAGCCCGAAGTGAACGACACCGCCCTTCAGTACGTCCTCGCGGCGATCCTCGTCCTGCCGCTGCTCGGCGCGGTCGGCGCCCTGCTGCCGGCCCCGCCCGGCCTGCGCGGACGCGGCCCCGACCAGGCGGTGCTGCGGCACGGCGTGACCGTCACCGGCGCGGTGCTGGTCCTCGCGGTGGTGCTCGCCGCCGGCTTCGACCACGACCACCCCGCCAGGATGCAGGCCACCACCGACCTGGACTGGATCCCCGCGCTGCGCATCCACCTCCACCTCGGGGTGGACGGCATCTCGCTGCCCCTGCTGGTGCTGACCGCGCTGCTGACCTTCCTGTGCGCGCTGTACTCGTACTTCAGGATGCCGGACGGGCCCCGGCCGCGGGCCTTCGTCGCGCTGCTGCTGCTGCTGGAGGGCGGCACGCTGGCCAGCTTCGCCGTCCTGGACCTGATCCTGTTCTTCCTCGCCTTCGAGACCGTCCTGGTCCCGATGTACTTCCTCATCTCGCGCTGGGGCGGCGCCGACCGCGAACGCTCCGCACTGCGCTTCATCGTCTACACCCTCCTCGGCTCCGTGATCATGCTGCTCGGCCTGCTCCTCATCGGGGTGAAGGCGGGCACCTTCGACATGGTGGCACTCGCCACCGACAACGGGTCACACCTCGGTCACACCACGCAACTGGTCGCGGTCCTGGCGATCGGCCTCGGGCTCGCGGTGAAGGCGCCGATGTGGCCGCTGCACAGCTGGCTGCCCGACGCGCACACCGCCGCGCCCACGGTCGGCTCGGTGCTGCTCGCCGGGGTGCTGCTCAAGATGGGCACCTACGGCCTGGTCCGGGTGGTGCTGCCGATCGCGCCCGGCGGGATGCACACGTTCGCGCCGTACCTGGCGGCCTTCGCGGTCGTCGGCATCGTCTACGGCTCGCTCGCGTGCCTCGCGCTGGCCCGGCAGGGCAACGGCGGCGACCTCAAACGGCTCATCGCCTACTCCTCGGTCGGCCACATGGGCTTCGTGCTGCTCGGCATCGCCTCCATGACCCGCACCGGCGTCAACGGAGCCCTGTTCGCCAACGTCGCCCACGGCCTCATCACCGGCCTGCTCTTCTTCCTCGTCGGCGCCCTGAAGGACCGCTACGGCACCAGCGACCTGGACCGGCTGGCCGGACAGGGCGGCGCCGCCCTCTACGGGCGGGCGCCACGGCTCGGCGGGCTGCTGGCCTTCGGCGCCGTCGCCTCGCTCGGCCTGCCCGGGCTCGCCGGGTTCTGGGGGGAGATGCTGGCGATGTTCGGCGCGTTCGAACCCGGCGCCGGGCTCAGCCGCCCGGCCTACGTCACCTTCACCGCGATCGCCGCCTTCGGCACCCTGCTGACGGCCGCCTACCTGCTGTCCGTGGTCCGCCGGATCTGCATGGGCGACCGCGGCACCGCGCGGGCCGAGCCGGCCCTCGCCGACGTGCGCGGCTACGAGTTCGCCGCGTGGACACCGCTCGCCGCCCTCACCGTGCTGGCCGGGCTGTGGCCCGCGCTGCTGCTCGGCCTCACCGATCCGGCCGTACGCTCCCTGCTCGGAGGAAGCTGATGACCTCCCTCGGCGCGATCCCCGCCGCGCTCCCGGGTGCGATCGCCACCGCCGGCCCCGCCCACGGCACCGGCGCCGCCCACGCGCTGGGCCACGGGCCCGGGCTCGCGCTGGCGTCGCCGCTGACGGAGTCCGTCGACTGGACCGCGATCGCCCCGGCCGCCGTCCCGGCCGCCCTGGCCGTGCTGCTCCTGGTCGCCGACCTGTTCCTGCCGCCGCTGCGCAAGCGGTTCCTGGCCTGGGGGGCCGTGGCCGGGCTCGCGCTGGCGCTGCTCGCGCTGATCCCGCTGCGGGCCGGTCACCACGCCACCTTCTGCAGCACCGGCGCGACCGGCGGCGGCTGCTCGTACACCGCCGACCGCTTCGCGCTGGTGGTGCAGGTGCTGGTGCTCGGCGGGGCGCTGCTGACCGCCCTGCTGTCCGCGCCCGCGGTCGAGGAGGAACTGCCGGCCGGCGAGTTCTGGTTCCTGCTGCTGGCCTCCGCGTCCGGCGCCACCCTGCTGCCCGCCTCCCGGGACCTGGCCACGCTGATCGTGGCGCTGGAGGTCACCACGCTGCCGTCGTTCGCCCTGGTCGGGCTGCGCCGCGGCGACCGGCTGGGCAGCGAGGCCGCGCTGAAGTTCTTCCTCACCTCGGTGACCGCCACCGCGGTGTCGCTGATGGGCGTCAGCTTCCTGTACGCCACCACCGGCACCCTCTACCTCGACCGGATCGGCCGGACCCTCGGCCACGAACCGGGCCAGCTCCACACCCTCGGCAAGGCCGGCGCCGCCCTCACCCTGGTCGGGTTCGCCTTCAAGCTGGCGGTGGCGCCCTTCCACTTCTGGGTGCCCGACACCTACGCGGGCGCCCCGCTGCCGGTGGCCGCCTACCTGTCGGTGGTCGGCAAGGCGGCCGGCTTCTCCGGCCTCATCCTGCTCACCACGCTCGCCCTCCACCCGTACGCCGACACCTGGGGCCCGGCGATGGGCGTGCTGGCCGCGCTGACCATGACCGTCGGCAACGTCGGCGCCCTGCGGCAGCGGCCGGACGCCGAGCGCGGCGCCGTACGGCTGCTGGCCTGGTCCTCGATCGGCCAGGCCGGCTACCTCCTGGTGCCGCTCGCCGCCGAGGCCGCCGGCCGCCCGGCCGGCTACCACGTCGGGACCACCGTGGCGTACGCCCTGATGTACGCCGTGGTGAACCTCGGCGCCTTCGCCGTCGCGGCCCTGGTCGGCCGCGGCGCGCCGCACTGCCGGCTGACGGACTTCCGCGGACTGTACGCGTCCCGCCCCGCGGCCGCCCTCGCGCTGGCGTTCTTCCTGCTCTGCCTGGCCGGGCTGCCGCCCGGGGTGATCGGACTGTTCGCGAAGGTGGCCGTCTTCTCCACGGCGGTCGACGCCCGGCACGGCTGGCTCGCGGTGATCATGGCCGTCAACGTGGCGATCGCCCTCGTGTACTACCTGCGCTGGACGGCACTGCTGTTCGGACGCGCGCCGAGCGGGAAGGAGGAGGGCATGACGGACTCGGCGGCCACCTCCGACGCCACCGGCGCGGCGCACGGTGCGGCCGACGGCGCCACCGGCGCGACGCGCGGGGCCGCCGCGGACGCGCCGGCCGGTGCGGTCGCCGCGGGCACCCCCTTCGCCCTGGCGGCGGCCATCGCCCTCGCCGCGGCGGCCGGCGTGGTGCTCTCCGGCGCCCCGCAGATCGTGCTGCGCTACGCGGAAGGGGTGCTGCTCTGAGTGCCCGCCCGCCGGCCGCGGCGGGTGGCCGGACCGGCCGGCCCGGCGGGAGCCGCAGGTGGGGGGCTCGCCGACCCGTTCCGTACGGTAGCGCTGCGTACGCACAAGGGAACCAACGGCGCCCGAGTCGCGTTGACCAGTGCAGGAGGTTTTCCTGAAGGGGGAGATCCCCCCGCCGCACACTTTGGAGGGCGCACGTGCACCGCCGGCACAACGGGCTGAAGACCGCCGTACTCCTCGGCGGCCTGTCGGCACTCATCCTGGTCATCGGTGGCTTCTTCGGCCGGACCGGGCTCATCGTGGCGCTCGTCATCGCCCTGGGCACGAACGCGTACGCGTACTGGAACAGCGACAAGCTGGCGCTGCGGGCCATGCGCGCCCGCCCGGTCAGCGAGTTCGAGGCGCCCGAGATCTACCGGATCGTGCGCGAGCTGTCGACGGCCGCCCGGCAGCCCATGCCGCGGCTGTACATATCGCCCACCGAGGCGCCGAACGCCTTCGCCACCGGCCGCAACCCGCGCAACGCGGCGGTCTGCTGCACCGAGGGCATCCTGCAGATCCTCGACGAGCGGGAGCTGCGCGGCGTGCTCGGCCACGAGCTGAGCCACGTCTACAACCGTGACATCCTGATCTCCTCGGTGGCCGGCGCGCTTGCCTCGGTCATCGTCTTCCTGGCGAACTTCGCCTGGCTGATCCCGATCGGCCGCTCCGACGACGACGACGGCCCCGGCATCCTCGGCATGCTGCTGCTGATGATCCTCGGCCCGGTGGCCGCCTCCCTGATCCAGCTTGCCGTCTCCCGCTCCCGGGAGTACGAGGCGGACGCCTCCGGCGCCCGCCTGACCGGCGACCCGCTGGCGCTCGCGTCGGCGCTGCGCAAGCTCGACGCCGGCACCAGGCAGCGCCCGCTCGCCCCCGAACCGCGGCTGGAGACGACCAGCCACCTGATGATCGCCAACCCGTTCCGGCCGGGTGACGCCTCCAAGCTGTTCTCGACGCACCCGCCGATGGCCGAGCGCATCGCGCGCCTGGAAGAGATGGCAGGTGGTAACCGATGAAGACGATCCTCAACGTGATCTGGCTCGTCCTGTGCGGGCTGTGGATGTGCCTGGGCTACTTCCTGGCCGGGCTGCTGCTGTGCATCACGATCATCGGCATCCCGTTCGGCATCGCCGCCTTCAGGATCGGCCTCTACGCCCTGTGGCCCTTCGGCTACACGACGGTCGAGCGGCGCGACGCCGGAGCCGGCTCGCTGGTCGGCAACGTGCTGTGGCTGATCCTCGCAGGCTGGTGGCTGGCGCTCGGCCACGTGGTCACCGGGATCGCGCTGTGCGTGACGATCATCGGCATCCCGTTCGGGATCGCGAACTTCAAGCTCATCCCGCTGTCGCTGATGCCGCTGGGCCGGGAGGTCGTGCCGACCGACCAGCCGTTCGCCACGCGCTGAGCGGTCCGGGCGCCTCTACCGGGCGGAGTACCCGTACCCGGGCGCAGTAGCCGTGCCCGGGCGGAGCGCCCGTACCCGGGCGGAGTGCCCGTGCCCGGGCGGAGCACCGGTATCCGGGCCGTGACCGAGCGACGAGGAGGCGCGCGTCCCCGCGACGCGCGCCTCGCCCGTTTCCGGGGGTCCTCCCGCACCCGGCCCGCGCCGCCGTACCCTCCTAGTCCAGCCGTTACCGAGGAGACCGCGATGACCCTGCAAGTCGGCGACAAGGCACCGGACTTCACCCTTCCCGACCAGTCGGGGGCGGAGGTGAGGCTCAGCGAGCGACTGCGGCACAAGACCGTCGTCCTGTACTTCTACCCGAAGGACAACACCCGCGGCTGCACCGCCGAGGCGTGCAGTTTCCGCGACGGCTACGAGAGCTTCACCGACGCCGGAGCCGAGGTGATCGGCGTCAGCTCCGACACGGTCGCGTCCCACGAGAAGTTCGCCGGGCGGTACGAACTGCCCTTCACGCTGCTCTCCGACCGCGACCGCGCGGTCCGCCGGCAGTACGGCGCCACGACGCTCGGCGTCGTCCCCGGCCGGATCACCTTCGTCATCGACCAGGGCGGCACCATCCGGCACGCGTTTTCGTCGATGATGAACGTCGGGGCGCATGTGGACGACGCGCTGGCGGTGGTGAAGAAGGTGCAGGAGGAGGCCGCGGGGGCCGCCGCGGCGGGTGCGGGCGGCGAGGGGCCGACCTCCGCCGAGGAGGCCGCCGGCGGGGACGGGGGAGAGGCCGGGAGCACGCGGTAGCGGGGCGGGAAAGCGCCGAGGCCGGCCGGGCACGCGGTGATGCGTGCCCGGCCGGCCTCGTGTCGTCCCGCGGGCGCCAAGGGGCCCGTCGGCCCCGCCGCCCGACCGACCTGTCGTCGGCCCCCGGTTCAGCGGTAGTTGACGAACTGGAGCGCGAAGTCCAGGTCCTTGCCCTTCAGCAGGGCCTGCACGGACTGGAGGTCGTCACGGCTCTTGGAGCTGACCCGCAGTTCGTCGCCCTGGACCTGCGCCTTGACGCCCTTCGGGCCCTCGTCCCGGATGATCTTCGCGACCTTCTTGGCGTTCTCCTGCGAGATGCCCTCCTCGATCGTCGCGAAGATCTTGTACTCCTTGCCGGACAGCTGCGGCTCACCCGCGTCCAGCGACTTCAGCGAGATTCCCCGCTTGACCAGCTTCGTCTCGAAGACGTCCAGGATCGCCTTCACGCGCTCCTCGGAGTTCGCCTCCAGCAGGATCTTCTCGCCCGACCACGAGATCGACGCGCCGACGTTCTTGAAGTCGTAGCGCTGCGAGATCTCCTTGGCGGCCTGGTTGAGGGCGTTGTCGACCTCCTGCCGCTCGACCTTCGAGACGATGTCGAAACTGGAGTCGGCCATCTTCAGTGGGCTCCTTGACTGTGTTCATCGGTACGTCGGTTCCCTGCACATCGGCGACGGTCCAACCCGGCACCGCCACCGGCCCAGCCTAGCCACCCGGGACCCCGGTGCCCTGATCAATCCGGTGGCGAACCACCCCTCCGCATCAGGTATCGTTTACCCCGTCGCCACGACCCCCGGCCTCCCAGGCCGGCCCGCGGCGCGTCCCATGGCGGTATGCCCGAGTGGCCAATGGGAGCGGACTGTAAATCCGTCGGCTTAGCCTACCGTGGTTCGAATCCACGTGCCGCCACACCATGAAGAGGGCCCCTCACCTGCGCTTGCGCGGGGGAGGGGCCCTCTTTGTATGTGGGGCGGGGGAGCGCCGTGTCTCGCTCAGCCCCGCCCTGAGCCGCTGTCTACCAGCTTCTCTGGACGGGGCGTGGACGGGATTCGGCGCTCCGACCTGCTGATGCGGGAGGAGCGGGTGCCCCAGTCAGGACGGTCGCTTCCGTTGGGCGAGGCGGGCGGAGATTTTGGCGTTGGCCTCGTCGTCGCCGCCCTTGAGGAACTTGGCGTAGAAGCGGAAGAGGACGGCGACACTCTGGCCGGCGCGGTGGGCGACGAGTTGGGGTTCGACGCCGGAGCTGAGCCAGGTGGAGACGGCGGCGTGGCGCAGGTCGTACGGGCGCTTGGCGAGCTTGGTCTTCAGCTCGTCGGGGGAGAGGGTGGCTTCGCGGGCGCGGCGCCAGACCTCGCCGTAGCCGCTCTCCTGGACGATGCCGCCGCGGGTGGTACGGAACACGCGTCCATCGGGCGCGCAGCCGTGGACGGTGATGTGCCAGCGGAGCAGGGCGACGAGTTCCGGTGGGATCGGTACCCAGCGGACGGCGCTGCGGGGGCGGTGCTTGAGCCCTTTCCTGTCGTGTGCCTCGCCCGAATCCGTCCACGGGCGGCCGGCCCGCGGACGGCTTTCGTGCAGCCGCATCATGCCCCAGCCCCGCCGGGGAAGCTTCAGGTCGGTACGGCTGAGGCCGACGATCTCGCCCGGGCGGGCGGCGCCGTAGTAGATGCAGCCGAAGAACGCCTTGAGGTGCCGCCCGCGCGCCCCCTGATCGGCCACCGACGCGAGCAGCGACTCGGCGAGTTCCGGGTTCGGCACGCACTCCGGATCGAGTTCCTCCTCGATCCGCTCGGGCGGCTTCCACTGAAGTGCCGGGAGAGGGTTCTCATTGAGGAGCTCCGCTTCCACTGCGAAAGCGAGGGCCTGGTGGAAGACGGCCCGCTTGCGGTGGATGACGGACGCCGCGGACGTCTTGCCGTCGAGGCGCTTCGCGCACGCGTTGAGGGCCTTGCGTACGGTCGCCGCTTCCGCAAGGGCGGACATCGGAAGGGACTTCTTGGCGAACCAGGCCAACGCCTGCTTGATGTCCTCGGGCGGCTCCGTGTCCCAGCGGTTCTTGTTGAACGCCCAGCTGTAGAGCGCCCGCCTCGCAAGCCTGGCGTCGGGCATTCCCTTCGTGTCCTTGACGAGCACGGCAGCGACCGTGGCCATGGTGTCCGCGTACCCGGTGCGTGTCTTCGCCGGGGCGTGGTCCCACTTGAGGTCCACGTAGTTCCGGGCGTGCTGGTAGAAGGAAATGTCCTTCTGCTTGCGGACCTTCGACTTGGGCATCCCGGTCTCGACGTCGAACGCCTCGCCGGCCCGCGCCGCGGTGATGAGTTCGGCTCGCCTGCTCTCCGCGAGCCCCGACGTCAGGAAGGACTCGGAGTGCGGCCGAATGCCGACCTGCCAGCGGAGCTGGTACGGCTTGCGGTACGGGCGCTTTCGGATGCCCCACACCCGAACGGTGTAACTCCACTCGGTCACGATTCCTCCATCTCACGGAGGAACGAGTCGAGTTCGCTGCGGCGTACCCGCAGGTGACCGTTCGGGAGACGGTGAACCTTCGGGCCCAGACCGCGATTGCGCCAGCGATACCAGGAAGCGCGCGTGATGCCGAGCTCGTCCAAGACGACGGTCAGCGGCAGCAACTCGTCCTTGGGCGAGCGGTGGTGGCGCCGGTAGTGGGTGGTCACGTCACACCACCTCGGTCCCAGACTTGATGAAGGGGAAGCGACTGGTCCGGATGCTGGTGTCGACGCGGGGGAAGACGGAGTAGATGCGGATGGCGGTGCCACCGATGGTGGTCGCGCATTCCAGGAATTCCCTGGTGTCGGAGGCACGGTGCGTGGCGGATTCGGTGGCCAGGTTGAGCGTTTCCCGCCAGGTCTCCCAGACGCCGGGGCTGTCGAGCTGGATGTCGACCTGGTTCGGGAACAGGTTGTGGGAGACGACGTATGCGCCGGGGAGGTGGGGGTGGAGGTCGATGAGGTGGAGCAGGGCGCGTAAGGCGTCTGCTTGCGCCGCGATGGGCGGTTGCGGGCTGGGAGGGTAGGGCATGCTGGGGGCACCTCCTGTGCCGTGTTGGCGGGGCGGGAGGCCGGAGCAGCGGGCGTCCTTGGCCGGTTGGCCGCTGCTCCGGGCCGAGTCAGGTGTCGTCGGCGGTGGGGTGGGTCGGGGCGACGGTGGTGGTGGCGACGAGCGAGACGGTGCCGTCAGGGTCGCCCTCGAAGACGGTTTCCATCCAGTCCCAGGTGTGTTCGCCGTCGAGGAGGGCGTAGCCGAGGGTGGCGAGGGCGTTGGTGCGGGCGCGGAGGGTGGGGATGCCGTCGGTGAGGGGGAAAGGGACGGTGGGCCAGCGGGCTTCGTCGGGCAGTGCGACGAAGACCTGCCATTCGGTGCCGTCGTAGGACTGGATCATGTGGGCGCGGATGGCGCGGGTGTGGGGCATGTGCTCCGTTCGTCGGGGGCCTGGGCGGGTGGCGCGGGGTCAGCTCGCGCAGAGGAAGCCGTGGGTGTCGGCGTAGTGGATGAGGTGGTGGAGGGCGCGTTCGGCGTGCTGGCCGTAGGCGTGGGCGGTGTCGGCGAGCACGGTCGACAACTCCGTCTCCACGTCGTCCTCTTCGGTGTCCTGGGCCTGTTCGCAGGCGATGAGCCGGGTGCGGAGGTCGGTGAGGTCGCGGGCGCCGGCCTGGGCGGTGAGGGAGTCGCTGAGGTCGGGGAGGTCGTCGGCGGTGAGGCGGTAGTTGCCGTTGCGGTCGCGCGGGAGTTCGGCGTGGTGCGGGTGTTCGGCGCGCAGGACGGCGGACATGGCGTTGGCGGTGCCGTGGGCGTAGCCGAGGGCCGCGTTCTCGTAGAGGCCGTGGGTGTGGTGTTCGAGCACCATGTACAGGTCGCTGAGCTGCCACAGGGCCTCGTCGTGGGGACGGACGGGCTCGGCGTTGCCGGGGACGGTGAGCAGGCCGGGGACCGGGATGATGCGGGCGGGGTCGGCGGTGCGGGCGGTGTGGCGGGCGTGCTGGTGGGCGGCGCGCAGTTCCTCGGTGGCGGCGGCGAGGGCGCGCACGCTGTCGAGGAGGCTGAGGTGCCATTCCGGGGTGGTTGCGGGCATGGGTTCCTCCGTTGGGCGGCTGGGCTGTCCGGTCCTCGGAGCGGCTCCAACGCACCTCGTCGGGGAGGAGTTGGAGCCGCACCGGGGGCCGTCAGCCCAGGGGGCCGGCGGGGCCCGGCGTGAGCCCGGCGCGTTCGAGGAGGCGGCGGAAGTCGCCGCCGACGGCGGCGAGGCGGTGCTCGATCGCCTGCCAGGACTCGGTGTCGATGGACATCAGCGCGGTGATCGCGGTGGGGCCCTGGCCGCGTTCGAGGGCGGTGAGAGCGTCGCGGAGGTCGCCGACGGCCATCAGGGAGAGCCGGGGCGTGATGTTCGGGACGCACATGATGAACTCCCTTGTGGTCATGTGTGGTTGCCGGGGATGGCGTCGCGGAGGGCGGACATGATCTGGTCGATGGACGGGGCGGCGGCGCTTCGGGCGAGGTAGAAGCCGAAGAGCAGGGCGACGACCGCGGCGCCGGCGCCGAGGGCGCGGTAGCGGATGAGCAGGGCCACGAGGGCGCCGAAGAGGACGAGCGCGGAGATGCTGAAGGCCATCTGGGTGCCTTTCTCAGGAGCGAGCTGAGGCGGTCAGCGGGTGCCTTCGCGGTGGAGCCGCGTGGCGACGTTGTAGAGGTGGCGGCCGACCCGGACGCGTTGTCCGTAGCCGCGGCAGCGACGGCACTCCCGGCCGCGGACGATCCGCCCGCGTCGGTTCTGCCGGACCTTGAAGCCGAACCCGCCGCACCTGCGGCAGACCCCGAGCGGGCTCGCGGTGCAGAGGGCGGCGTAGCAGGCGGCGGCGATCACGATGAGGGCTATAGCGGCGGCAAGCGAGGGCATGCGTAACCCCTTCCAGGGCGGAATCAGGGCGTGCGGAACGAGGGCCGCTAGGAGCTAGCGGCCTGGTCAGAGGTGGTGCGGGGCGCTAGCGGGGGTGCTAGACCTAGCGGGGCGCGGCGCTAGGCCGGTGGCCCCGGGGGCACTACGCGCAATTACGCATAAGTACGCGTAACGACGCGCACGAGCTGGTCAGCATGCCGAACTACGCGTAACTACGCGGCCGCGGTGTCACCGTCGCGCTCGGCGAGAACCTTGAGGACGTCGGCACGGCGGAGGCCCCGGCGGTTGGCGCCCTTGCCGTCGGCGGTACCCCAGACCTGGACAGTGCGCAGGCCGTACGGCTTGACGGCGGCGGCCAGTTGCTCGGCGGTCCAGCCCGAGTAGACCTCGGGGCGCAGCTCGGCGAGCCGGGTGACGATGTCCTCGCTCCACGCCTTCGCCTTGCCGGCCGGTAGCGCCGCGACAAGATCGGTGAGGAGGTCGTACGACGCCGAAGCACTCGTCTCGACTTCCTCGCCCAGAGCGTGGCCGCTCAACCGGCCTGCCCTCGCACGTAGTTCGTGGACCTGAGCCGTGAGTGCGTCGGCGGTGGGTGCGTCGACCTCGACGCAGCGCACGACGCGGGCGTCAGCACCCTCACCGACGAACCAGGCGATGCCTTTGTCCGCCCAGGCGAGGGTGTTGGCGCGGATGCCGCGCTTGTAGGAGCCCGTGCCCAGGACCATGTCGTTCTCGATCTGACCCATCACCTTGAGGCACCACCGCACGGTGGCGTTCGCCGAGATACCGGTCGGCAGCGACTTGGAGTCAGGCCGCTGCGTCGCGAGCAGCAGTGTGATGCCGAGTGCGGGGCCGCGCTTGACGAGGTCGGTGCAGTGCTCTTCGAACTCGGCGCCATGCTGGGGGTGTTCGAACCACTTCTGGCACTCGTCCACGCCGATGACGATCGGGTGCAGGCCGAGCGACTTGCGGTCGGCGAGAGGGGAGGTGACCTTCGACTCCGGGCACAGGTCTTTCGGCAGTTCCCGGATGACCCTGGCTCGCCGCCTCAACTCCGCGCGCAGCTCGCGCAGATCGGCGAGCGCGTAGGCGATGTCGTCCTCTTCCTCGCCGGCCCGGTAGCGGTGGGCGACGCGGGCGAGGGGCGAGAGGTCGCCGGTGCCCTTGAGGTCGTACGCGTGGATCTCGGCGCGCAGGTCCATGCAGGCGATCAGCAGGACCAGGCGCAGGAGGAACGTCTTGCCCATCCGGGGGACGGCTCCGATGATCCCGGAGACGTACATCAGAGTCTGGCCCACCCAGCGTCCGCGCTGGTCGGTGGCGAACGGCTGCGGCTTGAACAGGTCGACCGAACCGGCAGCCAGGAGAGGCCACTTGGACTGCCGAGCCCTGGACATGTCCTGGTCGCCAACCCACAGGCGCAGGCGCCCGGTGTGCTCGTCCGGGACCGCCTCCGGCCATACGCACCCGAGCGGACGTCGCAGCCCGCTCGCCAACTTCTCGCGGCGGTCGAGGACATCGGCGACGGTGACGCCGTAGGGGAGGTCGCCCTCCGCGAGCCATCCGGGGCCGTCGCGGGTGATGGGTGCGGTGAAAGAGAAGCCTGAACCACCCTTGCCCTGGGCCTGGTTGATCGCGGGAATGCCGAGCGCGCCAAGCGCGCGCAGCACGATGTCGCTGGTGAGCTTGGTCGCCCGCGGGATGTCCACAGCCCTGTGGATGACCGGCGCGTCCGCGGGCTGCCCGAGCCGGCCGAAGGCGAGGGTGAGCACCACTCCGGCCACGGCCAGCACCCATGCCGGGGCGAGCACGTACAGCGCGAGAGCCGTCGCTGCCCCGAAGACGGCGGCGAGTACGCCGACGACCGTGCGCCACCGCACCCGGCGGTCCCGCTGCCGTGAGAGCTTGAGGTACTCCTCGACGTCTTCACGCGTGGCCGCGGCCTGTCGCAGCGGGCCGCCTTCCGCGTCGGCGACCCACCGCAGCGATCCACCGACGAACCGTGCGGTGCCGCGCGGGGCTTGAAGGGAGAGGCGGACGGCGTACCAGGGCACGCGGACCGCGTGATACGCGCTGACGTGTCCGACGTATCCGCCCAACCACCGGGCAGAGCTACGGAGGTCTCGCCGCGAGCGCGCCCACGTCGGCACGATCGGGCGGCGCTTCACACCGTGGATGCGATCGGTGAGGCCGTGTCCGGAGCGGTCGTCGGGCTTGTCGACCAACGGCACGGCGTAGGGCGGCGGTAAGGACGTCTGCACGGGTGTGTCGTCGGGCCGGGCATGTTTCACTGGCGGTTCCTTCCTGCACGGAGGGGACGCCGGGGCCCGGCCCTACCCGCCAAAGCAGCGGCCAGGCCCCGGTGATGGGGCGGCACGAAGCGAGTGGGGTCAACGCGGCGTGTTCACCGGACGGGGGCCGCGTTCACGGTCGAGCCGTACGAACACGCTGTGGACGTAGCTCGGGGCGCGGGTGGCGCGGCGGGCGGTCTCGCGCACGGTGAGGCCGTCGGTCCAGCCGCGTTCGATGGCCGCCAGTGCATCGGCGGTGCCGAGCTTGGCGGGTGAACGTCCGGGTGAGCACGTCTCTCCTGAAGCCGGGCTCTCTGCGCGGTGTTCGGTGAACGGCGGCATCGGGAAGTGGCGAGCGTTCGCCGTCGCCTGTGTCATCTGGGCGCGCACGTGGTGAGCCGGCGCGGACGCCGTCGGGTCCGGCCGCACCGCCCACGGAGACGGCAGCGCGACCGTTGCGAGGTCGGCCGCGTGACGGCGGGCCGCAAGCTGGTCGAGCAGTTTTCCGCGCTGATCCGCGTCGGTGCCGACGGACGCCTTGGCCACGGCCACGGACAGCCGTCGCGCGATCCGCCGACCGCGCCGCTTCCCCCGCCGCACCGGACTGATCTCCGCGAGCCGGGTGGCCAGCGCCACCGCTCGTACGGTGGCGCGGTCGCGCGTGATCTGGGCGGCGTCGCGGTGCCGTTCGGCGATCCCGAGCCGGGAGAGGAGACGTTCCCGCAACTCCCTTACGAGAAGGGCTCCGAGACCGTTGGATGACGTGGCCGGCGTGCGATGCCGTAGCTCGATGCCCATGGCGAGGTGCCACAGCAGTGCTGCCAGCACCGGACCGACGAAGGCGCGTACGGTGCCGCCGATCGGGCCGGACTCGGCGTACGCGGGGATGATCTGCACTCCCGTGATCACCCAGACGAGCACGCCGGGGACCCCGGGAGCCGCGCTCGGCCCGTTCAGGTTCTGCCGGGCCAGCAACGCGGTGGCGAACAGGGCGAGTTCGGCCGCGCCGAACATGGCGGCTCGCTCGGCGGCTCCCGCCATGTCGAGGTAGTCGGCGGCGAACCGCCAAGAGGTGTCGGCGCTGTACGCCGTGCAGCCCGCCGCCGCAAGGGCGGCGACACGCACCGCCGGTGTGCCGCGCCGCAGTTGCCGGACGAGGAGCCAGGCCGCCCAGGCCGCGAGCGCTATCAGGGCGAGCGCGGCGGCCGGGCTGCGGGAGAGGCTTGCGAAGGCGTTCACGCCGCCTCCCGCACCAGGGCCGCGGCGCCGCGCAGCAGTTCGGCACCGCCGAGGCGCACGGCGTACCAGGCGTCTTGCAGGGCGAGGTCGTCGTGATCGCCCGCGTCCAGCAGTTCGGCGAGCACGTCACGTGCCACCGCCAGACGGGCAGCCCGTTCGTCCGCGGACTCATGCGCGCCGGGCGGGCCGCGGAACAGCTCCCGGAAGCATCCCGGGAGTTCTCCTAACTCCAAGTCGCTGGCACTTCCGCAGCGACGGGTGAACGTACGCATGAACGCTCCTGCTCATCTACGGAGGCGGGGCCGCTGGGCGGCTCAGACGCGGAACCGCCGCGGCGACACCAGACGCGCCGACCAGCGGACGACAGTGGTGACCGCGCTGAAGCCGCCGACACCGGCAAGGAACGCCAGCAGCCAGTCGGCGCCGACCTCGCGCGCGGAGCGGCCGGCGACGAAGGCGAAGAGCACGGCGAGGACGTATCCGGCCGCGCGAGCCGCGTTCCTTCGGGACGTGGGCGGGAACCGCAGCGCCGGCGACGAGGTCAAGCTCGCCCGGATCGGCGAGGTGCAGGTCGGACGAGACCTGGAAGGCGACGAGGGGGCCGTCGGGGTGGCTGGCGAGGCCGGCCACCGTGCCGAGGGCCTGGTCGGTGCGGTCACGGACCACGTCGCCGACTGCGAGATGCATCGGGTCCCTCCTTGGGGTGGTGGGGACCGCTCATCACGGACGAGCGGTCATGACCTCCGGCGCGGCCACCGACCGCTGGGGCGGGGCGGCGGACGTGCCGGGATCAAAAGCACTCGTTCGTTCAGGCGCTCTGTGGAGTTCTCAAGCAACGGGCGTTGCCTTAGGAACCGTTTCGCGGGCCCTCCGGACGCTCTGGACATGGCAACTCATCAAGAATTCCTGTCCTCAGGTCCTCTTTAGGAGTTCGGGAGCGACTGTGACACGTGACTCCTTAAGTCGTCAAGTCCTCTTGAGGAGTTGTATGCTGGCGCGGGCCGATGATCAGGACGGTGAGCTGCATGGCGAAGGCGTACGAACGGATCGCAGACGATCTACGTGACCGCATCCGCGCAGGTGAGCTGGCGGCGGGCGACCGATTGCCCTCCGAGACGGCGCTCGTGGAGGAGTACAACAAGAGCCTGCCGACCGTCCGCCAAGCGCTCGGGCTCCTCCAGGCCGAGGGCCTGATCGAGAAGCAGCACGGCCGCGGCAACTTCGTGCGGCAGGCCCGTACCCCCGTGTTCCGCTCGAACCTGCGGCACCAGTGGGAGAAGGACCGGGCCCGCGAGCCGGAGCAGCAGCGGAAGAAGACCGGGGCGACCGAGCACGACACTGGGCTCGAAGTGAACGACCTCGTCTTCTACGCCGTGTACGACGAGGTCGAGGCCGACGAGGAACTCGCCGCGATCTTCGGCGTCCCGGTCGGCACCACGATGGTGGAGCGGTCATACCGCACTCGGTACGAGGCGGAGGACTACCCCTTCAACCTCGTCTCCTCCTACCTCGTCCGCGACATGGTCGCCGTGAACCCGGATCTCCTGGACGCGACCAACGAGCCCTGGCCCGGCGGCACGCAGAACCAGCTCTTCACCATCGGCATCGAACTCGACCGCATCGAAGAGCGCGTCTCGGCCCGGCCCCCGACCGCCGAGGAATCCGAGGAACTCGGCCTGCCGCCCGGCACGGCCCTCATCGTGCTGGGCAAGACCTCGTACGACACCGACGGCCGCGTGGTCGAGCACTCCTACGTCCGGCTGCCGGGCGACCGCACGGAGATGACCTTCGTCACCGACCTGGGAAGGTGGTGACCGCCGTGGCGGACCGCCGGATCGACGTCATCACCGCAGTCCACGCCCCCTCGACGCCGTACCTGGCGGACGCCTACACGTCGCTGTGCGCACAGGAGTTGCCCGACGGCTGGGAGTGGCACTGGATCATCCAGGAGGACGGGTACGGCGACGCCGTACGGCCGCACGTCCCGGACGACCCGCGCGTCACCTTCCACCAGGGCCGTCCCGGCGGTCCTGGGGTCGCCCGCACCATGGCCCTCGCGTACGCCTCCGGGCCGTACGTCAAAGTCCTCGACGCGGACGACCAGTTGACCCCGGGCGCCCTCGCCCGCGACCTGGCCCTCCTGGAAGCCGACCCCGAACTCGGCTGGGCCACCTCCCGCGTCCTGGACCTTCTCCCCGACGGTTCCACCGCCGGCTTCGACGGCGACCCGGACGACGGCCCCCTCTCCCGCGGCGCCGTCGTCGACTACTGGAAGGCGAATGGCTTCCGCGCTCAGGTCCACCCGGCCACCCTCTTCGTCCGTCGCGACCTGCTCCTCGCCCTGGGCGGCTGGATGGCCCTCCCCGCCTCCGAGGACACCGGCCTCCTCCTGGCCCTGAACACCGTCTCCCCCGGCCACTTCACCCGCGAGTACGGCCTCCTCTACCGCAAGTGGCCCGGCCAGGCCACGGCCCAGCCGAGCCACACCGACGAAGCCGAGCGAGCGGCCCGCATGGCGGTGGTAGCGGCCCGCGCCGAGGCGTTGGCAGATTCCGGTTGGCGCCTGGCCGCGGCCGATTGAGTCAGAACATGCCTGCACGCCTGGGAGCACCCCGCCGTGAACAGCGGCTTTGCTCGCATCCCAAGGTTTGCCTATATCGGAAATCTTTGGCACGCGGGATTCCGTGGAAAACGCATATACTCGTCGATCGGCTGACGCTACGGACTCCGCAGAACGCTACGCTCGGGCATGGGCCCTGTAAGCGGCTACGCAGTGGTTCGCCGGAAGCGTGCGGCTACCGCCCCATGTCCGTCTCTGCCTGGGTGGACTGCTTGGCCAGACTTTCGGGAAATTTTCCGGTCACTGCGATTTCTGGATCAAGAGCTGCATTTCTTGCTGCATGAGCGTCATGGTTGCGATCTTGTCGGGATCGCCGGGGCTGTATGTCTTGACGTAGATGAACATGTCGCCCCATGAGGCTGCTATTTGAGTCACTGTTTTGTTGAACTTGCTTTTCTCTGGCGACATCGTCCCCTCCCCGGCTACGGCTGGGTCGGAGAATGCGACATTAGGGCTTTTCTCCCACTTGAAGGCGGAGGCTACGCTTTGATATTCGTAGCGAGCCTGTCCGCCGGTTGAGAACCTTACGAGCCAGATGTCGGACTCGAAACCGTCCGGAGCCATCCAGCCCCGGCAGTATGCCGATGTGAATCCATGGTGGGCGAGGAATGCCCGTTCGTAGGACTGGTAGTCTTTCTGGTAGACATGTTTGACGAAACCGGCTACGTTCATGTAGCCAGTATTCTTGGCGGGGTAGTGCATTACGCCGTTGGGATACGGGAGAACTGCGTCGGCCAGTGTAACTGCTCTGCGGGTCGCCTTTTTTCTTTGTGTATCCGTCTCGGCTGACGATTTTCTCTGCCCGGATGGGTGCGTCTGTGCAGCCCCTCCGGTGAAGAGTGCGAGTATCCCGATGAGGAGTAGCACGGATATGAGGCGATGGCGCTGATGGGGCACGCACGACTCCATCGTTATGAGGGTGGTCTCATTAGGGCTGCAGTATCGCTGATGAGGCTAGGCCGCCTCGGTCACTTTTGGAGATTTTCCGTAGGAAGCGTCGTCGGGCTGCGTTCCATTAGTTGGTTGCTGCTGAGGCTACGGGTTGACCGGGACCTCGTAGACGACTTCGCAGAGGTTCGCCGGGACCACGATGTCCGCGGTTTCGACGGGGCGACCGTCTTCCGCGTAGTACGTGCGCTGGATGTGGGTGGCGAGGGTGCCCTTCTGCACGCCGAGCAACGCGGCTTCCTCGGCGGTCACGGCTCGCGGTGAGGGTTGCTCGACTGCCCGGGTGACCGTCACGCCGATCTCGGCCATGCGGCGGACGACGCCGGCGCCGGCGTGGGGGCCACCCTCCGGGAGGACGACGAGGGTGCCCGACGTGAGGGCGTAGGGCTCCCAACTGGTCGATAGCTGCGCGGGCTTGCCGTCGGCGAGGAACTCGTAGGCGGTGCGGACGCACAAGTCGCCCTCGGCAATGCCGAGTCGGGCCGCGATGTCGGCAGGGGCCGGAACTTTGGCGTCGGTACGGCTCTCCCAACTGCCGCGCTTGCCCAGGGCCGCCATGTCGGACTGGAAAGGCGAGCTGCCGGTCTGCTCGCGGTAGAGCGAGCGGACGATGCGGAGCCGTTGGCGTGGCTCGGCCACATACGTGCCGGAGCCGGCGCGCCCTTCGAGCGCGCCCAGGGAGATCAGCAACTCCTGGGCGCGGCGGATGACGTTGTCGCCGACGCCGTACGCGGTGGCCAGCTCGGCGCGCGACGGCAGGCGGTTGCCGGGAGTCCACTCCTGGTCGGCGATGCGCTTGCGGAGTGCGTCCGCGATCCGGAGATACGGCGGCTGATCAGGCATGTGGACAATCTAGTCCACTAGCTCTAATCTAGTGAACTAGCTTCACTGAGAGTGCCTGATTGGCAACGGAGGACTGCCTTGTGCCCCGACCCGAAGCTCGCATCGCCGACATCTGTGCGCGCTTGGCCGCCGTAGGTCTGACGCCCGAGCGGACGGATCGCGGCGGCCGCGCACGGATCGAGGCGCCGGTTCCGCCGGACTTCCCGGCGGGGAGGTGGCCGGAGCTTCTGGCGGTCCTCGAAACGGCCGACCGGTTCGGCTTTGCCGACAGCACCTCGCGCGGCCGCCACTTGTGGGCGGTCGTGCGGACAGACCCGGACCGGCGCGTCACGCCCCGCCGGGAATCCCCTGAACCGTAGGAGCCGAACCGATGCCCGAACTCATCTTCCGAGCCGCCGCGTGGTTCGCGCGACAGCTCTTCCCCCCCGCAGGGCGGCACCGTCATAGTCCGCTACTGGCAGCGCGGTTGGAGGTTTCTCCGTCCTGCCCGGCCGTGAGCGCGGCGCCGGCCACCCCACGCTGGAGCGTCATCCGCGCCGAGGAGGTCGCGTGCGTCCGCCCGTACGTGCTCGCCGCGGAACGACGGCGAGGTCGGGGGCACGGCCCCGCGCTCGCGGCGGCACCGTGACCGCGCGCCACCAGGTCGTCGCCGACGACCTGCGCCGGCTGATCGCCGCGGGGGAGTACGCAGTCGGAGAGCGGCTTCCGCCGGAGACACGGCTGGCCACGCGCTACCACGTCAGTACTCCGACGCTCCGTGACGCGCTCGACGTGCTGCGGGCCGAGGGTCTGGTCGCGAAGTTCCAGGGCCGTGGCAACTTCGTCTGCCGGCCGGCGGATCGGATCGCCTTCCCCCGGGGTATGGACGCGCTCGACATCGTCGTCAGCGTCGTCGAACGCACCGCCTCCGCCGAACTCGCCGACCATCTCGGCGAGCCGTCGGACGCTCGCATCACCCAGTACGTCTGCCTGACTCATACGGACGACGGCCCGCAGGTACTCGCGCACGTCCACGTCCCACACGCGGTGTCGGGCGGCCGGGTGATCCCGTCGGGCACGTCGCCATGGGGCGACGACATCCTCAGAGGTCTCACGCACGCGTCAGCAAGGCGCAGCGGGGAGATGAGCAGCTTCGACCAGGTCACCGCCCGGTTCCCCACCGGCGCGGAAGTACAGTCACTGCGCATCACCGCCCGTACGCCGGTGCTTGCGATCCATCGGACGGTCACGGTGGGCGGTGGGCGGACAATCGCCTGCGTCCATGTCGTCCTGTCCGGTATCCGAGGTGAAGTCGCCTTCACCGGGGTCCCGGTAGGCCGTGGCACGGCAGACGGACGAGCGGGGGCGCCGTGATGCGGCTCCTGCCGTGGCAGGGCGCGGACGGGAAGCCCTGCTACCTGGACACGGACGCCGACGGCTCGTCGTTCCTCTCCAGGCTGGCGGACAACGTCGAGGCCGTACAACTCGGCCTCGGCCGCGATCTGCTGGCACGCATACGGAGATACGAGGCCGAACAGCTCCTGTCTGAAGACGACTTGCGCGTGGTCGTCACTCACCTGTGCACGGCCCTCGCCGATGTACTCCGTGTCGCGGAGAGCCGCGGCGCGCGGGTGCCGGACGCGGACGAAGACGAGGGCGGCGGCAACGCGGACGACGCCGTACGGCTCCGCCAGGCCGTCCAGTCGATCACCGGGCGCGCGTTTGTGCGGCGGGACCTGTCCTGACGCCAATTCCGCCCGTGAGCCGCGCTCTCACGCCCACACCGCCTCGCCTCACCGATTCACCGATGAAAGGAACCCGAGCCGATGACCATCGGCACCACGGATGCGGAGTTACGCGTAGCCGACCGGGCACGCGCCTGGAAGATCACCACCACCAACGGCATCAGCACCTCTGGATACCTCCCCGATTGGGCGGAGGAAGACCCCAGCGCGACCGGACTCGACCCCCGGGAACTGCACGTCACGCTGGCCGATATCGGGCATCGCAGCCCGTTCCACGGTGTGGCGTTGAATGCCTTCACCCGGGACGGCGGGACCGAGCAGGCTCACGAGATCGACGCGTTCCAGGGCGAGATCGTGTGCCACCCGTTTCCCGACGCGGACGTGCCGGACGGGGCGCTCTTGCCGACCGTCAACGTACAGCTCACGCCGGACTGCTGGCTGATCGGTCTGGGGCCGCAGCAACTCGGCGCTCTGGCGGCGAAGCTGCGCGCCCACGCCGACCTCTTGGACGGAGACGTGAGGCCCAGGCTGGTCGCAGCCCGTGAGGACTGGAGCGTTCATCACGACGTGGGGAGTCGGCGACTGTGACGGCGGACTCCGCCCGGCCGCCCGAGGTGAAACGCGCCCGCGCCGGCCCCAGGCGACTGCACCACGAACCCGAGGCGGTCGCCTGGGCGCGGGGGAAGTCCGGGTTGACCAAGCGGGCACTGGCCGGTCTGGTCGGGATCTCCGAGCAGTTGATGGGCGACATCGAGTCCGGTCGGCGAAACGCCACCCCGGCGAACCTCGTGAAGATCGCCGCAGCGCTGAACTGCCCGGTCGTGTTTCTGGAACGCAAGCGCAACGACGGCCCGCCCCGGCCCGAGGCCGAACCGGTACCCGGACCCGACCCTGCGCCCTCGACCACGGTCCTCCTGCCTCCCGACTCCGACCACCCGGCACCGACCGACGACTGACCGCGCCTGGCTACCGCCACTTCACACGGTGGCGGCAGCCAGGCGTGCCCGTCCCCTCCACAAGGAGTTCCGACATGGCCAACCCCGGCCGCTTCGCCACGAAGAAGCTGGACACCACGCTGTCCGCGCGGGCGCTGTACGGCGCCGAACTGCGCTACTTCCGGGAGCGGATGGACCTGACCCTCCGGGACCTGGCGGACAGGCTGCACATCGAGATGTCCTTCCTCGCCCGCATCGAGCAGGGAGAACGCCGGTTGCCCGACGAGCTGGCCGCGGTGGTGGACGAACTCCTCCACACCGGCGGCTTCTTCGAGCGCAACCTCGAAGCCGCCCGGTCCGCGCCCAGGCCCGACCGCCTCACCCCGCTCGCGGAGTGGGAATGGCTCGCCGTCGCCATTCGGGAGTGGGACGCGGCCCTCGTGCCCGGCCTGCTCCAGACGGACGCGTACGCGCAGGCCGTCGCCGACACGTACGGCCCTCTTCTCACGGACCGCACCCAACGCCACCGCTGGGAGGCGCGGTTGTCCCGTACACCCGTACTCCTGGCTCCGCACGGGCCCCGTTACACCGCTGTCCTGGGAGAGGCCGTTCTCCGCCGGCCGCTCGGCGGCCCCGTCGCCATGGCCGTGCAACTCGACCACCTCGCCGGTCTCGTCCGCAGCGAGCGCGTCACGCTCAACGTGCTGCCGTTGATCGCCACCCCTCACCCGAGCGCCATGGATGGCGCGTTGCGGGTGATGACGTTCGCCGACGAGACCCCGGCCGTCCACTTCACCAGCCACCGGACCGGCGCGTACGGCACCGAGCCGGCCACGGTCGCCCTCGCCCACCTCACGTACGACCTGCTGTCGTCGGCGGCCCTGCCTGCGGACGTGTCGCTCGACCTCATCGAGGCCGCGGCCGAGGGGTACCGGGCTGAGGGCGGCACCCGGGAACGGCCGAGTCGGCGTACGGAGAAGCACCCCGGCGTCGTACGCACCGCTCCGTGAGAGCGGAGGCCGCGCGTCAACTCCCTTCTCAGGGAAGGGTTTCCGCGTCGACCCGGGAGAAGACGAGGTCGCTCTCGTCCGTCACCGGGCCGCGCCAGCGGATCGGTACGGCGGACGTGCCGTCGAGCGCTGTCGGGTAGGAAGAGGCGGCGTACTCGTTGGCGAGCCGGTAGACGTGGAAGCCGGCGCCGCGCATCGTGTCGAGCAGCTCCTCGACGGAGTCGCCGAGTTGCTCCATGCGCTCGGGGGTGACCTCGACGGTGACCTCGGCGTCGGGCCGTAGGCGTTCGAGCATGGGCGCCATGCCCCGTACGACGCTGCCCTCGGCGCCCTCGACGTCGATCTTGACGACCCGGGCGCGGGTGATCTCGTCGTCGGTGAGGACGTCGGGGAGCGGGTGTGCGTCGATGTCGAAGACGGACTCGGTCGGGCCGTCCCAGGGGACGATGCTGTTGGCGCCCATGTTCGCCGAGCTGGCGAGGATGAACGTGAGTGTCTGGTCCTTGTCGGAGACGGCGGTGTGCACGGCGCGGATGTTCGTGCAGCCGTTGAGGCGCGCGTTCTGCTCGACCCGGTCCAGGAAGGGGCGCGACGCCTCTATGGCGACGACGTGGCCGCTGGGTCCGACGAGCTGCGACGCGATCACGCTGAAGTAGCCGATGTTCGCGCCGACGTCGATGTACGTGTCCCCCGGGCCCAGGCGGTTGCGGAGCCAGTGCGTCATGCGCGGCTCCCACGTGCCGAACAGGTACAGGTAGCGCTGGATCAGGTCCTGGGTGTCGACGGCGAAGCGCGCGCCGCTCTCCGTCTCGGTGACGCGTCGGCGCGGGGTGTCCCGCAGGTGCGGGTTCAGCCAGCGGCCGGCCAGCGAGCCCTTGCCGAGGGTGCCGGGGGCGTTGCGCACGTACCAGCGGCCCAGGGTGACCAGGGCCTCCGTGGTGGGGTTGCTCATTCGTGTTGCTCCTCCGCGCGCCGCCAGGCCACCCACCCTACGGGCGCGCGCCCGCCACCACCCAAGCCCCCGCGGGCCGGATGCCCCGGAATCGCCCCCTTGCAGCCGCCCGCCCTCCTAAAATCCTCAAGACGTCTTGATGACTCGGGGACCGGGGGTGGGCTTGAGCACGTCCGAGCAGTTGCTGACCATCGCTGCCGTGCTCCTGGGCGCCCTCACCACGTACGTCACCAACTACTGGACCGAGCGCCAGCGCATCCGCCGCGAACTGCTCACCCGCTGGGACACCAAGAAGCTCGAAGCCTACGAGAACTACGTCGACCGCGTCCGCGCCGCCATCTACCTCGCCGTCGAGCTGTACGAGCACCGCGAGGGCATCCGCCTCAGCGACGACCCGGAGGCGCGCCAGCGGGCGGAGCTGTCGGAGGCCACCCACCTCCGCGGCCGCGCCTTCGAGCGCATCATGCTCCTGGCCGGCGACGAGGTCGTGGAAGCCGCCCACGCCCTGAACGCAGCCACCCTGGAAGTCGACTGGCAGTCCACCGGTAAGACCCCGGGCACCCTGGACGACTGGCGCACCCGCAACCGCGCCGTCTTCGCAGCGATTAACACCTTCCACGAAACGGCCCGCGTCGACCTCGGCGTCAGCGGCTCCGTCACGGGCGAGGCACACCCGGACCGGGATCTGCTGCTGCCCCCGGCGCGACGAGTGAGAGAGGGCGCTGACTGAAGAAGACACCTGCCTCGCGTCCAAAGTGCCATCAACCGCTCGCGTTATGTGTCCGTCAGAGAAATCTATTTGCCGCGGAAGGGCTTCTTCCCTGACAGTGCAGCCGTGTCACTTACTCGGAGGAGATAGTGAGGATGATTGACCCTGATCCGATGACGGGTACGAGTAGCGGAATTCGTACGCATTTTTCCCACCTTTCCACCATTGGCGCCAAAGTGATTGAAAGTTCGGTGTCATCACATTCGGTGCTACTTGGCGAGATTCTCCAACTTGAGGCAGATATTGGAGCGTGGGAAAGTTGTATATCTATGCGCCCAGAATCTGAGCAGATAGCCGATGCACGACGTGAACTTGGGTTTGCCGCTTACGCCGCCTGTTGTGGACTCTATCGACTGGCTTTCAGTGGTATTCGAACGTTCTTGGAGCTGAGTTTTGCGGCGGTTTATTTTTCCGCGAATGAGCTGCATCGCCGACAGTGGGTCGCCGACCGGCGAGATTTCTCTTGGTCGCAGGCGCTTGATGAAGAGAACGGCGTACTCTCTAAGAAATTCATTCAGGAATTCTTGAGAGATAGCGTTGGGGAGGCAAGTTTCTACGCCGCAATGGCGGCGCGCTCCTATAGGCACTGTTCGCAATTTATTCACGGCAAGTCGGCGGTCACCAAAGACCTGCCTCGCGATATGCGGTTTTCGACCGATGCTCTTGCCGACTGGGCAGCAACTGCACGAAACTCCGCGCAGTCGGTTCTATTCGCGCTCTACGGACGGTACGCCTCGGAGTTGATTCCCGGTGATGCCGGCGTCTTGGGCGCTACCCTGGAACATAGCTTCCTTCATCTAAAATCAGTAAGGTCGATACTCGGATTGCCCGTGGAGGGGTAACGTAATGCAGAGCGAGATCGTTTATAGGACTGAAGACATTCCGCCCGAGGAGATTCTTGATTATTTTGTTGAGACTGACACGGATAGGCAGCTTATTGATTTTCTGAAGGGGCGTTCCCCTGTCATCCTAAAAGGAAGCAGGGGGGTGGGAAAATCGTTCTTGATGCGAGCCGCAGAGGCCGAGATCAGGAAGAATTTTCCCACGCAGCGAATCCTTCCCGTCTATGTGACTTTTGCCCAAGCTAGTCTAATTCGTCAAGATACGCCTGACCGTTTTTTGCTTTGGATGATGGCTAAATTGTGTACCAGCATCTTGAGGGCGGCTTCGACTTTCGGATTGACGCTTCCTGGAGGGTCGGCAATTACGGCAATCCAGGGCAGTGCGGCCATCGGCAATTATGCTGGCATGCAGAAGGTAGAGGCAATATTCGAGTCTTCTTGGATGCAGGAGAAAGAGGAGCAGCTGCCTGTAGCAATCCCCGATCCTGAAGTTCTTCGTGACGCAGTAGAAGATCTCTGTCGCCATACTGGTACGAGGCGAGTGGTTGTCTTTGTGGACGAAGCGGCGCACGTCTTCATCCCCGAGCAGCAGCGCCAATTCTTTACGCTAATGCGTGATTTGCGTAGTCCATATATAACCGTGAAGGCGGCGGTATATCCAGGTGCGACCTCCTATGGTCATGTGTTCCAGCCGACGCATGATGCGACTGTGCTTTCAGTGGATCGACTTGTCACGGATGGTAAGTATGCGGGCGCGATGAGGTCTATTGTTTACAAGCAGGATGCCAGCCTTAAGAAGCAGATTGAGCCGAATGGTGATGTTTTCGATACCCTTGCGTATGCCGCTACGGGAAACCCAAGGATTTTGCTAAAGACGCTCCTGATGAGATCTCCTTTCAATCGAAGGAATATCCAAGAAACGATCAGAGAGTACTATCGCGGAGACATATGGGGTGAACATTCAAACCTTGGCGAGAGATACCCAGGTCATCGTGCGCTTATCGACTGGGGGAGGGGGTTCATCGAAGATGCGGTCTTGCCTGCACTTTACGCACGAAACCAGAGATCTTCTCAGACGTCATCGTATTTCTGGGTTCATAGAGATGCGCCGCAAGCAGTCCGTGAAGCTCTGAGACTACTCTGCTATAGCGGAATTGTGCAGGAAGGTGATTCTGGCATGCGGGCTACGCGAGGGGAGATCGGCACGCGCTACATGGTCAACCTAGGATGCCTGTTTGCCCAGGATGCGGAGCCAATTAAATTTGGTCAGAATGTCAGGCAGAACCTTCATCTTAAGCGTATGGTCGAATACGGCGCCAACCACCCGGCGTATCGTCCGATTGACACCTTCTCGCTTGACGGAATTGACACCGCTGGCAACCAGGCTCTAGAGAGTCAGCTCGATAGATCGATCGATTATCTTGATGTTACCGATTTTCAACGAGAAAAGCTGCGTGATCTCCGCTTGCTTACAATCGGCGAAGTGCTCAGATCCAACGAGGATGTATTCAAGCGGGCGTATTATGTCGGCACTAAGAGGGCGCGGCAAATCAGAAATGCCGCCATCATTGCGGTATTGGAATACTTGTCCGGCTGACTTGTGTGAATTCCTGCCGCGGCGGTTATGCTCGCACCAAGATCGGGACGTGGCATGGACGAGGCATTGGTCAAGCGACGGAGGATTGCGAGGAGGGCCTGGTCGGGGCGTCAACACCCGGGGTGGGCAAGCCAACTGTAAATCCGTCGGCTTAGCCTACCGTGGTTCGAATCCACGTGCCGCCACACCATGAAGAGGGCCCCTCACCTGCGCTTGCGCGGGGGAGGGGCCCTCTTCGTGTGCGGGGAGCCGGGGGGCTCCGGGGCGGGCAACGGGTGCGGTGGCGGGGGTGGTCGGGGGTGTCAGGGGGCCGTCGGGATGTCGCCGCGCAGCGTGATGCGGTGCATGACGCGGCGCGTGTCGCCGTAGTCGCGGTTGGCGTAGTGCGCGGTGCTGCGGTTGTCCCACAGGGCGACGTCGCCCCGGCGCCAGCGGTGCCGGACGACGTGCTCGGGCTTGGTCAGGTGGGCGTAGAGGATGTCGAGCAGTCCGCGGCTCTCCTCCGCCGAGACACCGACGACGTGCGAGGTGAACCCGGGGTTGACGAACAGCCCCTTGCGGCCGCTCTCCGGGTGCACCCGCACGACCGGGTGCTCCACCGGTACGAGGTCGGTGAAGGTCTCCCCCTCCCAGACGTTGCCGCGCCCCTTGCGGCGCTGCGCGAGGTAGTAGCCGAACTCGCGGCTGCCGTCGTGCACCGCGGTGAGCGTGTCCACGTGGGCGCGCAGCCCCGGCGACAGCGACTCGTAGGCGAGTTGGCTGTCCGCCCAGTTCGTGTCACCTCCGTACGGCGGCAGTTCCACCGCGCGCAGCACGGAGATCGCCGGGGGACGCCGTACGAAGGTGACGTCGGTGTGCCAGATGTCGGCGAAGCCGTTGTCCTGGCTGTCCACGGCGTACACCTCGGGCGGGACGTCGCCGGAGTCGTGGACGGGGTGGCCCGCGGTGACCTCCCCCAGCCGCCGGCCGAAGTCGATCTGCGCGGCGTCGTCGACGTCCTGGTCGCGCAGGAAGAGCACCTTGTGCTCCACGAGGGCCTCGCGGAGCGCCTGCACCTGGCCGTCCCGGAGGCGGGTGAGGTCGATGTCGTGGACCTCGGCGCCGAAACGGGGGCCCAGCCTGGTGAGGTTCAGCTCCGCGCGGACGTCGGTGGCCGGCTGTTCGCTGGTGACGGTCATCGTTGGTCGTTCCTCTCTTCTCGCGGCTCTGTCGCGGACGGTGGTCCGTTCGTGCGGTTCGCTCTGCTCCTCTCCTTCGCTCCGTGCCGTTCGTGCGGGAGTCGTTCCGCCCGCCGCGCCGGCCGGTCAGGCCGCCGCGGCCTTCACCGCGTGGGCGACGCGGGTGCGCAACTCGGCGAAGCGGGGCGAGTCCCGCAGTTGCTCCGCGTCGACGTCGCCGCGCGGCAGGTCGATCGGCAGGTCGAGGACGACGGTGCCGGGCCGCTTGCCGAGCACGACGATGCGGGTGCCGAGGAACACCGCCTCGTCGGCGGAGTGGGTGACGAAGACCGCGGTGGTGCCGGTCTGGTCGGTGACCTCGCGGATGTCCTCCTGCAACCGCTCGCGGGTCAGGGCGTCCAGCGCGGCGAACGGTTCGTCGAGCAGGAACAGCGGGTTCTTCGCGGCCAGCGCCCGGGCGATGGCGACGCGCTGCTGCTGGCCGCCGGAGATCTCCCAGGTCCGCCGGCTCTCGACGCCCTCCAGCCCGACCCGGGCCAGGAGTTCGGCGCGCCGCTGCGGCCACAGCTCCCGGGCGACCCCGGCGTAGCGCAGGGCCAGGTCGACGTTGCCCCGCACCGTGCGCCAGGGGAACAGCCGCGGCTGCTGGAACACCAGGCTCGCCGCCTTCCCGGGCCGCGGTGCGGCGCCCGCGACCTCGATCGAGCCGTGGGTGGGCTGCTCGAAGCCGGCGACCAGCCGCAGCAGCGTGCTCTTGCCGCAGCCGGAGGCACCCACCAGCACCAGGAACTCGCCGGCGGGCACGCTCAGGTCGATCGGCCCCACCGCGGTGATCGCCCGGTCCCCGCGGCCGTAGCGGTGCGTCACGTCGCGCAGGCGTACGGCCTCGGCCCGCGCCGGCGCGGTACCGGTCCCGCCCTCGGTTTCGCCGGCCGGGCCGGCACCGGTCACCCGCCCGGCTCCGTTGACGGCGTCGGCTCCGCTCCGGGCCCCGGCACCGGCGCCGGCCTCGGCCTCGGCCCCTGCGCCGCCCCGCCGCTCCGCGCCGGGGGGCCGGTGGGTCGCCGTACCGGCGGGCTCAGGCGAGGACACCGGGCAGCCCCTTCAGGTAGAGCGCCTTGCCGACCGTCGCCCGGCTCGGCGCGGCCGGGATCTGCTTCTGGGCGGCCAGGAACCCCGCGGTGCTGGTGACGTAGTCCACCAGCTTGCCCGGGCTGCCGTCCGTGCCCAGCCACTGCGCGGAGGACTCCTCAGCGGGGGTGAGGAAGACGCCCTGCGCGAGCTGCGCCCTGGCGTCCGCCAGGCTGATGCCCAACTCGGCCGCCACCGAACGCGCGGTCCCGTCCGGGTCGGATGCGAGCAGGCGCAGGGCGTGCGCCTCGGTCCGGCGCCAGACGTCGATGGCGTGCGGGTCCCTGGCGATCAGCTCGTCCGTCACCACCGCCAGGTCCAGGGTCGGCTTGCCGCCCGCCCCGATGCTCTTGCTGCTGACGAGTTGGACGCCGGTCTTCCGCAACTCGTCCAGGGTCGGCAGCCACACGTAGGCGGCGTCGATGTCGCCGCGCTGCCAGGCGGCGAGGATCGGCTGCGGCTGGAGGTCGACGAGCTTGACGTCCGACGCCTCCAGCCCCGCCTGCTGAAGGGCCGCCAGCAGGCTGTAGTGCGAGGTGGACGCGAAGGGGGTGGCCACCGTCTTCCCCTTGAGGCCGGCCACCGTCGTGATGCCGGTGCTCCTGCGCGCCACCAGCGCCTCGTTGTCGCCCGCGACGTCCAGGACGAACGCGGCCTTGTACGGGATCGGCGAGGAGCCCGAGATCCCGCTGGCGAACGGGCTGGAGCCCAGGGCGGCGATGTCCAGGGACTTGCCCAGGAACGCCTGGTTCACCGTGGCGCCCGAGTCGAACTTGATCCAGGTGATCCGGTAGTCGGGCAGCGCCTTGGCCAGCAGCTTCTGGTTCTTCACGATCAGGTCCCCGCTGGGGAAGGCGAAGTACCCGATGCGCAGCCGCTTCCCGCCGCCACCGCTCCCGCCGCTCCCTCCGCAGGCGGTGAGCGCCGCGGAGGCCGTCGCCGCCAGGGCGCCGGCCATCACGGAGCGGCGGGACGGCCGGCGGCCGCCGGGCCCGAATCGAGGTCCGGGTCCGGGTCCTGTCCCGGTTCCCGGAACGTTTCCTACGGCGCTTCCGACGGCGTTTCCTGAGGAGTTTCCGGTGGCGTCATGGGTCACCGAACGTGTCATGGGGGCCATTCCTGGGTGAGGGGGAGGGGGATACGAAGGAGGGGGCGGGACGGCCCGCGTTACGAGCGGCCGCGCCACGGCACCGCGCTGCGCTCCAGCCACAGCAGCAGGCCGTCGATGATCAGACCGGAGATCCCGATCACGAAGATGCCGACGATCACCACGGGGGTGTTGTTGTAGTTGGCGGCGTCCTTCACCATGCCGCCGATCCCGGGCAGCCCGTTCACCAACTCGGCCGCCACCAGCGACGAGTACGCCACGCCGACGGCCAGCCGGATGCCGGTGAACGTCTCCGGGAGCGCGGACGGGACGACGATGTCCTTCACCACGTCCCACCGGGACGCGCCCAGGGCCCGCGCCGCCTCGATGAGGCTGCTCGGCACCGAGGAGACCGCCGTGGTGGTGGACACCGCGACCGGCGGGAAGGCGGCCACGGCCAGCAGCGTGATCTTCGGCTCCTCGTTGATGCCCAGCCACACGATGAGCAGCGAGAAGTAGGCCAGCGGCGGCAGGGTGCGCAGGAACGTGATCCACGGCTCGAACAGCGCCCGCACCCACCGCACGCTGCCCATCACCAGGCCGAACAGCACGCCGATCACGATGCCGCTGCCCGCCCCGACACCGATCCGCCGCAGGCTGATGGCCAGGTGCTCGATCAGGAGCTTGCCGTCGTAGCCGCGCACGCCGTCATGCGTCGTGGACACGTCGACGAACGCGTCCCACACCTTGGCCGGCGGCGGGACCAGGATGTCGCTCCACCGTCCGCTCGACGCGACCGACTGCCACAGCGCGAGGAACACCCCGAGCGAGAGCAGCGGCAGGCCGAGGCGTACGAGCAGGGTCCGGCCGGCCCGCTCGCCCCATCGTCGGCGGGGCGGGGCCGGGTCGCGTAAGGCTTCCTCTGCGCCGGAGTCCGGAACCGGCGGTGCGGTGGGCAACGTGAGCCTCCAGGAAACGGGGAACAGGAACGGGAACGGGGACGCGGAACGGGGAAACGCGGAACAGGGCGCGGGAACAGCGAGCGGGGCAGGGCGGAGCAGGGAAGGGCAAGGCAGGGCCGTGCGGGGCCGCGGGGACGGGGCCGGCCAGGTGGGGCTCAGGTACGGCCGGACGGCAGCGCGCCACGCCGTCGGCGGACAGCCGCGCGGGCCGTGCGGCGGGGGAGGGCACCGGCGACGCGGTGCCGCGGGATGCCCGTCAGGCGGCGTCGCGGGACGCGCGCCACGCCTGGGGGCGAGAGGTCAGAGACAACACACGGCCGGGTGGCGGCACAGGTCAATGACCAGTCGTCGCACCAGGTTCGTCTCTGTCATGGCAGAGGACTGTACCGGGAAGGTACATGTCATGCCCAGGGTGCGTCCGCACCGTGGACGGCGGCCCGGTCAGCCGCCGTCGCCGCCGCGCAGGTACCGCGTGACCATGTCCACCAACTCGTTCTCGAACGTCTCGACGGGGATGGTCCGCGGATGGGCCATCAGCCGGTGGGTGTTGGTCTCCACCGTGAACAGGATCAGCTCGGCCGCCGTGTCGAGGTCGCGCACGCGGACGTCCGGGTGCCGGGCGAGGAGCTCGCGCAACTGGGCTGTGCGGACCCTGCCGTGGCGTTCGATCGAGTCGAGCAGCTCACGGGAGGGCGACGCCTCCTCGATCATGATCCGCAGCAGGTGCGGATCGTCGCGGTGGTTGTCGACCGCGTCGCGCACCAGCGTCCGGACCACCGTCTCCAGACTGCCGGGGGACAGGTCGAGCCGGTCGGCCTGCGTCCAGCTACCGCGGTCGATGTGCCGCACCAGCAACTCGGCGAGGATCGCGTCCTTGTTCGGGAAGTACTGGTACAGCGAGCCGATGGAGATGCGGGCGTGCTCGGCGATGCGGTTGGTGGTGCCGGCGGCGTAGCCGTGCTCGGCGAAAACGTGAGCAGCGGCCGCGAGGATCCGCTCGCGGGTGAGCTCCGCGCGTACCTGGCGGGGCTTGCGACGTGCCTGGAGACGGCGATCGGCCGACGGCATCGGGACACCCTTCCGGGGCGGGGAAAGCGAGTAGCCAAAGAGCTGAGCTATTGTTCACAATAGCCCTATGAACTGCGAGAACGCGAGTTTTCGAGACGCGGGCGGCTCGTCGTGATCCCCAAGGTGCAGCTCCCCGGGGCGCGGACGATGATCACGCTGGAGGTCCGCCGCCGGGTGTTCCTGTCCCCGGGATTCGCCTCCGTCACCCTGGGCGGACCGGGCGTGCGCGACCTGGCCGTCGCGGGCGGCGACCAGGCGGTACGGCTGTTCTTCCCGCGGGAGGGGCAGAGCGCGCTGCGGATGCCGACGGCGTCGAGCGAGGCGTGGATGGCGCAGGTGCTGCTGATGCCGAGGTCGGTCCGCCGGCACCTCGTCAACGACCGCGGGGTGCCCAAGCGGGACATCTCGTTCTTCGGCTACTGGCGCCTGGGGCGGTCGGCCCCGGGCTGAGAGGAGTCACCCGTGCGGCAGGACAACCGGCCGGGCGCGCTGCGCCGGCTGACAGCGGTGGACGAGGTCGAGGCGGTCATCGGCCGCCCCGCGGCTGTGATCATGCTCAAGCAGATCGGCTCGCTCGACGAGGGGTGCCGGGCCGTCCTCGCCCGCTCCCCGGTCGCCGCCGTCGGCTACCGGGACGCGGACGGTGCCCGCCGTACGGACTTCGTCGGCGGTGCGCCCGGGTTCGCGCGGGTGCTGTCCCCGACCCGTTTCTCGTGCGCGCTGCCCGGACCGGGCGACCCGCGCGGCCCGGCCTCGTTCTTCTTCCTGCTACCGGGGGTCGGGGAGATCCTGCGCGTCAACGGGACGGTGGCCGGGCGCGCGGGGGCGGAGACCGCCTTCGACGTCGAGGAGGCGTACATGCACTGCGCGCAGGCGGTCCTGCGCTCCCGGCTGTGGCAGCCGCCCCCGCCCGAGGCGCCGTCCGCCGCGGCGGACACGGCGAGCCCGTCCGACCCCGCCGACCCCGCCGACGCGGCCGGCACGGCGGCGGGCGGCCCGCTGGACCGCCCCGGCGTCGCCGAGTTCCTGGCCGCGGCGCCGTTCCTCGCGCTGTCCACCTGGGACTCCTCCGCCGGGAGCGACACCTCGCCACGCGGCGACCGGGGCCCGGTCGCGCGGATTCTCGACGGCCGCACCCTCGTCATCCCGGACCGCAGGGGCAACAAGCGCGCCGACTCGCTGCACAACCTGCTCCAGGACGACCGGTTGTCGCTCGCCGCGCTCGTCCCGGGGCACGGCGGCGTGCTGCACGTCCGCGGCCGCGGCGCGATCACCGACGACGCCCCGCTGCTGGCGACACTGGCGCTGCGGGGGACACCCCCGCACCTCGCGCTGGTCGTCGACGTCGAGCACGCCGAACTGGTGGACAACGACGCCGTCACGCGCTCGCGGCTGTGGACCCCCGACGCGCGCCTCGACCGCGACGCCGCGCCGGACATGATGGCGTTGGCCGGGGACCACCTCGCCGCCAACGCCGGTGCCGAGGGCGCTCCGCCGGCGTTCCTGCTCAGGCTGCTCGGCGCGCTCCCCGGTGTGACCCGCCTGATGCGGCTGGTGATCGACCGCGCCTACCGCTCCGGGCTGCGCAAGGAGGGCTACGACGACGAGCCCGGTGCGCGCCGCCGCCAGAGCCCCCGGCGCCGCGCCGGGGCCGGGGGGAGCGGCGGGCGGGCGCGGAGCCGCGCAGGGCAGGGGGACCGGTAGGCCGCGGGCCGACTCGCGGGCCGCCGCGCGGGTCGGAGCCTCGGGGGCCGCCGCGCGCCGCGTCAGACCCCGGGGATGCCGTCCTGGGCGACCTCGAACCGCCCGGGGCGGCGCACCGGGGCATCGGCGCCCAGTTTCCGCCGGCAGTTCTCGCCGAGCCCCCACGCCCTGCTCTCGGCGTCGGACAGCGGATGCCCGCACATCGCGCACCGTACGACGCGGCGCCCCGCCGCCAACTCCTCGTCGGTGGCGAGTCCGGGCAGCGGCGCGTCGTCCTTCATACGGTCCAGTGTGCGGCACGCCGGGTCCGGTACCGGGGTGCCGGGATCACGGGCGCGGGTCAGACCGGGTGCCGGGATCGCGGGCGCGGGTCAGACCGGGGTGCCGCCGCCCGTCGAGACGGTGTGGCGGACCTTGTCGACCGCCTTCCGGTAGAGCGCGGAGGCGAGCCGGGACGAGGTGTCGGAGACCTGGAAGAACATGTAGCCGACCAGCACCGGGCCGACCCGGCCGAAGGCGAGGTAGCCGTTGACCGGCACCCCGCTCAGTTCCCCGTCCATCCGGGTCGCCGCCGTCCGGCCGTCGCCGAAGCGGATCGGCGTGAGTTTCAGGGCGAGTTCGGTGCCGTCCGAGGTGAGGGTGAGGTCCCGGCAGGTGGTGAGCGCGGCCTTGTCCCGCGCGTACGCGGCGGCCCCGCTCGCCGACGACCCCGCGGTGAGCTGCTCGCTGAGCAGCGGCCCCGACCGGCCGCCGGTGAAGTCCGCCTCCTGCGTCCCGGGGCCGGGCGGCGCCTTCAGCACCTTCACCAGGGCTGGGCAGCCGGAGACGCCGTCGCCGGCGACGCCGCTGCCCCCGCCGGTCGACTGCGCCCCGTTCATCCCGGTGTCCGAGGGGGTCAGCAGGGCCGACCTCAGCTCGGCCGGGCCCGGTGTCCCGGTGCCGCGCGGAGCGGTCGCCGCCGCGGTGCCGGCGAGTGCCGTCCCACCGGCGACTGCCGCCGCGGTCAGCACCGCGGCCGTTCCCATCAGGCGGGCCCGGCGGACCCGGTGTCCTCGACGTATCCCCGGCATGGCGCCTCCCTCCGGCGTGCGGCGCTCGGCCGCGGACCGCGGCCTCGCCCCCCGCCAGTCTGCGCCGACCCGCGCCGCACCGCATCGTCAGGAGGACGCGGGCCGTGTGCCGCCTGCCGGGTACCGCTCTCCGCCGCGGTCCGTGACGGACCCGTCACCCGGGGTGGGACGAGAGGCCCGGAGCGGGGGGTGGGGTGGTGCGGGTGCCGAGGACCGCCGGAGGTCGGGAGCACCGGCGGTGATCGGGAGGGAACCGGTGACGGGAGAACCGTCGGCGATCAGGAGACCGCCGACGGTCGGGCGCACCGGTCCGCGGTCAGGAGGAGGACTTCTCCTGCGCCGCCTTCTGGACGTACTCGTCGGTGTAGGTCTTCGCCAGGTCGATCTTGTGGCCCTTGACGGCCGGGTCGACCGCGTTCAGCACCCGCAGGACGGTCTGCGGCGCGTCGGTCGGCATCTGGCCGGTCGGGTTGTACATGCCCATCTCGTTGGCCAGCGCCTGGATGTACTGGTCCTTGCCGCTGCCGGAGTAGAAGTCGGCCGGTACCTGCGCGGTGATCTGCGCGGCCGAGTGCGACTCCATCCACTGGAGCGTCTGGTAGATCGCGTTGACCATCTTCTGCGTGGTGGCCTTGTGGCTGTTCGCCCACGCCGTCTGGACGGTCAGCGCGGTGCCCGGGTACGGACCGCCGAGGGCGGCCTTGGTGCCGGCGAGCGTGCGCATGTCGGCGACGATCGTGCCGAGCTGCTTCTTGAGCAGGGTGGAGATCGTCGGCTCGGTGGTGACGCCGGCGTCGACCCGGTCGTGCTGGAAGGCGGCCACGAACGTGGCACCCGCGGCCACGGCCACCAGGTGGGTCTGCGACAGCGGGATGTTGTTGTGGATCGCGAGGTAGGAGCCGATGGTGGAGCTGGCCGAGCCGAGCGAGGTCACACCGACGGTCTTGCCGCGCAGGTCCGCCGGGGACTTGAGCGACGACTCGTTGGTGCGGGTCATCTCCACCATGCCGGGCGCCTGGAGCAACTGGACGACCGCCTCGGTGTCCTTGCCCTTGGCCTGGAGGTCGAGGTTGTGGTCGAAGAACCCGATCATGCCCTGGACGTCGCCCTTGAGCAGCGCGTCGGAGACCTGCGGGGTGCCCTGGAGGTTGTCGATCTTCACATCCAGGCCCTGCTTCGTGAAGAAGCCCATCCGCTGGGCCAGGATGAGCGGGAGGTAACTCTGGTTCGCCTGGTTCGACAGGGCGATCGTCACCTTCGTCGCGGAGCCGTCGCTCGCTGCGTCACTGCTGCCGGACTTGTCGTCCGAGCAGGCCGTCAGCCCTGCAGCCAGGAACGTCGTCGCGGCTATGAGAACGATCTTCTTGTGCCACATGAGACTTGCCTTCTCCTCGGGAGCGGGCGCGCCGTCGGCCGTCTTCGGCCGTGCCGCGTTCCGCCGGTCATTGCGGGGGGGATGTTCGGGGGGACCACCGTGGTCGTCGGGGTCATGCGGCCGCGTCGGCCCGCTGCGGGCGCGGCTGCCACCGCAGAAGGCGCCGCTCCAGGAGCGTGATCAGGCCCTCGGCGGCCAGTGCGTACGCGGCGGTGAGGACCAGGCCCGCGTACACGCCGTTGGGGTCGAAGTTGGCCTGCGCCTGGAAGATGAGCAGCCCGAGTCCCTGCTGCGCGCCGAGCAGTTCGCCCACGATCGAGCCCGTGACCGCGAAGCCGAAGGCCACGTGCAGGCTGGTGGTGATCCAGCTCAGCGCGGACGGGACCACGACCTGCAAGGTCACCTGGGTGTTCCCGGCGCCGAGGATGCGGGCGTTGGCGATGAGGTTGCGGTCCACCTCGCGGGCGCCCTGGAAGGCGTTGAAGAACACGCCGAAGAAGACCAGCACCGCCGAGAGCGTCACCTTGGAGCTGATACCGAGACCGAACCAGATCGCGAAAACCGATCCGAACAGGATCCGCGGGATCGAGTTCAGCGTCTTGATGAAGGGGGACAGGACGTCCGCCAGGAAACGCAGCCGGCCCAGCAGGATGCCGAACACGACCCCGAGGAGCACTCCGATGCCGAAGCCCATCAGCGTTTCTTCCAGCGTCACCCACACCTGGTCCCACAAGGACCCCTGCGAGGTGCCGTGGCGCACCCAGTCCCACAACTTCGAGCAGATGCCGGACGGTTCGCCGAAGTAGAACTTGTCGATGGCCCCGGTCGAGGAGCACACCTGCCACAGGCCGACGAACAGGACGAGGATGCCGACCCGGGTGAGGTTGACCAGCACCCGGCGCCGTATCCGCTGCCGCCGTGCGGCCTCCCCCCGTGGGACCTTGCCCGCCGGCGGTTCGGGGCGGGGGTCGGCGGTGGCGGGCTCGGCGCCCGCGGGCGCGGGCGTGGCGGGGGCCGCCTCGTCCGTCGCCTCGTCGGCCGTGCCGCTGCTGTCGGTGGGGGTGTCCGCCGGGTCGGCGGTCGACCGGGAACCGTGCACGTTCATACGCTCAATGCCTCTTCCGGCGGGGGTGGGTCAGGCCGCGGTGTCGGGCGTCGCGGTCACGGTGCGGCGGTAGGCGACCTGCACCTCGTCCCGCAGGGACTCCCAGATCCGCTCGTGGAGCCGGACGAACTCGGGGGTGTGCCGGATCTCGCGGGGGTTCCTGGGCCGTGGCAGGTCGATCGTGAAGGTCTCCTTCACGGTGGCCGGGCCCGCCGTCATGACCACGACCGTGTCGGCGAGCGAGATGGCCTCTTCCAGGTCGTGGGTCACGAAGACCACCGACGGCCGGGTCAGGTCCCACAGGGACAGCAGCTCGTCGGACATGATCTGACGGGTCTGCACGTCCAGGCCGGAGAACGGCTCGTCCATGAGGAGAACCCGCGGCCGGTTGATCATCGTCTGGGCGAGGGCGACCCGCTTGCGCATGCCGCCGGAGAGCTGGTGCGGGTGGTAGCGCTCGAACCCCGCCAGGCCCACCCGGCGTATCCAGTCGGTGGCCTCGGCGTGCGCCTCCCGGCGCGACGCGCCGCGGAAGCGCGGTCCGGCCGCCACGTTGCCCAGCACCGTCTTCCAGGGGAACACCGCGTCCGTCTGGAAGACGAAGCCCACGTCCTTCCCCATGCCCTCCACTGGCCGGCCGTCGACCAGTACCTCGCCGACGTCCGGCCGGGCGAGGCCGCAGATCAGGGAGAGGGTGGTCGACTTCCCGCACCCGGTCGGACCGACAACGGCGGTGAACTCTCCGGCTCCCACCGACAAATTGATGTCGCGCAGGACATCGTGATTCTCGCCCTGGGGCGTGTTGAAGGATTTCGTCACATTGCGCATCACGATAGGAGGCGTCATAGGAGGCGTCGTCGGTTGCCGCGATGTGACCGACCCATTGGTGCGTTCACGCTGGGATTCGCTCGTCACGCGAGTGAGGCTGCCAGAACCCGGCGCGGGAGAACAACCTTGACGGGCCGGGGTGCACTGACTTAAGCCCGGTGGCAGCGCAAACGTGCTGCTGCCGGGCCCTCCCGCGTGTCCGGTGTCCGGAGAAAGAGGTCAATGTTCGTCTTCGGCGGATTGTCGGCGACGGTTAGACATGGTGCGTTCTTCGGGGGTAACTTCTGGGCGGTGACGTTCCGTTATCTCGGCATACCCTCTGAAATCGCGCTCCCGGACCGGCTCGCCCTGCGTATGCTCGTCCGCACATTCCGGCCGGAACTGATGGACCGGCTGGTGGACGGGGCCGAGCGTCGGGAGCAGCGCCGGCGACTGCTTCCGGCGCAGCTGATGATGTATTTCGCGCTGGCGATGTGGCTCTTCGGGACATCCTCCTACGAGGAGGTGCTCGCCAAACTGACCGGCGGCCTCCCCGAGATGTTCCAGGACGCCAAGGACGCCGGCACCGTGGCCACCGCGGCCGCCATCGCCCGGGCCCGCATGCGGCTGGGCGTCGAACCCCTCAAGGCGCTCTGCGCCCACGTGGCCGCCTCGGCCGGGCTCCCGGTGGCGCCGGGCGACGAGCGGGTGTTCGTCCTGGAGCGGGTCGCCATGGAGGCGCCGGACACCTCCGCGAACCGCGCCGCGTACGAACTGCCGGACCCCGGGGTCCATCCACCGGACGCCGTCCGGCCGTCGGACGACGCTCTGGTGGTGGACGGGGACCGGCCGGCGGACGGGGCGGCGGCGGAGACGGCCCCGGCGCTCAGGCGGACGCGGGGGCGTGCCCTGGACGTGTGGCTGGTCTCGCTGACCGAGTGCCGCTCGCGCCTCTCGGTGGCCTCGGCCATCGCCCCGAGCCCCGAGTTGGGCGTCGAGGGCATCATCTCCGAATGGCCGCACGACCACCTCGGCGCGGGGGCGCTGGTGGTCGGCGAGTGGGACGTGGTGCCGCCGGCGATGTGGAACGCGCTGGCCGAGGCCGGCGCCCGGCAGATCTGGCGGGTGGGCGGCCGCGGCGGGACCGGGGACCTCCTGCCGGTGGTGCGCGCGCTTCCCGACGGGTCCTACCTGTCGCACCTGTCCCACCTGCCGCAGGACGGCCCGGGGGAGGGCGCCGCGCCCGGTCCGGTGGTCCGCGTGGTGCCCTGCCGGCGGCCCGATCCGGGCGGCGGGTCGCCGGTCCTGGTCACCTCCTTTCTCGACGAGGAGGTGACGGCCGACGAGATCACGGCGCGTCACGGGAATGTGGCGGAGATGTGCCGAAATGGTGTAGGTCAGTTCGCCGGGCAGATCGCGGGACTACGGGTGGGTTTGCGGTCGAAAAGCCCCGAACTCGTCCAGCAGGAAATATATGCGATGCTCTGCATGTATCACGTGGTGGGACACCTTCTGTCCCCGATGTATTCCGGCGACGGGTTTTCGGTCGAATCGGGCGGTCCGGCCCTGTGACCGGCGCGGCTGCCTTAAGTCAGTAGGGGAAGCCTTTGCTCCCGCGGGCTTGCGTGTGCTGCAATGAGGTCCCCCGACCGGCGCGCGGGAGCAAGCGGAAGCAAAGCGCCTGCGACGTGGTGTACCTGAGCCGACTGGTGTGCGCCGAGGTCGGGCGCTCGTGTGGTGAACCGAATGACCGGGCGTCGCCGCGTCGTGCCTGCGACGTTATTGAGGTTTGAGAGTTGGCAAAATGGTAGACCAGGGGTCCCGCGTAGCCGGATATCCGTTGACGTGCGGGAACCGCTTGGTGCGTCGCCGTGTGGTGATGCTGTGACAGCGGCCCGGAGATCCCGTTCGGCCCGCGCGCCGAAGCGGAGCAGCGCCATGTTCGGCAAGGTCCTCGCCCTCCTGCGGATCAAACGCCACCTGGGCGACTGGCGGCTGCGCAGCCGCATGCTGGTCCTGGTGCTCATCCCGCTGATCGCGATCATCCCGCTGGTCGGCGTGCGCGTGGTCTCGGAGGTCGGCAGCCTCCACTCCGCGACGCACATCCAGGGCCAGACACAGCTCGCCCGCCAGATCTCCACCCTGGTCAGCGCGCTCGACGACGAGCGGGACCTCACCGAGGTCGCGCTCAACGGGTCGGGCGTGACCAAGGACAAGGAACTGACGGCGGCTCAGAAGGCCACCGACGCACAGGTGACGGCGTTCGACGACAGCCTCGCCCAGCACCGCAGCAGTGTGGACGCCCTGCCGGCCGCGGTACAGCAGCTCGGTGCACGCGGGGAGGCCCGGCTCGGCGACCTCAGCCCGCTGCGCGCCTCGGCGCGCGGACTCGCGTCCGGCGCCGGCACGCCGACCTTCAGCGCGTACAGCACGATCATCGGCGACCTGCTGGACTTCAGCGACCAGCTCGCCGCGGTCAGCTCCGACCACACGCTCGCCAGCCTCGTCGCCACGCTCTCCTCGATCGAGCAGATCGAGCAGCAGACGTCCAGCGAGCGCGGCTACCTCGTCGACGTGCTGGACAGCGGCGACTTCACGCTGGAGCAGAAGGAGAACATCGAGCAGGCGCAGTTCGAGACGGCCAGCGACGCGCTCTCCAACAACGCGCCGACCTCGCTGCTGAACCTGTACCAGTCGACGGTCAGCGGCGACAAGGTCGGCGCGGCCGACGGCACCGTCCAGGCGGTCTCCACCGCCGCGCAGGAGGACATCCCGCTCCACGACCTCGGGATCAGCAAGACCACCGCCTTCGACCAGCTCACCGACAAGCTCGACGCGGTGCGCACCGTGGAGCGCCAGGCCGTCACGGACCTGAACCAGCGGGCCTCGGACCTGCTGTCGGCCGTGCGGACCCAGCTCTACGAGAACATCGCGATCATCCTCGTCGTGGTCGCCGTGTCGTTCCTCGGCGCCCTGGTGCTGGCCCGGTCGGTCGTGCGGCCGCTGCGCCAGCTTCGGGTCTCCGCGCTGGACGTCGCGGACAACCGCCTGCCGGACGCGGTGCGCCGGCTCCAGGACGTGGTCCCCTCGGACACGGACGAGCCGGTGCACGTCGAACCGATCGAGCTGCAGACGCAGGACGAGGTCGGCCAGGTGGCCCGCGCCTTCGACCGGGTGCACATCGAGGCGGTCCGGCTCGCCACCGAGCAGGCCCGGATGCGCAGCAACGTCAACGCGATCTTCACCAACCTCTCGCGCCGCAGTGAGAGCCTGGTGCTGCGGCAGCTCCAGCTCATCGACGACCTGGAGAACAGCGAGCAGGACCCGAGCCAGCTCGCGAGCCTCTTCCAGCTCGACCACCTCGCCACCCGCATGCGCCGCAACAACGAGAACCTCCTGGTGCTCGCCGGCGAGGAGCAGGGCCGCCGCTGGAACGAGCCGGTGTCGCTGATCGACCTGGTCCGCGCCGCCACCGCCGAGGTCGAGCAGTACGAACGCGTCATGCTGTACGAACTGCCCGACGTGGCGGTGGCCGGCCACGCCGCGACGGACGTCGTGCACCTCGTGGCCGAACTCATCGAGAACGCCACCTCGTTCTCCGGTCCGGAGACCCAGGTGCTGGTGGGCGCGAAGATGCTCACCTCCGGCGACGTCGTCCTGGACATCGCGGACGCGGGCATCGGCATCCGGCCCGAGGAACTGGACCGGATCAACCGCCGGCTGGCCGAACCGCCCGTGCTCGACGTGGCGATCTCCCGCCGCATGGGCCTGTTCGTCGTCGGCCGGCTGGCCGCCCGGTACGGCATCCAGGTGCGACTGACCAGCTCCGGCCGGACCGGCCTCAACGCGCTGATCCGCATCCCCCCGACCCTGCTGGTGCCCGCGAACGAGGTCGGCGCCGGCGGGGCGTCGGCGTTCGGCCAGCAGGCCGTGCACGCGGGGTCGTACGACACTCCCGAACTCGCCGGGGCGTTCCACTCCCCGGCCCCGTCCGCCGCGGTCGGCGCACCCGGCCACGCCGCCGCCCGCGGCCCGGCGGCGGAGGTCGGCGCCGGCGGCCGCCGCTACGACGAGGCCCCGGCCGGACGCCACTCCGGCCCGCCGGACGGCGGCTTCCCGTGGTTCAACGAGGAGCAGGCGGCGCAGCAGGCCGGCCACAGCTTCTCCTGGTTCGCGCAGCAGCTCGACGACCACGCGCTGATGTCCGGCGCGGACGGCGGCCCGGCACCGCAGGGCCTGCCGTGGGCCGGCTCCCACCCCGGCGACGCGCCGCAGCCCGGCCGGCACGCCCACCCCGGCTCGGCGCCGGGCGGGTACGCCGACCGCATGCCGAACGGCGAGCCGTCCCGGTCGGGCTGGCCCGGCCAGGAGGGCGGCCACGGGCAGCCCGACCGCGCCGCGCAGGGCCGGGGACTGCCGGCCGCCGGCCACCCGGCACCGGGGGCACCGCAGCACCCCGCGCAGTCCCAGCCCGCCCAGCTCCGCTCCCCGCAGCAGCCGCACCCCCTGCCCTCGCGGGACACCCACCAGGCGCCCTCCTGGGCGCGGCCCGAGGGCGGACCGCACGCCGGGGCGGGCGGCCGCAGCGGCGGGCCGACGAGCGGAGGCTCGACCGCCCAGGGACTGCCGCGGCGCGTGCCGTTCGACAACCTCGCGCCCGGTTCGGTGGGGCACGACGGGCCGGTGCAGCCGAACGCGGCGCCGGGCACGCCGCGCCAGGCCGACCTGATGCGGGAGCGGCTGTCGAGTTTCCGGCAGGGCGTCCGGCGGGGGAAGGACGGGGCCGAGCGTGACGGCGGGCGGGGCCGGTCACCGGGCGGATCGGGTCCGGTATGAGCCGGACGCCGTCCCCCTCGCCCGCAGTGCCGCCGCACGACGCCCCCAGCAGCATAGGAAGCAGCCTCAGCCATGAGCGATCTGAGCACCGAAGTACAGAACCTGAACTGGCTCATCGCCAACTTCGTCAAGCAGGTGCCGGGAGTCGCGCACGCGGTGGTCGTCTCCTCGGACGGCGTGCAACTCCTGGCCTCGGCGTCCATGCCCAAGGAGCGGGGCGACCAGCTCGCCGCGATGGCCTCGGGCCTGGCGAGCCTGACGCAGGGCGCGGCCACGCTGTTCGACGCCGGCACGGTCACCCAGACCGTGGTGGACATGCTGAACGGTTTCCTCTTCCTGACGTCGATCAGCGACGGCTCGGTCCTGGTGGTGCTCGCCGCACCCACCTGCGACATGAAGGTCGTCGGTTACGAGATGACCTTGCTGGTCGAACGGGCCGGCGACGTGCTCACCCCGGCGGTGCGCAGGGAGTTGCAGAGCGCGCTGGCCGGCTGAGGCCCGGCGTGACCGGCCGGCCGATTCACACCCGGAAGGACGTGTGTTCGTGAGTGCAGACCGCAGGCGCAGCTCGTCGCCCTTCGTACGCCCGTACGCCGTCACGCGCGGCCGTACGGCGGCACGGACCGACTTCGCGCTCGAGGCACTGGTGGGCACCACCGCACATGCGTGGGAGAGCGGTGTACGGCTGTTCCCCGAGCAGCAGGCGATCTGTCGGCTGTGCATGAACCTGACGTCGGTGGCCGAGATCTCCGCGCTGATGAACATCCCGCTCGGCGTCACGCGCGTCCTGGTGGGCGACCTGGCCGAGGGCGGCTTCGTCATCGTCCAGCAGCCGGGCCACGCCAACGGCCGGCCGGACGTCACGCTGCTGGAGAGGGTGCTCACCGGCCTGCGCGGCCTGTGAGCCCCCGCCCGTAGCCCGTAGCCGTAGGACGCCTGCCCGCCGGCCGCCCGGGCGACGGCCGGGAGGCGTCCTTCCGGCCGGAGCCCGGCTGCCCGCTTCCGCCCGCCCGGTCACCTGGTCCCACCCGGTCCCAGGGCCGTGCGACAACCTCTGGAGTGCCATGTCCCCTCAGCCTCGGCTCGCGGTGTCCTTCGGCGCCGCGGCGCAGGACTACGACCGCTACCGGATGGGGCCTCCGGCGCAGTCGCTCGACTGGCTGCTGCCCGCGGACCTCGGCCCGGTGCTCGACCTCGGCGCCGGCACCGGCCTGCTGACCCGTCAACTCGCCGAGCGCGCCGCGGAGGTCGTGGCGGTCGAGCCCGACGCCCGCATGCGCGAGGTGCTGGCCCGAAGCTGCCCGCAGGCCACGGTGCTCGAAGGGACCGGCGAGCACATCCCGCTGCCCGACGCCCGGGTCGACGCGGTCACGATCTCCGCGGCCTGGCACTGGATGGACCCGGCCGTCGCGCTTCCCGAGATCGCCCGCGTGCTCAGGCCGGGCGGCACGCTCTGCGTCCTGTACACGCGCCGGGACCGGCGGGTGCCGTGGCTCGACGAGCTCGACGCCTTCGTGCACGACGAGATGGGGACCGACGACCGGATCGGCGACCTGATCGGACGGATGGTCGGCGGGCCCTGGCTGCCGGAGGGCGTGCCCTTCACCGCGCCGGAGCTGCACGAGGTCACCTGGACCGCGGCGGTCTCCCCCGAGCAGGTGACCGCCATGTTCGCCACCTACAGCAGGTTCATCGCGCTGCCGGAGGACCGGAAGCGGGAACTCGCGGCCCGGATCGAGGAGAAGGTCCGCGCGACGGCGGAGATCCGGGACGACCTGGTCCAGCTCCCGCTGGTCTGCTGGAGCTGGCGCTCCACGCGGGCGGCCTCCTGAGCCGCCAGGCCCCGGGCCGTTCCTGACTTTACGGCGCCCGGGCCGCGGCCCGGGCGCCGTACGCACACCCCCGCGCGGCCGCCGCGCCGCCGGGCGCCGCCCCGCGCGGCACCGCCCTCAGGCGCCGGCCGCAGCCCGCACCGCCGCCGCCACCGGATCGGGCCCCGCGACCAGTTCCAGGGTCAGCCCGGCGGTGTCCGGCGCCGTCAGCAGCTCCGCCAGCACCGCCGCCACGTCGTCCCGCGGCACGGACCCGCGCCCGGTGGACGCGGCCAACTGCACCCGGCCCGTGCCGCCGTCGTTCGTCAGGGCACCCGGGCGCAGGATCGTCCACTCCAGCCCCTCGCGCGCCCGTACCGCGTCGTCCGCCTCGCCCTTGGCCCGCAGGTACGCCGTGAAGACCGGGTCCACCCCGCTCGCCTCCGCGTCCGCGCCCATGGACGACACCACCAGGAAGCGCCGCACCCCGGCCCGCTCGGCCGCGTCCGCGAGCAGCACCGCCGCGCCCCGGTCCACGGTCTGCTTGCGCGCCGCCCCGGAACCCGCGCCCGCGCCCGCGGCGAACACCGCCGCGTCCGCGCCCTCCAGCACCGCCGCCACCTGCTCCACCGTCGCCGACTCCAGGTCCAGCACGACCGGTTCGGCGCCCACCGCCCGCAGGTCGTCGGCCTGGGCGGGGTCGCGGATCAGGCCCACCGCGCTGTCCCCGCGCCCGCTCAGCACCTTCTGGAGCCGCAGCGCGATCTGTCCGTGTCCACCAGCGATCACCGTACGCATACCTCGACGCTACGCCTGCCGGTGCGCCTGGCGGGGGAGGTCGAGGGCCGCGTCGCCGGCGGAGTCGCAGTACTCGCGCACCGCGCTGGTGCGGGAGACCACCCGGCCGCGGTGGATCACGATCCGGCTGTAGGCCAGCGAGAGCACGCCGGCCAGGCTCTCGCCGCGCACCGCGAGCAGCTCGGCCGGGAAGCCGGCCTCGACGCGCACCGGCGGCAGCCCGAGCACGGTCCGCGCCTCCGCGCTGACCAGGTCGTAGGCGAGCGGGGGAGCGCACTCGCCGTGCGAGGCGAGCAGGAACGCCGCCTCCAGCGGGTCGCCGCGGCCGACCGGGTTGGCCAGGTCGCACAGCGCGCCGCTGCCCGCGGTCACCCGTACCCCGGCCGCGCGCAGCGCGCGGACCGCGGTGAGCGGCGCGAGCGGGCGGACGCAGGCGGCGGCGCGCGCGGCGGGGGTGTCCGGCGCAGGCGAGCAGCGGTCCAGGGCGCCGCACCCGCCCTGGGGGAGCGCCACCACCGAGACGCCCGCCGCGGCCAGCCGGTCGGCGGTGCGCGCCACCGCGTCCGGGCCGTGCGCGGCCAGGCCGTGGCAGGGGCCGAGGGTGACGCCGGGGCGCAGCCCGCCGGCCATCGCGGCGAGCCGGGCCATCCGCGCCGGGTCGTCGGCGGCGGTGTGCAGGTCCACCGGCAGCCCGAACTCGGCGGCCAGCGACAGCACCGCCTCGGTGTAGCCGCTCGGGTCGGGGTCGAGGTCCGGGCAGCCGCCCACCGCCGAGGCCCCCATCTTCAGCGCGTCCCTCAGCATCGCCAGGCCGTCCGCGCCGGCGGCGCCCGTCAGCACCCGGGGCACGGCCACCGCCTGCACGTCGAGCAGCCCGCGCAGCGACTGCCGGGCCTGGAGCACCGCCTCCAGCGACCGCAGCCCGCGGACGTCGCCGATCCGCACGTGGCTGCGCACCGCCGTAGCGCCGTGGCCGAGTTGGAGCAGCGCGGCCTCGGTGGCGCGGCGCTGGACGTCCTCGGTGCCGCCCGAGGGCGGGCCGCCTGCGGTGAGCGCGAAGTCCAGGTGCGCGTGCGGCTCGGCGGGGGCCGGCAGCAGGAGGTAGCCGCGCAGGTCGATCCGGGTGCCGCGGTCGTGCCGGGCGCCGCGCCGGTCGGCGCGGCCCTGCCGGTCGCCGTGCTCGGCGCGCTCGCCGGGCCCGGCCCGGTCGGCCGGCGGCTCGCCGCCCCCCGGGTCGGGCCGGTCCGCGGACAGCGCGAGGCTGCCCGCGGTGCCCACGGCCTCGATCCGCGGGCCGCTCAACCGCACGTCGACGGCCCGGCCGTCGGCGAGGCGGGCGCCGCACAGCAGCAGGGTGGCGGTCTCCGCGGTGGTGCCGCGGGGGCTGTCGGTCATCGCGCTCCTCCGGTACGGGCTGTGCAGGCGGTGGGAGGCAGGATCACGGGACAGGGGGCAGGAACACGCGGGTGCGGGATCACCGGAGGCGATCACGGCACCGGAAGGCGGACGATCACCCGCGGTTCACGGGGTGTGAGCGGTGGATGACCGGGACGTCGGGACGTACGGCATGATCACGCACTCCGAGCGTAGGGCGCCCGGTGGCGACGTCCCGGGAGGAGCGCATTAGTCGTACCGGTCGGGGTCGCGCGCGGCGGGCGGGGACGGCGTCGCGGGGGTGGCGTCGCGGGGGTGGCGGGAACGCGGCCGGAGCCCGGGCGCGGCCGCGCCGGGAGGCCCGCGGGAGGACGCCGGGGAGGGCCCCGACAGGCCCCGGGGGAGCCGTGGTTCGGGTGCCCGCCGGGTCCGATGTGCCCTGCCGGATACGGATTTCACGTATCGCTGCGGAGCGTGTAATGTCTTCCTCGCTCGCCCCAATAGCTCAGTCGGTAGAGCGTCTCCATGGTAAGGAGAAGGTCTACGGTTCGATTCCGTATTGGGGCTCTGATGGATCGGTCCCCCGTCGTAGCGGCGGGGGTCAGTCCGTCGAGGCGGCGTAGCTCAGTCGGTAGAGCAAGCGGCTCATAATCGCTGTGTCACCGGTTCAAGTCCGGTCGCCGCTACTCTCCGTAGCCGATTGCGGGTTCGGTCCCTCGATCGGCTACTCTTCCTGTGTTCATAACACCCGTTCGTCAAGGAGCACTCACGTGGCCGCCACCGACGTCCGCCCCAAGATCACGCTGGCCTGCGTGGAGTGCAAGGAGCGGAACTACATCACCAAGAAGAACCGGCGCAACGACCCGGACCGTCTTGAGATGAAGAAGCACTGCCCCCGCTGCAACGCGCACACCGCGCACCGCGAGACCCGCTGACCCTGGTCGGCGCTCTCCGCGTGCCGCCGGAGCGGGACCGCGTCCGACGGACCGTCGGGGCCCTTCGGCCCTGGTCCTGCGTGACGCCGGGCCCCGCACCGGCAGGTGACCGGACCCCGTCCGGCTGAAGCCCTACCGTGAGGCCGTTCCCGTATTCCGGGGGCGGCCTCACCGCATGTCCCGACCCGCGCGGTCCGCGCCGACCCACCCGCATCCGGAGGTTAACGATGGCCCTCGACCCGTCCTTCGTCGGGCGGAGCTATCCGCCCGGCAGCGTCTACGAGGTCGGCCGGGAGAAGATCCGCGAGTTCGCGGAGGCGATCGGCGACCCGAACCCGGTGTACGTCGACCCCGACGCGGCCAAGGCGCTCGGCCACCCCGACGTGATCGCGCCGCCGACCTTCCCCTTCGCGATCAGCTACAAGGCGGCGGGCCTGGTCATCCAGGACCCCGAACTCGGCCTCGACTACAGCCGGGTGGTGCACGGCGACCAGCGCTTCACCTACACGCGTCCGGTCCGGGCCGGCGACCGGCTCACGGTCAGCTCCACGATCGAGACGATCAAGTCCCTCGCGGGCAACGAGGTCATCGAGATCCGCGGCGAGATCCACGACGAGTCGGGCGAGCACGTGGTGACCGCCATGACGAAGCTGGTGGCCCGCAAGGCCGAGGCGGACGACGCGGAGGGCGCGGTCAGCGCGGACGGCACCGCGGACGGCACCGGGGACGCCGGCGCGGACGGCAGGGACGGCAGCGAGACGAGCGGGGACGAGCGATGACCGCGGCAATCGCCTACGACGACGTCGAGGTCGGCACCGAGCTGCCGGCCCGGGAGTTCCCGGTCGACCGGGCGACCCTCGTGCAGTACGCAGGCGCCTCGGGCGACTTCAACCCCATCCACTGGAACGAGAGGTTCGCCCGCGAGGTCGGGCTGCCCGACGTCATCGCGCACGGCATGTTCACGATGGCGGTCGCCATCCGCGTCGTCACCGACTGGACGGTGGACCCCGCCGCCGTCGAGGAGTACGGCGTCCGCTTCACCCGCCCGGTCGTGGTGCCCGACGACGGCGTCGGCGCCACGGTCCACGTCTCCGCGAAGGTCGCGGCCAAGCTCGACGACCGCCGGGTCCGGGTGGACGTCCTGGCCACCTCCGGCGGCCAGAAGGTCCTGGGCGTCTCCCGGGCCGTGGTCCGGCTCGCCTGAGCCGCCGGGCGCCCGGCGGCACAGGGCATAGGCTTTCCGCGTGGATGTGACGGAGAACTCCGAGCTCGCGGCGCTGACGACCTTCCGGCTGGGAGGCCCGGCGCGGCGGTTGGCGACCGCCCGGACCGACGAGGACGTGGTGGCCGCGGTGCGCGGAGCCGACGCCCGCGGCGAGCCGGTCCTGCTGATCGGCGGCGGCAGCAACCTGGTGATCGCCGACGAGGGCTTCGACGGCACCGCCGTGCGGATCGCCACCCGGGGCGTGTCCCTGCGCGGCACCGTGCTGGAGCTGGCGGCCGGCGAGGTCTGGTCGGACGCGGTGGCCCGCACCGTCGGGGCGGGCCTGGCCGGGATCGAGTGCCTGGCCGGCATCCCGGGCTCGGCCGGCGCGACGCCGATCCAGAACGTGGGGGCGTACGGCCAGGAGGTGTCCGCCACCGTCACCGAGGTGGTCGCCTACGACCGCCGGCGCGGCGAGGTCGTCACCGTCCCGAACGCCGAGTGCGGCTTCGCCTACCGGCACAGCCGGTTCAAGGAGGACCCGGCCGGGCACGTGGTGCTGCGGGTGCGGTTCGAACTGGAGGACGCCGGCGGGCTGTCGGCGCCGCTGAAGTACCCCGAGACCGCGCGGGCGCTCGGTGTCGGGGCGGGGGACCGGGTGCCGCTCGCGCGGGTCCGGGAGACGGTGCTCGCGCTGCGCGCCGGCAAGGGCATGGTGCTCGACCCCGCCGACCACGACACCTGGTCGGCCGGGTCGTTCTTCACCAACCCGGTGCTGAGCACGGCCGAGCACGCGGAGTTCCTGGTGCGGGTGAAGGAGCGGCTGGGCGCCGAGGTCATCCCGCCGGCGTACCCGGCCGACGCCGACCACGTGAAGACCTCCGCGGCCTGGCTGATCGACCGGGCCGGCTTCGCCAAGGGCTACGGCTCCGGCCCGGCCCGCATCTCCACGAAGCACACCCTCGCCCTGACCAACCGCGGCGCGGCCACCACCGCGGACCTGCTCGCGCTCGCCCGCGAGGTCCGCGACGGCGTCCACGACGCCTTCGGCGTCACCCTCGTCAACGAACCCGTCCTCGTCGGCACGGCTCTCTGAGGGCCGGCCCCCGGCGCCCCGTCGAGGGGGTCAGGGCGCCGCCCAGGCGGCGATGTCGGCGAGCATGCGGTCCCGGACCTCCTGGGGCGCGCGGGAGGCGCGTACCGACTGGCGGGCCAGTTCGGCCAGTTCGAGGTCGGAGAAGCCGTGGGAGTCGCGGGCGATCTCGTACTGCGCGGCGAGTCGGGCGCCGAACAGGAGCGGGTCGTCGGCGCCGAGCGCCATCGGCACGCCGGCGTCCCAGAGCGTCCGCAGCGGTACGTCCTCGGGCTTGTCGTAGACGCCGAGCGCGACGTTGGACGCCGGGCAGACCTCGCAGGTGACCCCGGAGTCGGCGAGCCGGCGCAGCAGGTACGGGTCCTCGGCGGCGCGGACGCCGTGCCCGACCCGCTGGGCGTGCAGGTCGTCGAGGCAGTCGCGGACGCTGGACGGCCCGGCCAGCTCGCCGCCGTGCGGGGCCGCCAGCAGCCCGCCGTCCCGCGCGATGGCGAAGGCCCGGTCGAAGTCGCGTGCCAGGCCGCGCCGTTCGTCGTTGGACAGTCCGAAGCCGATCACCCCCTGGTCGGCGTAGCGCACCGCGAGGCGGGCCAGCGTGCGGGCGTCCAGCGGGTGCTTCATCCGGTTCGCGGCCACGATGACGGCCATGCCCACGCCGGTGTCCCTCGACGCGGTCCGCACCGCGTCGAGGATGATCTCCAGCGTGGGGATCAGGCCGCCGAGCCGGGGGGCGTACGAGGTCGGGTCGACCTGGATCTCCAGCCAGCCGGAGCCGTCGGCGGCGTCCTCCTCGGCGGCCTCGCGGACCAGCCGCTGGATGTCCTCCGGGGTGCGCAGGCACGAGCGGGCGATGTCGTACAGCCGCTGGAAGCGGAACCAGCCGCGCTCGTCGGTGGCACGCAGCTTCGGGGGTTCGCCCGAGGTCAGCGCCTCGGGCAGGTGCACGCCGTGCCGGTCGGCCAGCTCCAGCAGAGTGGCGGGCCGCATCGACCCGGTGAAGTGCAGATGCAGATGTGCTTTGGGCAGCTCGCGGATCTCGCGTGCCGTCGTCCCTACCTCGCGTGCCATCCATAGATCCTGCTACAGGTCGGCCCCCGCCCGGAACCACTTTCTCCGAACGGGGGCTTGCCCGAAAGCGCGAGCGGCCGCGGAAGGCGGTCGCGCGGGCCTACGCGGAGGCTTCAGGCGAGCAGCTTCTGCAACCGGGAGATGCCCTCGACCAGGTCCTCGTCGCCCAGCGCGTAGCTCAGCCGCAGGTAGCCGGGCGTGCCGAACGCCTCACCGGGCACCACCGCGACCTCGGCCTCGTCGAGGATGAGGGCGGCCAGCTCGATCGAGGTCTGCGGGCGCTGGCCGCGGATCTCCCGGCCCAGCAGGGCCTTCACCGACGGGTAGACGTAGAACGCGCCCTCGGGGACCGGGCAGACCACGCCGTCGATCTCGTTGAGCATCCGGACGATGGTCTGCCGGCGGCGGTCGAAGGCGGCGCGCATGTCGGCGACCGCGGACAGGTCGCCGCTCACCGCGGCGAGCGCGGCCGCCTGCGCCACGTTGTTGACGTTCGAGGTGGCGTGCGACTGGAGGTTGGTGGCCGCCTTGACGACGTCCTGGGGGCCGATGATCCACCCGACCCGCCAGCCGGTCATCGCGTACGTCTTGGCGACGCCGTTCACCACCAGGCACTTCTCGCGCAGCTCGGGCACGGCCGCGGGCAGCGAGGTGAAGGCCGCGTCGCCGTAGACCAGGTGCTCGTAGATCTCGTCGGTGAGCACCCACAGGCCGTGCTCGACCGCCCAGCGGCCGATCGCCTCGGTCTCGGCCCGGCCGTAGACCGCGCCGGTCGGGTTGGACGGCGAGACGAACAGCACCACCTTGGTCCGCTCGGTGCGGGCCGCCTCCAGCTGCTCCACCGACACCCGGTAGCCGGTGGTCTCGTCGGCGACGACCTCGACCGGCACGCCGCCCGCGAGCCGGATCGACTCCGGGTAGGTGGTCCAGTACGGAGCGGGCACGATGACCTCGTCGCCCGGGTCGAGGATCGCGGCGAACGCCTCGTAGATCGCCTGCTTCCCGCCGTTGGTGACCAGGACCTGCGAGGCGTCCACCTCGTAGCCGGAGTCGCGGAGCGTCTTGGCGGCGATCGCGGACTTCAGCTCGGGCAGGCCGCCGGCCGGGGTGTAGCGGTGGTACTTCGGGTTCCGGCAGGCTTCCACGGCCGCGTCGACGATGTAGTCGGGGGTGGGGAAGTCGGGCTCGCCGGCGCCGAAGCCGATGACCGGGCGGCCGGCCGCCTTGAGGGCCTTGGCCTTGGCGTCCACGGCAAGCGTCGCGGATTCGGAGATCGCCCCGATGCGGGCCGATACCCGCCGGTCGGTAGCAGACTGTGCGGAGGGAGTGGCTGCGCTCATGACTGCATGGTCCCATCCCCCGGCCGGCCCCGGCACCGTGTCCACCGGGCCCGTTCGGCTCTTTCGGGTGCAAGGCGTTCGACGGGGCGGCCCGGACCACGTACACTCATCGGTCGGTGGCCCTCCCGTCGTACTGTTGCGGTACGTTGGGGGTGTCAGCGTAGGGTCGTAGCTCAATTGGCAGAGCACTGGTCTCCAAAACCAGGGGTTGTGGGTTCGAGTCCCTCCGACCCTGCTCCACACGTCCGACGGTGGGCGTGGGCGCAGGTAGCAGACAGAAGCACTCGCCGTACCGCGCGACGGGCGCGGCATGGCCACGACCCGGAGTCAGGTGAGGACGAGTGACTGAGATCACGGACTCCGTTGAGGTCCCTGCTGAGGACGACAAGGAGACCGACAAGAAGCCCCGCCGCGGTGGTAAGCGCGGCAAGAAGGGCCCGCTCGGTCGTCTCGCGCTCTTCTACCGTCAGATCGTCGCCGAACTGCGCAAGGTCGTCTGGCCGAGCCGCAATGACCTGTCGACGTACACCACTGTGGTGATTGTGTTCGTTGTCGTCGTCATCGCGTTCGTCAGCGTGGTTGACTACGGTTTCGAGAAGCTTGTCTCGTACGTCTTCGGATGAGCCTTCCTTCGAAACCGCGGCCCGCTCCGGTTCCACGGCGGCGCGCCGTACGTCCCACCCTTTGAGAAGTCAGGAAGAAGCAGTCACCGTGTCTGACCCCAACGTGCACGACGCCGACGCCGCCGACGAGTCCGTGGCGGACGAGGACTCCGCGCTCGACATCGTCGACGCCGCCGACGGCGACGTCGACCAGGCCGAGGCTGCGGACCTGGCCGCGGGGGAGCCTGCCGAGCAGGACGCCGTGCACACCGAGGACGCCGACGAGGCCGAGGACGACGCCGCCGAGGACACCGACGCTGAGGACGGCGACGAGGCGGACACCGCCGCCGACTCCGAGGACGAGGGCGAGGGCGAGGACGAAGCCGCTCCCGCCGAGCCGGTCGACGCGGTCGCCGCGTTCCGCGAGGAACTGCGCACCCTGCCCGGCGAGTGGTACGTCATCCACACCTACGCGGGCTACGAGAACCGCGTGAAGTCCAACCTGGAGCAGCGCGCCGTCTCGCTCAACGTCGAGGAGTACATCTACCAGGCCGAAGTGCCCCAGGAAGAAGTAGTCCAGATCAAGAACGGCGACCGGAAGACCATCCGGCAGAACAAGCTCCCCGGATACGTGCTGGTCCGCATGGACCTCACCAACGAGTCCTGGGGCGTCGTCCGCAACACCCCGGGCGTCACCGGCTTCGTCGGCAACGCCTACGACCCGTACCCGCTGACGCTGGACGAGATCGTCAAGATGCTCGCCCCCGAGGTGGAGGCCGCGGCCGAGGCCGCCGCGATCGCCGAGGGCACCGCGCAGCCGCGCAAGGTCGAGGTCCAGGTGCTCGACTTCGAGGTCGGCGACTCGGTCACCGTCACCGACGGCCCCTTCGCCACCCTCCAGGCGACGATCAACGAGATCAACCCGGACTCCAAGAAGGTCAAGGGCCTGGTGGAGATCTTCGGCCGCGAGACCCCGGTCGAGCTGAGCTTCGACCAGATCCAGAAGAACTAGCCTCCCGATCTCCGCAAGGGCCCCCTGCCCACCGGCTTCGCGCCGGGCAGGGGGCCCTTCGTGTGGTGCGGGTGCTGCCGCGGTCCTTCGCGGGACGCGGTGGCGGTCAGGAGGCGTCGGTGGTCAGGACCGGGAGGTAGCCCTTGGAGTGGCCGGTGGCCGTGGGGTGGTAGGACTCCCAGGTCGGGCTGATGACCAGGGAGTGCAGGTAGTCGTCGCCGGAGCACAGCTCGTGGCCGTTGAAGGTGGTGCGCACGTCGCCGAAGGTGAAGCCGTGCGCGGCGGCGCGGGCGGCGATGGTGGAGTCGATCAGGTCGGCGGCCTCGTTGAGCTTGTTGTGCTTGGTCGAGCTGAGGCCCAGGCACAGGGTGTTGAGCTTGTACAGGTGCGGGTAGTCCAGCACGACGACCTTCGCCGCGGGCGCCTTGGAGTGGACCGCGTTGTACACGGCGTCCAGCCGGGCCGGAAGCGTGTTCGTGATGTACGACTCGGCGGTGTTGACCCGGCTGACGCAGGTGTCGTCCGACCCCGTCACGCAGGTGGTGATCACGTCGGAGAAGCCCGCGTCGTCACCGCCCACGGTGATGCTCACCAGGCCGGTCGAGGCGTTCAGCGAACCGAGCTGATTGTTGATCACATCCGTGGTGACCGCGCCGGAGCACGCGGCGAACGTGAACGAGGACGGGCTGTGCGCGCTGGCCCACAGGGCCGGGTAGGCACTGTTGCTCCGGTGGCAGTCACCACTTGAACTGATGTAGTTGCCGGCGCCGTTGCCGGCCGCGTACGAGTCGCCCAACGCGACGTACGCCGGCCCGGCGGCCTGTGCCGGAGCGGCCAGCAACATCGCTGCCACCAGGGCGAACGCGACGGCGGCAAGAGCGGTCAGGGACTTTGTGAGTCTCACGAAACCTCCAAGGGCGGGATCGCTGCGTCACCTTGGTACCGCGCGGTAGCTTCCCTTGGGAAGTGTCCATGCCAAGAATTCTCCACGCGTAGACCTGAGTGTCAGTCAGTGGTACCCGCGATTCAGGTGGGTTGAAGAGCGACACGTGAGACGTATAGGGGCGCACTGGCGCACACAGGGTGGTGGGGTTGCGAAGGGGGCGGAAACGCCCCGGGGTTGGCGCCGGGCCCCCTCGCTTCCCGCGGTGCGGACGTGCGGCCGACCGGTTACTCGGATCGGGGCTCGGGAGGGCTCAGGCCCGGGGCGGGCGGGCGGCACGGGCGCGGGCGGCCTCGGTGACCGGCGTGAAGAGGTTGACGAGGTTGCCGTCCGGGTCGCGCAGCAGGAGCGCGCGGTTGCCCCAGGGCATCGTGGTGGGCTCGTTGACGAAGTCCGCCGGGTCCACGAAGCCGGCCAGGTCGCGGTGGGCGGCGTCCACGTCGTCGACCAGGAACTCGACGATGACGCTGCGGTTGTCCGCGGGCCGGGCGGAGCCGGGCGCGAAGAGGGGGACCGTGCGGGTGCTGCCGATCGCGAGGGTCGCCGTCGCGGTCCGGATCTCCGCGAAGTCCTCGTTCGCCCGGTCGGCCCGCACTCCGGTGACGCGCTCGTAGAAACCGGCGAGGCGGGCCACGTCCTCGGTGATGACGCGGATCGAGACGAAGTCCATGGGGTGCGCTCCTGGTGGTCGGGTGCCGCCGGCCGGCGGCACCGGGTGCGGTTGCCGACCCCGACGCTAGGACGGATACCGGGCGGAACCCGCCCGGTATCCGCGGCAGAATCGGACCATGCCCCGACCCACCGCCCGCGTGCTCACCCTGCTGGAGCTCCTCCAGTCCGGCGGCCTGCGCACCGTGGCCGAACTCGCCGACCGGCTGGGCGTGGACGAGCGCACGGTGCGGCGGTACGTCGACCACCTCCTCGACCTCGACATCCCGGTCGAGTCGGTACGGGGCCGCTACGGCGGCTACCGGCTCGCTCCCGGCCACCGCCTGCCCCCGCTGATGCTGAACGACGAGGAGGCGCTCGCCGTACTCCTCGGGCTGGTCGCGGGGCGCCGTTCCGGCCTGGCGACGGCCGCGGGGCCGGCGGGCACGGCCACCGCGGGGGAGACCGCCGCGGCCAAGATCCGCCGGGTGCTGCCCGAACGGCTGAGGGCCCGCCTCGACGCCGTGCTCGACTCGCTCGCCTTCACGGCGCCCGCGGCGGCGCCCGGCGCCGGACCGGCCGCGGGTACGGCGCCCGGCGCCCGACCGGCCATGCCATTCGACACCGCGCCCGACGCCGCGCCCGACGGCGCCCTGCTGCTCACGCTCGCCGACGCGGTACGCCACCACCGCCCGGTCTCCTTCCGGTACACCACCGGCGACGGCCGCGGCGGCGTGCGCACCCTGCGTCCGTACGGGATCGTCGCCCACTCCGGCCGGTGGTACGTCACGGGTGCGGCCGAACCGCACGGCGAGGAGCGGACGTTCCGGCTGGACCGCGTCGCGGACGCGCGCACCCTGCCGGGCTCCTTCGAGCCGCCGGAGGGGTTCGACCCGGCCGCGCGCGTGCTCGCCGGGTTCGCCACCGCGCCCTACCGCCACGAGGTGGTCCTGCGGATCGCGGGTACCGTCGAGCAGATCCGCGCCCGGCTGCCCGCGTCCGTGGCGGTCGTGACGCGGCCGCGCCGCGGGCCGGAGGCGGCGGACCGTTCGGACGGGGCGGACCGTTCGGACGGGGCGGACCCCGCGTCCTGGCCCCGCGTGGAGTTGCGGGTGGAGCACCTGGACTGGCTGCCCGCCGTGCTCGCCTCGCTCGACCTGCCGTTCGCCGTCGAGCGGCCGCCGGAACTGCGGGACCGGGTGGCCGACCTGGCCGACCGCCTCGCGGAGTCGGCCCGGCGCCCCCCGCCCGGAGAGCGGAGCCGCGGGTCACGCCACCGCCCGCGGTGACCTCACGATTTCAGGACGCGGCCCGCTACCCGTTATCGTGGTGCGGTATGCCTGCTCGCAGGCATGAACACTCTCAACAAGACCCGGAGAGAGCAATGCCTCCCAAGAAGAAGAAGGTCACGGGGCTGATCAAGCTCCAGATCAACGCCGGTGCGGCCAACCCGGCGCCGCCGGTCGGCCCCGCGCTGGGCCAGCACGGCGTGAACATCATGGAGTTCTGCAAGGCCTACAACGCGGCCACCGAGTCGCAGCGCGGCATGGTGATCCCGGTGGAGATCACGGTCTACGAGGACCGTACCTTCACCTTCATCACCAAGACCCCGCCGGCCGCGAAGCTCATCCTCAAGGCCGCGGGCGTGGACAAGGGCTCCGGCGAGCCGCACGTCAAGAAGGTCGCCTCGCTCAGCCGTGAGCAGGTGCGGGAGATCGCCACCACCAAGCTCCCCGACCTGAACGCCAACGACCTGGACGCCGCGGAGAAGATCATCGCGGGTACCGCCCGGTCCATGGGCATCACCGTCCAGGGCTGACGCCCCGCGTCCGGGCACCGGCCGAAACGCCGTCCCGGAGCACCCCCGGCAGTGAGTGGAAGGGCCTGCTCGGCTCGGACCACGACTCCAAGACACCGTAGGAGCAGCAAGTGAGCAAGCGCAGCAAGTCTCTCCGCGCTGCGGACGCCCGGATCGACCGGGAGCGCGTGTACGCGCCCCTGGAGGCCGTCCGCCTCGCGAAGGAGACCGCGACCACCAAGTTCGACTCGACCGTCGAGGTCGCCTTCCGCCTGGGTGTCGACCCGCGCAAGGCCGACCAGATGGTCCGTGGCACCGTGAACCTCCCGCACGGCACCGGCAAGACCGCCCGGGTCCTGGTCTTCGCGACCGGTGACCGTGCCGCGGCCGCGGAAGCCGCGGGGGCCGACATCGTCGGCTCCGACGAACTGATCGACGAGGTGTCGAAGGGCCGGCTCGACTTCGACGCCGTCGTCGCCACCCCGGACCTGATGGGCAAGGTCGGCCGGCTGGGCCGCGTGCTCGGCCCGCGCGGTCTGATGCCGAACCCGAAGACCGGCACGGTCACCCCGGACGTGGCGAAGGCGGTCACGGACATCAAGGGCGGCAAGATCGAGTTCCGCGTCGACAAGCACTCGAACCTGCACTTCATCATCGGCAAGGTCTCCTTCGACGAGACCAAGCTGGTGGAGAACTACGCGGCGGCGCTCGACGAGGTCCTGCGCCTCAAGCCGTCCGCGGCGAAGGGTCGCTACATCAAGAAGGCGGCCGTCTCCACCACGATGGGCCCGGGCATCCCGCTCGACTCCAACCGCACCCGCAACCTCCTCACCGAGGAGGACCCCGCCGCCGTCTGACGGCGGCGCGGCAGCGCGTGGCCGGGCTCCCGCCCGGCAGCACCACCACGGCGCCCCGTTCCCCCCGGCACCCCGGGCGGAGCGGGGCGCCCGCGCGTGCGCGGACCGGTACTCCGACCACGGTCTCAAGGTCCGTGTCACGGCGCCGCCGGCCTCGCAGACCACCGGCTTCTCCCGCCTGCTCGACCCGACCTCGTAGGCCGCCGGTCCGGCGCACCCCGGAGGCGATTTGCTCTGGGGCGGCATGTGCCCGTACCTTTACATCGAAGCCAAAGACCGCAGGTTGTCGCCGTGCCCGGGAACGGGTGGGGCGGCCGAAGGATTCCGCTCGGTGCGGACGGCCCGCGTAGGTGATCGGAAGAAGATCTCCGGGAGTGCGTCAAGTCCTCTCGTCGAGTTCCGCCCCGTGCGCCTGCGCCCGGGGCGTTTGTGTTCGTCGCGCCAGTCAAGTCCCCTTCGTCAACCGGGCGGTCCGCAATCACCCGGAAGGAGGCCGAGACTCATGGCGAGGCCCGACAAGGCTGCCGCGGTTGCCGAGTTGACGGACAAGTTCCGCACCTCGAACGCCGCGATGCTGACCGAGTACCGCGGTCTCACCGTGGCGCAGCTCAAGACGCTGCGCCGTTCGCTCGGTGAGAACGCCACGTACGCCGTGGTGAAGAACACGCTGACCAAGATCGCGGCCAACGAGGCCGGGATCGACACGCTCGACGACCTGTTCGCAGGTCCGTCGGCCGTCGCCTTCGTGACCGGTGACCCGGTCGAGGCGGCGAAGGGTCTGCGCGACTTCGCCAAGGACAACCCCGCTCTCGTCATCAAGGGCGGTGTCCTTGACGGCAAGGCGCTGTCCGCCGACGAGATCAAGAAGCTTGCGGACCTCGAGTCCCGCGAGGTTCTGCTCGCCAAGCTGGCGGGCGCCATGAAGGCCAAGCAGTCCCAGGCTGCCGCGCTCTTCCAGGCGCTCCCGTCGAAGTTCGTCCGCACCGCGGAGGCACTTCGGGCCAAGAAGGCCGAGGCGGAGCAGGGCGGTGCCGAGTAACTCGGCTCGCACAATGACCGCCGCCTGACCTGCGACGAGTACCGGCACACCGCCGGCACTCCCGCGGACCGGGAGCGGTCGCCGCGGGCCCGACGTACGCCCGCCGACATGTACACCACGGCACCAGCCGAATGAATGGAAGGACGCCAATCATGGCGAAGCTCACCCAGGACGAACTGCTCGCCCAGTTCGAGGGCCTCACCCTCATCGAGCTCTCCGAGTTCGTGAAGGCGTTCGAGGAGAAGTTCGACGTCACCGCCGCCGCGCCGGTCGCGGTCGCCGCCGCCGGTGGCGCCCCGGGCGCCCCGGCCGAGGCCGCCGAGGAGAAGGACGAGTTCGACGTCATCCTCACCGGCGCCGGCGAGAAGAAGATCCAGGTCATCAAGGTCGTGCGCGAGCTGACCTCGCTCGGCCTGAAGGAGGCCAAGGACCTCGTGGACGGCGCCCCGAAGCCCGTCCTGGAGAAGGCCACCAAGGAGGCCGCGGACAAGGCGAAGGAAGCCCTCGAGGGCGCCGGCGCCTCGGTCGAGGTCAAGTAACACCTCGCCCCGCCTCTGCTCCACCCGCCGTAGGGCGGCCACCCGAACGGGTGGCCGCCCTCGGTCGTTTTCGATCTCCGCGAGGCTTGGGCCTTGACGGATGGCACCTGGCACGCAATTCTCAGGACGCGCCGCCACACGCGGTCACCCGATCCGGCACACACCGGCTCCACACTTCTTCGGGGGCCGGATGCATGGATCGTCGGCGAAGCGGGAATGGATGCGTTGGTGGTCGGGTGGACCGGTTCCGGCCGTCCGCGCGGCAGGCAGGACAGGATGACGGACGCGGGACCCGGGCTCCGAGGGCCGGGCGACCGCAGACATGAGACGGGCGGAGGGGGCGACGATTCGGTACTCCGAATCTCAGCCTGGACATCAGTGGGCCAAGTGGCTACACTGACCCTTTGCGCTGCCTGTTAGCTGCTGCCTGGCCCGTCACCAGGGGTATGCCCGTGTCCGAGCACTCGTGAGGAAGCCTGTCATCAGGGCTTATCTCTTCCGCTCGGGTTCGGTCCGGTACGCGCGTAGTGAGTCCGAGCCCTCGGAAGGACCCCCTCTTGGCCGCCTCGCGCAACGCCTCGACCACCCATTCGAACAACGGCGCAAGCACCGCCCCGCTGCGCATCTCTTTCGCGAAGATCCGTGAACCGCTCGAAGTTCCGAACCTCCTCGCGCTCCAGACCGAGAGCTTTGACTGGCTGCTCGGCAACGCCGCATGGAAGGCCCGGGTCGAGGCGGCCCTGGACAGTGGGCAGGACGTCCCCAGGAAGTCCGGTCTGGAGGAGATCTTCGAGGAGATCTCCCCGATCGAGGACTTCTCCGGGTCGATGTCGCTCACGTTCCGCGACCACCGCTTCGAGCCGCCGAAGAACTCGCTCGACGAGTGCAAGGAGCGCGACTTCACCTACGGCGCCCCGCTCTTCGTCACCGCCGAGTTCACCAACAACGAGACCGGCGAGATCAAGTCCCAGACCGTCTTCATGGGCGACTTCCCCCTGATGACGAGCAAGGGCACCTTCTGCATCAACGGCACCGAGCGCGTCGTCGTCTCGCAGCTTGTCCGCTCGCCGGGCGTCTACTTCGACAGCTCCATCGACAAGACCTCCGACAAGGACATCTTCTCCGCCAAGATCATCCCGTCCCGGGGTGCCTGGCTGGAGATGGAGATCGACAAGCGCGACATGGTCGGCGTCCGCATCGACCGCAAGCGCAAGCAGTCGGTCACCGTGCTGCTCAAGGCGCTCGGCTGGACCACCGAGCAGATCCTCGAGGAGTTCGGCGAGTACGAGTCGATGCGCGCCACCCTGGAGAAGGACCACACCCAGGGCCAGGACGACGCGCTGCTGGACATCTACCGCAAGCTGCGCCCGGGCGAGCCGCCGACGAAGGAGGCCGCCCAGACCCTGCTGGAGAACCTCTACTTCAACCCCAAGCGGTACGACCTGGCCAAGGTCGGTCGCTACAAGGTGAACAAGAAGCTCGGCAGCGACGCGCCGCTGGACGCCGGCGTGCTCACCACCGAGGACATCCTGGCCACCATCAAGTACCTGGTGAAGCTGCACGCCGGTGAGACCGAGACGGTCGGCGAGTCCGGCCGGTCGATCATCGTCGAGACCGACGACATCGACCACTTCGGCAACCGCCGCATCCGCAACGTCGGCGAGCTGATCCAGAACCAGGTGCGGACCGGTCTGGCCCGTATGGAGCGCGTCGTGCGCGAGCGGATGACGACCCAGGACGTCGAGGCGATCACGCCGCAGACCCTGATCAACATCCGGCCGGTCGTCGCCTCCATCAAGGAGTTCTTCGGCACCAGCCAGCTCTCCCAGTTCATGGACCAGACGAACCCGCTGTCGGGCCTGACGCACAAGCGCCGGCTCAACGCGCTCGGCCCCGGCGGCCTGTCCCGTGAGCGGGCCGGCTTCGAGGTCCGCGACGTGCACCCGTCGCACTACGGCCGGATGTGCCCGATCGAGACGCCGGAAGGCCCGAACATCGGTCTGATCGGCTCGCTCGCCTCCTACGGCCGGGTGAACGCGTTCGGCTTCATCGAGACGCCGTACCGCAAGGTCACCGAGGGCCAGGTCACCGACCACGTCGACTACCTGACCGCCGACGAGGAGGACCGCTTCGTCATCGCGCAGGCCAACGCGCCGCTCACCGACGAGCTGCGGTTCGCCGAGTCCCGCGTGCTGGTCCGCCGCCGCGGCGGCGAGATCGACTACATCCCCGGCGACGACGTCGACTACATGGACGTCTCGCCGCGCCAGATGGTGTCGGTCGCGACCGCGATGATCCCGTTCCTGGAGCACGACGACGCCAACCGCGCGCTCATGGGCGCGAACATGATGCGCCAGGCCGTGCCGCTGATCAAGGCCGAGGCGCCGCTGGTCGGCACCGGCATGGAGTACCGCTGCGCGGTCGACGCCGGCGACGTGATCAAGGCCGAGAAGGACGGCGTGGTCCAGGAGGTCTCCGCCGACTACGTCACGGTCACCAACGACGACGGCACCTACACCACCTACCGGGTCGCCAAGTTCTCCCGCTCCAACCAGGGCACCTCCTTCAACCAGAAGGTCGTCGTGGACGAGGGCGCCCGCGTGGTGGCCGGCCAGGTGCTCGCCGACGGCCCGTCCACGGACGAGGGCGAGATGGCCCTCGGCAAGAACCTGCTGGTCGCGTTCATGCCGTGGGAAGGCCACAACTACGAGGACGCGATCATCCTGTCGCAGCGCCTCGTGCAGGACGACGTCCTGTCCTCGATCCACATCGAGGAGCACGAGGTCGACGCCCGCGACACCAAGCTGGGCCCCGAGGAGATCACCCGGGACATCCCGAACGTCTCCGAGGAGGTGCTGGCCGACCTCGACGAGCGCGGCATCATCCGGATCGGCGCCGACGTGGTGGCCGGCGACATCCTGGTCGGCAAGGTCACCCCGAAGGGCGAGACCGAGCTGACCCCGGAGGAGCGGCTGCTGCGCGCGATCTTCGGCGAGAAGGCCCGCGAGGTCCGCGACACCTCCCTGAAGGTGCCGCACGGCGAGGTCGGCAAGGTCATCGGCGTGCGCGTCTTCGACCGCGAGGAGGGCGACGAGCTGCCGCCCGGCGTCAACCAGCTCGTGCGGGTCTACGTCGCGCAGAAGCGCAAGATCACCGACGGCGACAAGCTCGCCGGCCGGCACGGCAACAAGGGTGTCATCTCCAAGATCCTGCCGGTCGAGGACATGCCGTTCACCGAGGACGGCACCCCGGTCGACATCATCCTCAACCCGCTCGGCGTCCCGTCCCGGATGAACCCGGGCCAGGTGCTGGAGATCCACCTCGGCTGGCTCGCGAAGCAGGGCTGGGACGTCTCCGGCATCGCCGAGGAGTGGGCCCAGCGGCTGGACGGCATCGGCGCCGGCCAGGTGGAGCCCGGGACCAACGTGGCCACGCCGGTCTTCGACGGCGCCCGCGAGGACGAGATCGTCGGTCTCTTCGAGGCCACGATCCCCAACCGCGACGGCGACCGCATGGTGCGGCCCTCCGGCAAGGCGCGGCTCTTCGACGGCCGCTCCGGCGAGCCGTTCCCGGAGCCGATCTCCATCGGCTACATGTACATCCTCAAGCTGCACCACCTGGTGGACGACAAGCTGCACGCGCGTTCCACCGGCCCGTACTCGATGATCACCCAGCAGCCGCTGGGTGGTAAGGCGCAGTTCGGCGGGCAGCGCTTCGGCGAGATGGAGGTGTGGGCGCTGGAGGCTTACGGCGCCGCGTACGCACTCCAGGAACTGCTGACCATCAAGTCCGACGACGTGCTCGGCCGCGTGAAGGTCTACGAGGCCATCGTCAAGGGCGAGAACATCCCCGAGCCCGGCATCCCCGAGTCCTTCAAGGTGCTCATCAAGGAGATGCAGTCGCTCTGCCTCAACGTGGAGGTGCTGTCCAAGGACGGCATGTCCATCGAGATGCGGGACACCGACGAGGACGTGTTCCGTGCGGCGGAGGAGCTCGGCATCGACCTGTCCCGGCGCGAGCCGAGCAGCGTCGAAGAGGTCTGACGGGCCGGCCCGTCCGGTCCCGCGCCGGACGGGCTCTCCCGCGACCCGTTCAGACCATTTTGAGAATCAACCCTGAGAGGGATTGACGACACAGTGCTCGACGTCAACTTCTTCGACGAGCTGCGGATCGGCCTGGCCACCGCGGACGACATCCGGACCTGGTCGCACGGCGAGGTCAAGAAGCCCGAGACCATCAACTACCGCACCCTCAAGCCGGAAAAGGACGGGCTCTTCTGCGAGAAGATCTTCGGCCCCACCCGGGACTGGGAGTGCTACTGCGGCAAGTACAAGCGCGTCCGCTTCAAGGGCATCATCTGTGAGCGCTGCGGCGTGGAGGTCACGCGCGCCAAGGTGCGCCGTGAGCGGATGGGCCACATCGAGCTGGCCGCGCCGGTCACCCACATCTGGTACTTCAAGGGCGTTCCCTCGCGCCTGGGGTACCTGCTCGACCTCGCCCCGAAGGACCTGGAGAAGGTCATCTACTTCGCGGCGTACATGATCACCTGGGTGGACGACGAGCGCCGCACCCGCGACCTGCCCTCGCTGGAGGCCCAGGTCTCCGTGGAGCGCCAGCAGGTCGAGCAGCGCCGCGACGCCGACGTCGAGGGCCGGCAGAAGAAGCTGGAGGCCGACCTCGGCGAGCTGGAGAACGAGGGCGCCAAGGCCGACGTCCGCCGCAAGGTGCGCGAGGGCGCCGAGCGCGAGATGAAGCAGCTGCGCGACCGCGCCCAGCGCGAGCTGGACCGGCTCGACGAGGTGTGGGCCCGCTTCAAGAACCTCAAGGTCCAGGACCTGGAGGGCGACGAGCTGCTCTACCGCGAGCTGCGCGACCGCTTCGGCACGTACTTCCAGGGCTCGATGGGTGCCGCGGCGCTGCAGAAGCGCCTGGAGTCCTTCGACCTGGACGAGGAGGCCGAGCGCCTCCGCGAGATCATCCGCACCGGCAAGGGCCAGAAGAAGACCCGCGCCCTGAAGCGGCTCAAGGTGGTGTCCGCCTTCCTGCAGACCACCAACAAGCCCGGCGGCATGGTGCTGGACTGCGTCCCGGTGATCCCGCCGGACCTGCGTCCGATGGTCCAGCTCGACGGTGGCCGGTTCGCCACCTCCGACCTGAACGACCTGTACCGCCGCGTGATCAACCGCAACAACCGCCTGAAGCGCCTGCTCGACCTCGGTGCCCCCGAGATCATCGTGAACAACGAGAAGCGGATGCTCCAGGAGGCCGTCGACGCGCTCTTCGACAACGGCCGCCGCGGCCGCCCGGTCACGGGTCCCGGCAACCGTCCGCTGAAGTCGCTCTCCGACATGCTCAAGGGCAAGCAGGGCCGGTTCCGCCAGAACCTGCTCGGCAAGCGCGTGGACTACTCCGCCCGCTCGGTGATCGTCGTCGGCCCGCAGCTCAAGCTGCACCAGTGCGGCCTGCCCAAGGCCATGGCGCTGGAGCTCTTCAAGCCGTTCGTGATGAAGCGCCTGGTGGACCTCAACCACGCGCAGAACATCAAGTCGGCCAAGCGCATGGTCGAGCGCGGCCGCACGGTCGTGTACGACGTGCTGGAAGAGGTCATCGCCGAGCACCCGGTGCTGCTCAACCGCGCGCCGACCCTGCACCGGCTGGGCATCCAGGCGTTCGAGCCGCAGCTCGTCGAGGGCAAGGCCATCCAGATCCACCCGCTGGTCTGCACCGCGTTCAACGCGGACTTCGACGGCGACCAGATGGCCGTGCACCTGCCGCTGTCCGCGGAGGCGCAGGCCGAGGCCCGCATCCTGATGCTGTCCTCGAACAACATCCTCAAGCCCGCCGACGGCCGCCCGGTCACCATGCCGACCCAGGACATGGTGCTCGGCCTGTTCTTCCTGACTACGGACTCCGAGGAGCGCGAGGTCAGGGGCGAGGGCCGGGCGTTCGGCGCCACCGCCGAGGCGATCATGGCCTTCGACGCGCGCGAGCTGTCCATGCAGGCGAAGGTGGACATCCGCTTCCCGGTGGGCACCGTCCCGCCGCGCGGCTGGACCCCGCCGGAGCCGGTGGAGGGCGAGGAGCCGTACCAGGTCGGTGACAGCTTCCGGCTGCGCACCACCCTGGGCCGGGCGCTCTTCAACGAGCTGCTGCCCGAGGACTACCCGTTCGTGGACTACGCGGTCGGCAAGAAGCAGCTCTCCGAGATCGTCAACGACCTCGCCGAGCGCTACCCGAAGGTGATCGTGGCGGCGACGCTCGACAACCTGAAGGCGGCCGGCTTCCACTGGGCGACCCGCTCGGGCGTCACCGTGGCCGTCACGGACATCGTGGTGCCCGAGGCGAAGAAGGGCCTCATCGCCTCCTACGAGGCGCTGGACGAGAAGGTCCAGAAGCAGTACGAGCGCGGCCTGATCACCAAGCAGGAGCGCTCGGACGAGCTGATCAACATCTGGACCAAGGCGACCAACGAGGTCGCGCAGGCGATGAACGCCAACTTCCCGAAGACCAACCCGATCTTCATGATGGTCGACTCGGGCGCCCGCGGGAACATGATGCAGATGCGTCAGATCGCGGGTATGCGCGGCCTGGTGTCCAACGCCAAGAACGAGACGATCCCGCGTCCGATCAAGGCGTCCTTCCGCGAGGGCCTGTCCGTGCTGGAGTACTTCATCTCCACCCACGGTGCCCGTAAGGGTCTGGCCGACACCGCGCTGCGCACCGCCGACTCGGGTTACCTGACCCGTCGTCTGGTGGACGTCTCGCAGGACGTGATCATCCGCGAGGAGGACTGCGGCACCGACCGCGGTCTGAAGCTGCGGATCGCCGAGCGCGCCGAGGACGGCTCGCTGCGCAAGGCGGAGGACGTCGAGACCAGCGTGTACGCGCGGATGCTCGCCGAGGACGTCGTGGTGGACGGCAAGGTCATCGCCCCCGCCAACGTCGACCTGGGCGACGTGCTCATCGACCAGCTCCTGCGGCACGGCGTCGAGGAGGTCAAGACCCGCTCGATCCTCACCTGCGAGTCGGCCGTCGGCACCTGCGCCTACTGCTACGGGCGCTCGCTGGCCACCGGCAAGCTGGTGGACATCGGCGAGGCGGTCGGCATCATCGCCGCCCAGTCGATCGGTGAGCCCGGCACCCAGCTCACGATGCGCACCTTCCACACCGGTGGTGTGGCCGGTGACGACATCACGCAGGGTCTGCCGCGTGTGGTCGAGCTCTTCGAGGCGCGCGTGCCCAAGGGTGTCGCGCCGATCTCCGAGGCGGCCGGCCGGGTCCGGGTCGAGGAGACCGAGAAGACCAAGAAGATCGTCGTCACCCCGGACGACGGCGCCGACGAGATCGCCTACCCGATCTCCAAGCGCGTCAAGCTCCAGGTCGGCGAGGGCGACCACGTCGAGGTGGGCCAGAAGCTCACCTACGGCGCGACCAACCCGCACGACGTGCTGCGCATCCTCGGCCAGCGCCAGGTCCAGATCCACCTGGTGCAGGAAGTGCAGAAGGTCTACAACTCGCAGGGCGTGTCGATCCACGACAAGCACATCGAGATCATCATCCGGCAGATGCTGCGCCGGGTGACGATCATCGAGTCCGGCGACGCGGAGCTGCTGCCGGGCGAGCTGGTCGAGCGCGGCCGGTTCGAGACCGAGAACCGCCGTGTGGTCTCCGAGGGCGGTCACCCGGCCTCGGGCCGTCCGCAGCTGATGGGTATCACCAAGGCCTCGCTGGCCACCGAGTCCTGGCTGTCGGCCGCCTCCTTCCAGGAGACGACCCGGGTGCTGACGGACGCGGCGATCCACGCGAAGTCGGACTCGCTGCTGGGCCTGAAGGAGAACGTCATCATCGGCAAGCTCATCCCGGCCGGTACGGGCCTGTCCCGCTACCGCAACATCCGGGTGGAGCCGACCGAGGAGGCCAAGGCCGCGATGTACTCGGCCGTCGGCTACGACGACATCGACTACAGCCCGTTCGGCACCGGCTCCGGCCAGGCGGTGCCGCTGGAGGACTACGACTACGGCCCGTACAACGGCTGAGTGGTGGGCCTGACGGTCTGAGCGACCGCGGCAGGTGAGGAGGGCGGTCGCCCCGGGATTCCGGGGCGGCCGCCCTTTCCCGTGTGCCGGTGCCGAGATAGGTGCGTGATACCGTTATCTCCGTTGTCATCATCCGATGACATCAACGGGTGACATCTGGTCCGGGGAGAGCGACGGCGTCGTGTCGAGCAGCGCACACATAGCAGGCGGGCCCAGCGGGTCCGGGGTCGTACCGCGCGGGCTGCGACTGCGCCTGCTCGGACCGACCCTGGTGATCGTGGGCTCGCTGATGTCGGTCGTCTCCAGCCTGGGCGCCCCGCTGATCCCCACCATCGCCGACGCCGACGGCGTCTCGCTCAGCACCGCGGAGTGGCTGCTGACCATCACGCTGATGACGGGCGCGCTCGCCACGCCGCTGATGGGCCGGCTCTCCGACGGCCCCCGGCAGCGCGACGTGATCCTCGCCGCGCTCGGCTCGGTGGTCGTCGGCTGCGTGGTCGCCGCGCTCTCGGGCGGCTTCGCCATGCTCATCGTCGGCCGCGGCCTCCAGGGGGTGGGCCTCGGGCTGCTGCCGGTGGCGATGGCCGTCGCCCGGCGCAACCTCACCCCGGAGAAGTCGCGGCAGGCCATCGCCACGCTCTCGGTCACCGCGGCGATCGGCGCCGGGCTCGGCTACCCGCTGACCGCGCTGATCGCGGAGACCTTCGACTACCGGGGCGCGTACTGGTTCGGCGCCATCACCGTCGGCTGCTCCTTCGTGCTGGCCGCCGTCGTGCTGCCCGGCCGGGCCGAGGTGCCCTCGCGGCGCTTCGACACCGTGGGCGCGACCCTGATCAGCCTGGTCGTCGTCGGGCTCTCGGTGGCGCTCAGCGAGGCGGACGGCTGGGGCTGGACGTCCGCCCGCGCGCTGGGCCTGTTCGCCGCCTGCCTGGTGCTGCTCGCCGCCTGGATCCCGTACGAGCTGCGCACCGCCGACCCGCTCATCGACCTGCGGCAGGTCAGGAACCGCTCGGTGCTGACCGCCGACACCGGCGGGTTCCTGATCAGCGTGGCGATGTACCTGCTGCTGCCGGTCGTGGTGGAGTTCGTCCAGGTCCCGGCGGCCAAGGGCTACGGCTTCGGCGCCTCGCTCGTCGTCTCCGGACTGGTGCTGGTGCCCTACGCGGCGGCGAACTTCGTGGCCAGCCGCTTCCTCGGGATCTACGAACGGCGGTTCGGCACCCGCAGCATGATCCCGCTGGGCTCGCTGATCTTCGCCTTCGGCACCGCCTTCTTCGCACTGGAGCACACCCACCTGTGGGAGGCGTTCGTGGTCACGGGGATCGCCGGCTTCGGGATGGGGTTCACCTACGCGGCGATGCCCGGCTTCATCGTGCGCGCGGTGCCGGCCAGCGAGACCGGCAGCGCGACCGGCTTCTACCAGGTGCTCCGCAGCATCGGCCTCACGTTGGGCAGCGCGCTGTCGGCGGCCGTCCTGATGGCGCACACCCCGTCGGGCAGCGCGCTGCCGAAGGTGTCGGGCTTCGAGACCGCGCTGCTCTTCGCCTCCGCGCTGGCGGTGGCCACGGCCGTGATCAGCTTCGTACTGCCCGGGATCGGCGCCGGGCGGCGGGCGCGGGCCGAGGCCGCGAAGCCCGCGGCGGTCGTCCCTATGATGGAGGAGGAGGCCGAACTCGCCGGCTCCGGCTTCATGACCGTCGACGACCGGGCTTCGGACACCCGCTGAGGAGGACCGAGGTGAGCGCCGAGCACGCGGCGGCCGGGGGCGGGGCGCCCGGCGACGGGGGAGCACCGTCGCGCACCGGGCGGTCCCGGGACGCCGCCGCCAGCAAGCAGGCGCTGCTGCGGGCCGCGCAGGAACTGTTCGGGCAGCAGGGCTTCGAGCGGACCACGATCCGCGAGATCGGCGAACGCGCCGGCGTGGACGCCGCGTTGATCGCCCGCTACTTCGGCAACAAGGCGGAGCTGTACGTCGCCGCCGTGGTCGCCGAGGACGCCGCCGTCGCCGGCCCGGCCGCGTTCAGCGGGCTGGCGCAGATCGCGGAGACCCTGGTCAGGAGGGCCGACGAGCGCGGCCCCGGCCCCATCCTCCAGGCGCTGATCCGGTCCGACACCCTCCCGGAGATCCGGGTGGCCGCCGGCGACCGCATCGCCCGCCGCGTCGTCGAGCCGCTGGCGGACGACATCGCCGGGCAGCACCTGGACCGGCCCCGGCTGCGCGCGGAGGTCGCCGTCGCCGCGCTGTACGGGATCAGCCTCGGCCGCTCGCTCGGCTGGTTCGAGGAGATCCGGTCCGTGCCGCGGGCCGACCTGCTCGCCCTGGTCACCGAGGCGCTCACCGCCCTGACCGCGGCCGGGGGAGGCGTGGAGGCAAGCGGGGGCGGTGGCGCCGACGGCGGTGCCGGCGCAGGCCGGGCCGGCGACGTGTGACCGCTGCCTTCCGCCCCGTTCTGTCACAACTTCTCTACACCCCGCGGACGTTCCCGCCGCGGGCCGCCGTCCTGGGGCATGCTGGTTCCATGCTGGCCGGTGACGCGGATCGTGAGCGTGCGGTGGACGTCCTCAAGGAGGCGTACACCCAGGGCCGGTTGAGGCCCGAGGAGTACGACGAGCGGGTCGGCCGGGCGTACCAGGCGCGGACCTACGACGACCTCGACCGGATCACCGCGGACATCCCGGGCCCGATGGCGCCGTACCCGGTGTACCCGCAGGTGCCCTTCGCCTTCGCCCCGCCGGTCCAGGGCACCAACGGCATGGCGACCGCCTCGCTGGTCTGCGGCATCCTCGGCACGGTCACCATGGGGGCCGCCTCGATCCCGGCGATCATCTGCGGGCACCTCGCCAAGGGCCAGATCCGCCGCACCGGACAGGCCGGCGACGGCCAGGCCACCGCGGGGCTCGTCCTCGGCTACCTCTGCCTGTTCGGCCTGCTCGCCTTCATCGGCACGATCGTCGCCGTCGTCGCCAGCGCCCCCGGCCCCTGACCCCGCCGACACCCGCCGGACACCGGCCGGACACCGCCTCGGCATACCGCCGCCAACCGGGGCACAGCAGGCCCGCGGCGGCCCGTGTGCATTTGTTTTGACCGTAGCCGATGCGGTAGGTACGCTCTCATCTGTGCCTGGGGTGTGCCCGGGTCCTTGTGCGTGCCGTGTGACCGGACGAGGACACCGAGGCCGCGGCGCCCGACCAAACGCACTCTCCGTCCTTTCGGATACGTGCGGGGCCCGCGACACACCCGACCGCGTGGGTCGGGTCCCAGGTTAGATGTATCGAGATCGGCACACAGAAACCGGAGAAACGGTGCCTACGATCCAGCAGCTGGTCCGAAAGGGCCGGCAGGACAAGGTCGAGAAGAACAAGACGCCCGCGCTGAAGGGTTCGCCCCAGCGCCGCGGCGTCTGCACGCGTGTCTACACGACCACCCCGAAGAAGCCGAACTCGGCCCTCCGTAAGGTCGCGCGTGTCCGTCTGACCAGCGGTATCGAGGTCACCGCCTACATCCCGGGCGAGGGCCACAACCTTCAGGAGCACTCCATCGTGCTCGTGCGCGGCGGCCGTGTGAAGGACCTGCCGGGTGTTCGCTACAAGATCATCCGCGGTTCGCTCGACACGCAGGGCGTGAAGAACCGTAAGCAGGCCCGCAGCCGCTACGGCGCCAAGAAGGAGAAGTAAGCATGCCTCGTAAGGGCCCCGCCCCGAAGCGCCCGGTCATCATCGACCCGGTTTACGGCTCCCCGCTGGTGACCTCGCTGGTCAACAAGATCCTCCTGCACGGCAAGCGCTCCACCGCCGAACGCATCGTCTACGGCGCCCTGGAGGGCCTGCGCGAGAAGGCCGGTGCCGACCCGGTGATCACCCTCAAGCGCGCGCTGGAGAACATCAAGCCGACCCTGGAGGTCAAGTCCCGCCGCGTCGGCGGTGCGACCTACCAGGTGCCGGTCGAGGTCCGCCCGGGCCGCCAGAACACCCTGGCCCTGCGCTGGCTGGTCGGGTACTCCCGCGCCCGCCGCGAGAAGACCATGACCGAGCGGCTGATGAACGAGATCCTCGACGCCAGCAACGGCCTGGGCGCCTCCGTGAAGCGCCGCGAGGACACGCACAAGATGGCCGAGTCCAACAAGGCCTTCGCGCACTACCGCTGGTAGTCACCACCCCCATCGAGACCGAGAGAAGACTGAGCCACATGGCCACCACTTCGCTTGACCTGGCCAAGGTCCGCAACATCGGGATCATGGCCCACATCGACGCGGGCAAGACGACGACCACCGAGCGGATCCTGTTCTACACCGGTGTCTCCTACAAGATCGGTGAAGTCCACGACGGCGCTGCCACCATGGACTGGATGGAGCAGGAGCAGGAGCGCGGCATCACCATCACGTCGGCCGCGACGACCTGTCACTGGCCGCTCGACAACGTCGACCACACCATCAACATCATCGACACCCCCGGCCACGTCGACTTCACCGTCGAGGTGGAGCGTTCGCTGCGCGTCCTCGACGGCGCCGTGACCGTGTTCGACGGTGTCGCCGGTGTGGAGCCGCAGTCCGAGACGGTCTGGCGCCAGGCCGACCGCTACGGCGTGCCCCGTATCTGCTTCGTCAACAAGCTGGACCGCACCGGCGCGGAGTTCCACCGCTGCGTCGACATGATCGTGGACCGCCTCGGCGCGGTGCCGCTGGTCATGCAGCTGCCGATCGGTGCCGAGGCCGACTTCAAGGGCGTGGTCGACCTCGTCCAGATGAAGGCCCTGGTCTGGTCGCTCGAAGCGACCAAGGGCGAGATGTACGACACCGTCGACATCCCGGACACGCACGTCGAGGCGGCCGAGGAGTGGCACGGCAAGCTGCTCGAGGCCGTCGCCGAGCACGACGACGAGATGATGGAGCTGTACCTGGAGGGCCAGGAGCCCACCCAGGAGCAGCTCATCGCGGCCATCCGCCGGATCACGCTCGCCTCCAAGGGCGGCGCCGGCTCGGTCACCGTCACCCCCGTGTTCTGCGGCACCGCGTTCAAGAACAAGGGCGTGCAGCCCCTGCTCGACGCGGTCGTGCGCTACCTCCCGTCGCCGCTGGACGTCGAGGCCATCGAGGGCCACGCCGTCGGCGACGCGGACGAGGTCATCAAGCGCCGGCCCTCGGACGACGAGCCGTTCTCCGGTCTCGCGTTCAAGATCATGAGCGACCCGCACCTGGGCAAGCTCACCTTCGTCCGGGTCTACTCGGGCCGCCTGGAGTCGGGTTCGGCCGTGCTGAACTCGGTCAAGGGCAAGAAGGAGCGCATCGGCAAGATCTACCGCATGCACGCGAACAAGCGTGAGGAGATCGAGTCGGTGGGCGCCGGCGACATCATCGCCGTGATGGGGCTGAAGCAGACCACCACCGGTGAGACGCTGTGCGACGACAAGAACCCGGTGATCCTGGAGTCGATGGACTTCCCGGCGCCGGTGATCGAGGTCGCGATCGAGCCCAAGTCCAAGGGCGACCAGGAGAAGCTGGGTGTCGCCATCCAGCGGCTCTCGGAGGAGGACCCCTCCTTCCAGGTCCACTCGGACGAGGAGACCGGCCAGACCATCATCGGCGGCATGGGCGAGCTGCACCTGGAGGTGCTGGTCGACCGCATGCGGCGCGAGTTCCGGGTCGAGGCCAACGTCGGCAAGCCGCAGGTCGCGTACCGCGAGACCATCCGCAAGACGGTCGAGCGCATCGACTACACCCACAAGAAGCAGACCGGTGGCACCGGTCAGTTCGCCAAGGTGCAGATCATGCTGGAGCCGCTGGAAGGCGGCGACGCGACCTACGAGTTCGTCAACAAGGTCACCGGTGGCCGCATCCCCCGTGAGTACATCCCCTCGGTGGACGCGGGTGCGCAGGAGGCCATGAAGTTCGGCATCCTGGCCGGCTACGAGATGGTGGGCGTCCGCGTCACCCTGATCGACGGCGGCTACCACGAGGTCGACTCCTCCGAGCTGGCGTTCAAGATCGCCGGTTCGCAGGCGTTCAAGGAGGGTGCCCGCAAGGCGAGCCCCGTGCTCCTCGAACCGATGATGGCCGTCGAGGTCACCACGCCCGAGGACTACATGGGCGACGTCATCGGCGACCTCAACTCCCGCCGTGGCCAGATCCAGGCCATGGAGGAGCGTCACAGCGCCCGGGTCGTGAAGGGCCTGGTCCCGCTGTCGGAGATGTTCGGCTACGTCGGTGACCTGCGGTCCAAGACCTCGGGCCGGGCCAGCTACTCCATGCAGTTCGACTCCTACGCCGAGGTTCCTCGGAACGTCGCAGAGGAGATCATCGCGAAGGCCAAGGGCGAGTAGTACCTTCCGGTACCTCGTCTAGGCTTGACAGCAGGCTTTCGGGGTGTTTCCGGCGCTATGCGCCGGAAACGCCCCCGGGTCGGCATTCCAGCAAAGATCACCTGGCGCCGATGAAGCAAGGCGTACAGATCCACTCCCAGGAGGACCCCAGTGGCGAAGGCGAAGTTCGAGCGGACTAAGCCGCACGTCAACATCGGCACCATCGGTCACATCGACCACGGTAAGACCACGCTTACCGCGGCGATCACCAAGGTGCTGCACGACGCGTACCCGGAACTCAACGAGGCTTCGGCCTTCGACCAGATCGACAAGGCTCCTGAGGAGCGCCAGCGCGGTATCACCATCTCCATCGCGCACGTCGAGTACCAGACCGAGTCGCGTCACTACGCGCACGTCGACTGCCCCGGTCACGCGGACTACATCAAGAACATGATCACCGGTGCCGCGCAGATGGACGGCGCGATCCTGGTGGTCGCCGCGACCGACGGCCCGATGCCGCAGACCAAGGAGCACGTGCTCCTGGCCCGCCAGGTCGGCGTGCCGTACATCGTGGTGGCCCTGAACAAGGCCGACATGGTGGACGACGAGGAGATCCTGGAGCTCGTCGAGCTCGAGGTGCGCGAGCTGCTCTCCGAGTACGAGTTCCCGGGCGACGACCTGCCGGTCGTGCGCGTGTCGGCGCTCAAGGCCCTCGAGGGCGACAAGGAGTGGGGCGAGAAGCTGCTCGGCCTGATGCAGGCCGTGGACGAGTCGATCCCCACCCCCGAGCGCGACGTCGAGAAGCCGTTCCTGATGCCGATCGAGGACGTCTTCACGATCACCGGTCGTGGCACCGTCGTCACCGGTCGTATCGAGCGCGGTGTGCTCAAGGTCAACGAGACCGTGGACATCATCGGCATCAAGACCGAGAAGACCACCACCACGGTCACCGGCATCGAGATGTTCCGCAAGCTGCTCGACGAGGGCCAGGCCGGTGAGAACGTCGGTCTGCTGCTCCGCGGCATCAAGCGCGAGGACGTCGAGCGCGGCCAGGTCATCATCAAGCCGGGCACGGTCACCCCGCACACCGAGTTCGAGGCGCAGGCGTACATCCTGTCCAAGGACGAGGGCGGCCGCCACACGCCGTTCTTCAACAACTACCGCCCGCAGTTCTACTTCCGTACCACGGACGTGACCGGCGTGGTGACCCTCCCCGAGGGCACCGAGATGGTCATGCCGGGCGACAACACCGCCATGACCGTCCAGCTCATCCAGCCGGTCGCCATGGAGGAGGGCCTGAAGTTCGCCATCCGTGAGGGTGGTCGTACCGTGGGCGCCGGCCAGGTCACCAAGATCAACAAGTAGGTCCCGAGGGCTCCTGGAGCCGTCGGCAGGGTGCCCCACTCCGTCCGGAGTGGGGCACCTTTCTGCGTTCCGCGACGCCGCGGAGAGCCGGACGGGAGGCCCTAGCGGACGAGCCTGTCCGCGGACCTCGCCGCCGCGTACCCGAGGGCGGCCGTCAGCAGCACGCAGACCGCGACGGCGCCGGCCGGGGTGGCGCGGGAGAGCGTGAGCGCCAGCACCGTCACGGCGACCAGCGGGCCCGCCGCGTACCAGGCGAGGTAGATCAGGGGCCCGGGGGAGCCGATCGGGGAGCCGCCGCCGAGGAACATGAGCTGGGTGCGGGCCGGCCCGCGGCAGGCGCCGTAGAGCGCGGCGGCGGTGAACGGGAAGGCGCACAGCGGCAGGTAGAGCAGCGCGGCGGGGGAGCCCTCGACGGCGAAGGGGATCCCCGCGAGCAGCCCGAGGGCCGCGCCCACCGCGGCCGGCACGATCCCGTGCCGGAGCATCAGGCCGCGCAGGCGGTACGGCGACCAGGCCGAGCGCCGCAGGTCGTCGGTCTCCACCCGGGCGGACTCGGCCAGCGCGCCCACCGCGAGGTAGCCGCAGAGTAGTCCGACCACCAGGCCGACCGGGCGGCGCTCGCCGCCGAGGTCGGCGCCGAGCCCCGCGGCCGAGGCCGCGGCGGCCGTCCACAGCGCGGCGCGGCCGACCCGGCCGGGCGCGCGCAGCAGCGTCAGGGCGTCGCGCCAGACGACGGCGAGGTGCCGGGCCGCCCGGCCGCGCGGCGGCGGCAGCCGGACCATGCGGGTGGCGTCGCCGCCGGCGGCGTCCAGCAGCGCGAGCTTGGCGGCGCGCAGTTCGAGCGACCAGGCCACCGAGGCGACGGTGGTGGCCGTGGCGGCCCTGGCCCGCAGCCGCGCGGTGGGCACGGCTGCGGCCTCGCGGTGGGCGAGCAGCACCGCCGCGGCGGTGCCGGCCAGCAGCAGGGCGACCGCGGCGGGCCAGCCCGGTGCGCTGCCGCCGCAGGCCCGGACTACGGGCTGGGCGGCCCAGCCCCAGGGGCCCGACCACAGCTCGACCCACTCCAGCGGCCGGACCCGGTGCCCGGAGCCGGCCAGCGCGGTCTGCGCGCCCAGCGCGGCGAGCAGGAGGACGGCGGGCGCGGTCCAGCGGCGCACCGTCCGGGACAGGTCCGGACGGCGCTCCACCGCCATGCCGACGGCCGTGGCGAGCAGCGGCAGGCAGAGCGCGGCGGGCAGCACGGCCGGCAGCGCGTGCCCGATCGACGCCTGGCCGGTGACGCGCAGCGCGACCGCGCCGGCCAGCCCGCCGAGGACGCCGGGGACCAGGGAGAGCCCCGCGGACAGCCGGAACCACGGCCGCAGCACCGCGGCCCGCCGGACCGGCTGCGCCAGCAGCCAGCCCACGGCCGGGCCGGGCAGCACCACCGGGCCGCGCCACAGCGCGTCCCGGGCGGCGACCAGGGACAGCAGCAGGCCCAGCGCGGTGAACAGGGCCGGCAGGCCGCGGGTCAGGCCGGCGCCGAAGCCGCCGTAGTCCGCGCCTTCGCCGAGGCCGCGCAGGAAGTGCACCGCCAGCCCGCTGCCGTAGCCGACGACGGCGAGCAGCACGGAGTAGAGCAGGACGGCCAGGTCGCGGCCCTGCTGCCGGCGGTGGGCCCGGCGCTTGGCCCGCAGCCACGCGAGCGTCTCGGCGGTGCGGTCGTCGTCGGTCTCGCTCCAGCCGCCCGACGCGGTCTCCCCGGGGTCGTCGGGCTCGGTCCCGTGGTCGTCCGGCGTCCCGGTCCCGTCGTCGGACCGCTCCGCGGCACCGGCGCCCGCCGCGTCCGTGGGGGCCGTAGGGGCCGCCGCGTCCGTCGGCGCCGGCACGGGCGCCCGGTCGGGCGGGCCGGGCAGGTCGGGCGGGGTCGGCCGGACCGCCTGGTCCGGCTGATTCCGGTGGTCCGGCGGGATCGCCATGGCCGTCCGCTCCTTCTCCGTCTCCGTCCCGTCCGGCTGGTCGTCCGAGGGCGCCGCGCCTGCCGGGCGGGACGGGCCGGGCCGCTCGGCCGGGGTCGGTGCTCCGGGGTGCCGGGTCACGAGGAGGCGGCAAGCTGGGCGAGGACCTCGGCCGGCGGGCCCTGGGCGACGACCCGGCCGTCCTCCAGGGCGACCAGGTGGTCGGCGACCGCCTCGGCCAGCTCGGCCTGGTGGGTGGCGAGCAGCACCGCCACGCCGCTCTCCTTCTCGGCGACCAGCAACTCGGCCAGCCGTCGCCGTGCGTCGGGGTCGAGGCGCTGCTCGGGCTCGTCGAGGACCAGCAGGTCCCGCGGCCGGACCAGGGCGGCCGCCAGCAGCAGCGACTGCATCTGTCCGGAGGACAGCGCGCCCGGCAGCGCGCCCGCGTGGTCGGACAGCCGGCGGTCGGCCAGCACTTGGTCGATCCAGCCGGCCGCGTCGTCGACGGCGTGCGCGACCGTCACCAGCTCCAGGTGCTCGCGCACGGTGAGGTCGGGATAGCAGGCCACGGTGTCGCCGACCACGGCGACCCGGGCGCGCACCTCCGGGTCGTCCTCGCTGATCGGCCGCCCGGCGAACAGGGCCTGGCCGCCGGTCGGGGCGTCGCGGCCGGAGGCGATCCGCAGCAGCGTCGACTTGCCGGAGCCGTTGTGCCCGAACAGCGCGGTGCACCGGCCCGCGGCCACGTCCAGGTCGAGCGGCCGCAGGGCCTGCCGTTTCCCGTAGCTCCTGCTGACCTTCCGCAGCCGCAGCAGCGCGCCCGCACCCGTGGTCGCCTTCATGCGGGCCCCTTCGTGCCGTGTGGGTGGATACGCCGAGACCTTAGTACGGCGCCCCGTGCCGGGAGGCGGCCCCGCCGGCTCCGTACCCGGCCGGTGACCGGCCCCGCGGAGTCGTGCGCACGGTCGTGGCATTGGTATAGACCTATAGCCGGTCGCCCGGATAGCATGCGAGCGCAATCGCACCACTCCGTACGGTCCCTGACGGTCTGTCAGGGAATCTCGCACTTTGAGGAGTTGGAACGTGAGACAACGCATCGGACTGCTCGCCGCCGCCGCGGTCGCCGCCCTGGTCCCGCTCGGCGCCGCGACCTCGGCGCACGCGACCCAGGAGTTCCCGCACCTTGCCGGCATCTACGCCACGCAGGACGAGTGCCAGGCGGCGGGCGTCGCCGGGCATGACCTGTGGGGGCCGGTCTTCCTCTGCCAGGGGGTCGGGCTGTCGTTCTACCTCTACACCCACTGATCCACCGGCACCGCGTGCGCCTGGGGCGGGCTCCCGCCCGCTCCCGGCCCGGTGTCGACCCCCGGCGCGGTGTCCGTTCCCAGGCCGCGGGATGCCGCGCGGGCCGCCCGGCGCAGCCCCGTGGCGGCGGACGAAACGGGACGTCTCGCGCACCGCGACCGGTGCGGGCGGCCCGGGTTTGGCGAACGGCCGCCAAAGGGTAGGCTTTCCCGCTCGATTGGCCACGGCCATGTCCCCTATGGCACACTGTCCAAGTTGCTCGGTCGAGCGCCGATGCTGCGCGCCTCCCGTCGGGGGGACCGGAAGCGAGTCCCACAGTACTCGTCGTCCATATCTGCCCTCCGGGCAGCACTGGGACGGACGTACGGGAATCTTCCGGGAAGTGTCAGCGCGGCTCCGACCAGGCATCCGGTGGGTGGTATCTCCCACGCAAATCCCTGTCGCAGGGCCTTTCCGCATGCGGAAAGGCATGTGCGAGGGAGGCGACACGCCCGACCGCGTGGGTCGGACAAGCGGATGCCAGAGCGTAAACAGAGACAAGGACTACGGAGTAGCCATGGCGGGACAGAAGATCCGCATCCGGCTCAAGGCCTACGACCACGAGGTCATCGACTCCTCGGCGAAGAAGATCGTCGAGACGGTGACCCGTACTGGTGCGCAGGTCGCGGGCCCGGTGCCGCTGCCCACTGAGAAGAACGTGTACTGCGTCATCAAGTCGCCGCACAAGTACAAGGACTCGCGCGAGCACTTCGAGATGCGCACGCACAAGCGCCTGATCGACATCCTCGACCCGACGCCCAAGACCGTTGACTCGTTGATGCGCCTGGACCTGCCGGCCGGCGTCGACATCGAGATCAAGCTCTGAGAGGCGCGGAGAAGATGACCAAGCAGATCAAGGGCATCCTGGGCGAGAAGCTCGGCATGACCCAGGTCTGGGACGAGAACAACCGTGTCGTCCCGGTGACCGTGGTCAAGGCCGGCCCGAACGTCGTGACCCAGGTGCGTACCAACGACGCCGACGGCTACGAGTCGGTCCAGCTCGCCTTCGGCGAGATCGACCCGCGCAAGGTGAACAAGCCCCTCAAGGGCCACTTCGCCAAGGCCGACGTCACCCCGCGCCGCCACCTCGTGGAGCTGCGCACCGCCGACGCCGCCGAGTACACCCTCGGCCAGGAGATCACCGCCGAGGTGTTCGAGGCCGGTGTCAAGGTCGACGTGACCGGCAAGAGCAAGGGCAAGGGCTTCGCCGGTGTCATGAAGCGCCACAACTTCAAGGGCCTCGGCGCCGGCCACGGTGTCCAGCGCAAGCACCGCTCTCCCGGTTCCATCGGCGGCTGCGCCACCCCGGGCCGCGTGTTCAAGGGTCTGCGCATGGCGGGCCGCATGGGCAACGAGCGGGTCACCACCCAGAACCTGACCGTTCACGCCGTTGACGCGGAGAAGGGCCTGCTGCTCATCAAGGGCGCGGTTCCCGGTCCGAACGGCGGCCTCGTCCTGGTCCGCAGCGCGGCCAAGGGGGCCTGAAGGATATGAGCACCAGCATCGACATCCTGTCGCCCGCGGGCGACACCACCGGGACCGTAGAGCTCCCGGCCGAGATCTTCGACGCCAAGGTCAGCATCCCGCTGATCCACCAGGTCGTCGTCGCGCAGCTTGCCGCCGCCCGCCAGGGCACGCACAAGGTCAAGACGCGTGGCGAGGTCCGCGGTGGTGGCAAGAAGCCGTACCGCCAGAAGGGCACCGGCCGCGCCCGCCAGGGCTCGACCCGCGCGCCGCAGTTCGCCGGCGGTGGCGTCGTGCACGGCCCCGTGCCGCGCGACTACTCGCAGCGCACGCCCAAGAAGATGATCAAGGCCGCCCTGCGTGGCGCCCTGACCGACCGCGCCCGGCACAGCCGCATCCACGTCGTGACCGACCTGGTCGAGGGCAGCGCGCCGTCGACGAAGGCCGCGAAGACGCTGCTGGGCAAGATCAGCGAGCGCAAGAACGTGCTGCTCGTCGTCGAGCGCTCCGACGAGGCCGGGTGGCTGTCCGCCCGCAACCTCCCCCAGGTGCACATCCTGGAGGCCGGTCAGCTCAACACGTACGACGTGCTCGTCTCCGACGACGTGGTCTTCACCAAGGCCGCCTTCGACCGCTTCATCGGTAACGGCGCCGCCGAGACCGAAGGGAGCGACGCCTGATGGCCGAGCAGACCGAACTGACCGAGGCCACCGACCAGGCGTCGGCCGCCGAGATCACCAGCAAGACCTTCACGGACCCGCGCGACCTGCTGATCAAGCCGGTCGTCTCCGAGAAGAGCTACGCGCTGCTGGACGACAACAAGTACACCTTCGTCGTCGACCCGCGCGCCAACAAGACCCAGATCCGGCAGGCCGTCGAGGCGGTCTTCCAGGTCAAGGTCACCGGGGTCAACACGATCAACCGGCAGGGCAAGCGCAAGCGCACCCGCACCGGTTTCGGCAAGCGGGCCAACACCAAGCGCGCCATCGTGACCCTTGCCGAGGGCGACCGCATCGACATCTTCGGCGGTCCGGTCTCCTAACGGAGGTCGGATCGAGTCGAAGTCCGGAATATTCCGAGGACTTAAGAATGGGTATCCGCAAGTACAAGCCGACGACCCCGGGCCGTCGTGGCTCCAGCGTCGCCGACTTCGTCGAGATCACGCGGTCCACGCCGGAGAAGTCGCTGGTCCGCCCGCTGCACAGCAAGGGTGGCCGTAACAACGCTGGTCGTGTGACCGTTCGCCACCAGGGCGGTGGCCACAAGCGCGCCTACCGGGTGATCGACTTCCGTCGGCACGACAAGGACGGCGTGCCCGCCAAGGTCGCGCACATCGAGTACGACCCCAACCGCACCGCGCGCATCGCGCTGCTGCACTACGCGGACGGCGAGAAGCGCTACATCCTCGCCCCCGCCCGCCTGCAGCAGGGCGACCGGATCGAGAACGGCCCCAGCGCCGACATCAAGCCGGGCAACAACCTGCCGCTGCGCAACATCCCGGTCGGTACCACGATCCACGCGATCGAGCTGCGGCCCGGTGGCGGCGCCAAGATCTCCCGCTCCGCGGGCGCCTCGGTGCAGCTCCTGGCGAAGGAAGGCAACATGGCCACCCTTCGCATGCCGTCCGGCGAGGTCCGGATGGTCGACGTCCGCTGCCGCGCCACCATCGGCGAGGTCGGCAACGCCGAGCAGTCGAACATCAACTGGGGCAAGGCCGGCCGCATGCGGTGGAAGGGCGTCCGCCCGACCGTCCGCGGTGTCGCCATGAACCCGGTGGACCACCCGCACGGTGGTGGTGAGGGCAAGACCTCCGGTGGTCGCCACCCGGTCTCCCCCTGGGGTCAGAAGGAGGGTCGTACTCGTTCTCCCAAGAAGGCGAGCAACAAGTACATCGTCCGCCGCCGCAAGACGAACAAGAAGCGCTAGGAGCGGGTTTAGATGCCGCGGAGTCTCAAGAAGGGGCCCTTCGTCGACGACCACCTGATCAAGAAGGTGGATGTCCAGAACGAGGCTGGCACCAAGAACGTCATCAAGACCTGGTCCCGCCGCTCGATGATCGTCCCGGCCATGCTGGGCCACACGATCGCGGTGCACGACGGCCGTAAGCACGTCCCGGTGTTTGTCACTGAGTCGATGGTCGGCCACAAGCTCGGCGAGTTCGCGCCGACCCGTACCTTCCGCGGTCACGAGAAGGACGACCGCAAGGCGCGGCGTCGCTGATCCAGCGGCGAGAAGCGACCGACCATGACAGACACTGAAGGGACAACCATGGAAGCCAGGGCCCAGGCGCGGTACATCCGCGTCACGCCCATGAAGGCCCGCCGCGTGGTGGACCTCATCCGTGGCATGAATGCCACGGAGGCTCAGGCGGTCCTGCGTTTCACGCCGCAGGCCGCGAGCGAGCCGGTGGGCAAGGTGCTGGACAGCGCCATCGCCAACGCCGCGCACAACTACGACCACACGGACGCCGAGTCGCTGTACATCAGCGAGGCGTACGTGGACGAGGGCCCGACCCTGAAGCGGTTCCGGCCGCGCGCCCAGGGCCGCGCCTACCGCATCCGCAAGCGGACGAGTCACATCACCGTGGTCGTTGCCAGCAAGGAAGGGACCCGGTAATGGGCCAGAAGGTTAACCCTTACGGGTTCCGGCTCGGCATCACCACGGACTTCAAGTCCCGGTGGTACGCCGACAAGCTCTACAAGGACTACGTCAAGGAAGACGTCGCCATCCGCCGGATGATGACGCAGGGCATGGAGCGGGCCGGCATCTCCAAGGTGGAGATCGAGCGCACCCGTGACCGCGTCCGCGTCGACATCCACACCGCCCGGCCGGGCATCGTCATCGGCCGCCGCGGCGCGGAGGCCGACCGCATCCGCGGCGACCTGGAGAAGCTGACCGGCAAGCAGGTGCAGCTCAACATCCTCGAGGTCAAGAACCCCGAGATGGACGCGCAGCTCGTGGCCCAGGCGGTCGCCGAGCAGCTCTCCTCCCGGGTCTCCTTCCGCCGTGCCATGCGCAAGAGCATGCAGGGCACGCTGAAGGCCGGCGCCAAGGGCATCAAGATCCAGTGCGGCGGCCGCCTCGGCGGCGCCGAGATGTCCCGCTCCGAGTTCTACCGCGAGGGCCGGGTGCCCCTGCACACCCTGCGGGCGAACGTGGACTACGGCTTCTTCGAGGCCAAGACCACCTTCGGCCGGATCGGTGTGAAGGTGTGGATCTACAAGGGCGACGTGAAGAACATCGCCGAGGTCCGCGCCGAGAACGCCGCCGCCCGCGCCGGCAACCGCCCGGCCCGCGGTGGTGGCAACGAGCGTCCGCAGCGCCGCGGTGGCGAGCGCGGCGGCCGTGGCCGTCGTCCCCAGACGGACGGTGCCGCGTCGGCCCCCAAGGCCGAGGCGCCCGCTCCCGTCGAGGCGGCCCCGGCTGCTGAGACCCCCGGAACGGAAGGCTAAGTACCATGCTGATCCCCCGTAGGGTCAAGCACCGCAAGCAGCACCACCCCACCCGGCGCGGTATGGCCAAGGGCGGCACGGAGCTGGCGTTCGGCGAGTTCGGTCTCCAGGCCATCACGCCCGCCTACGTGACCAACCGGCAGATCGAGTCCGCTCGTATCTCCATCACCCGCCACATCAAGCGCGGCGGCAAGGTCTGGATCAACATCTACCCGGACCGCCCGCTGACCAAGAAGCCGGCTGAGACCCGCATGGGTTCCGGCAAGGGTTCGCCGGAGTGGTGGATCGCGAACGTCAAGCCCGGTCGGGTGATGTTCGAGCTGTCCTTCCCGAATGAGAAGGTTGCGCGCGAGGCGCTGACCCGCGCCGCGCACAAGCTTCCGATGAAGTGCCGCATCGTGCGGCGCGAGGCAGGTGAGTCGTGATGGCGGCCGGTACCAAGGCGACCGAGCTGCGCCAGCTTGGCGACGAGGACCTCGTCGGCAAGCTGCGTGAGGCCAAGGAGGAGCTGTTCAACCTCCGCTTCCAGGCGGCCACCGGACAGCTTGAGAACAACTCCCGGCTCAAGACCGTCCGCAAGGACATCGCCCGGATCTACACCCTCATGCGTGAGCGTGAGCTCGGCATCGAGACGGTGGAGAGCGCCTGATGAGCGAGAAGAATGTGACTGAGACCAACGCGCGCGGCTTCCGCAAGACCCGTGAGGGCCTCGTGGTCAGCGACAAGATGGACAAGACCGTGGTGGTCGCCGTCGAGGACCGCGTGAAGCACGCGCTCTACGGCAAGGTCATCCGCCGCACCAACAAGCTCAAGGCCCACGACGAGCAGAACGCCGCCGGCATCGGCGACCGCGTGCTCCTCATGGAGACCCGGCCGCAGTCCGCGACCAAGCGGTGGCGCGTCGTGGAGATCCTCGAGAAGGCCAAGTAGCCAAGTAATTCCTGCGGGGATTCCCTCGCAGGACGGTTCCGCCAGGCTCGGCGGGCGCCGCGTGGAGTGCTCCGCGCGGCGCCCGCCGGGAACCGGCAGACAAACAGGAGATAGACGTGATCCAGCAGGAGTCGCGACTTCGTGTCGCCGACAACACTGGTGCCAAGGAGATCCTTTGCATCCGTGTTCTCGGTGGCTCGGGTCGCCGCTACGCGGGCATCGGTGACGTCATCGTCGCCACCGTCAAGGACGCGATCCCCGGTGGCAACGTGAAGAAGGGCGAGGTCGTCAAGGCTGTCGTCGTGCGCACCGTCAAGGAGCGCCGCCGTGCCGACGGCTCGTACATCCGCTTCGACGAGAACGCGGCGGTCATCCTCAAGAACGACGGTGACCCCCGCGGCACCCGCATCTTCGGCCCGGTCGGCCGTGAGCTGCGCGAGAAGAGGTTCATGAAGATCGTCTCGCTCGCGCCGGAGGTGCTGTAACCGATGAAGATCAAGAAGGGCGACCTGGTTCAGGTCATCACCGGCAAGGACAAGGGCAAGCAGGGCAAGGTCATCGTGGCCTACCCCCGCGAGGACCGGGTCCTGGTCGAGGGTGTCAACCGGGTCAAGAAGCACACCAAGGCCGGCCAGACCGACCGCGGTTCGAAGACCGGCGGGATCATCACCACCGAGGCGCCGATCCACGTCAGCAACGTGCAGCTTGTTGTTGAGAAGGACGGCAAGAAGGTCGTGACCCGCGTCGGCTACCGCTTCGACGACGAGGGCACCAAGATCCGCGTTGCCAAGCGGACCGGTGAGGACATCTGAGATGACTACTGCAACTTCAGGTGCCGCTGCCACCAGCACCGCTCCGCGTCTCAAGTCGCGCTACCGCGAGGAGATCGCGGGCAAGCTGCGTGAGCAGTTCGAGTACGAGAACGTCATGCAGATCCCCGGTCTCACCAAGATCGTGGTCAACATGGGTGTGGGCGACGCCGCCCGCGACTCCAAGCTGATCGAGGGCGCGATCCGCGACCTCGCCACGATCACCGGTCAGAAGCCGCAGGTCACCAAGGCCCGTAAGTCCATCGCGCAGTTCAAGCTGCGCGAGGGTCAGCCGATCGGCGCGCACGTCACGCTGCGCGGTGACCGGATGTGGGAGTTCCTGGACCGCCTGCTGTCGCTGGCGCTGCCGCGTATCCGCGACTTCCGCGGCCTGTCGCCGAAGCAGTTCGACGGCCGGGGCAACTACACCTTCGGTCTCACGGAGCAGGTCATGTTCCACGAGATCGACCAGGACAAGATCGACCGGGTCCGGGGCATGGACATCACCGTGGTCACCACGGCGACCAACGACGACGAGGGTCGTGCCCTCCTTCGTCACCTCGGCTTCCCGTTCAAGGAGAACTGACCGTGGCGAAGAAGGCTCTGATCGCTAAGTCGGCTCGCAAGCCCAAGTTCGCTGTGCGCGCGTACAACCGCTGCCAGCGCTGTGGCCGGCCGCACTCCGTCTACCGCAAGTTCGGCCTGTGCCGCGTGTGCCTTCGTGAGATGGCCCACCGTGGCGAGCTGCCGGGCGTGACCAAGAGCTCCTGGTAGTCCCCTCCCGGACATCAGGACCCGATCCACTACGCCGTAGGTCCCCGCACCACACCCGCTCCCGGCTCCGGCCGGGGGAGAGGGACGGAGCAGACAGGAAACCCCGGCGAGAGAGGCCCAGGGCCAACTCATGACCATGACCGACCCCATCGCAGACATGCTGACCCGTCTGCGCAACGCGAACTCGGCGTACCACGACGACGTCGCGATGCCGTTCAGCAAGATCAAGTCGCACATCGCGGAGATCCTCCAGCAGGAGGGCTACATCACCGGCTGGAAGGTCGAGGAGGCCGAGGTCGGCAAGAACCTCATCCTCGAGCTGAAGTTCGGCCCCAACCGCGAGCGCTCGATCGCCGGCATCAAGCGGATCAGCAAGCCGGGTCTTCGGGTCTACGCAAAGTCCACCAACCTGCCTCGGGTGCTGGGCGGCCTCGGCGTGGCGATCATCTCCACGTCGCACGGACTGCTCACCGGCCAGCAGGCGCAGAAGAAGGGCGTGGGTGGGGAAGTCCTCGCCTACGTCTGGTAACCGGGAAAGAGAGGTAGAGCAATGTCGCGCATCGGCAAGCTGCCCATCTCGGTTCCCGCCGGAGTGGACGTCACCATCGACGGCCGCACGGTCGCGGTGAAGGGCCCCAAGGGTTCGCTCACCCACACCGTCGCCGCGCCGATCGAGATCGCAAAGGGCGAGGACGGCGTGCTGCTGGTCACCCGCCCCAACGACGAGCGTGTCTCGAAGGCCCTGCACGGCCTGTCCCGCACGCTGGTGGCGAACATGATCACCGGCGTGACCGCGGGCTACAGCAAGTCCCTTGAGATCAGCGGTGTCGGGTACCGCGTCCAGGCGAAGGGCTCCAACCTGGAGTTCTCGCTCGGGTACAGCCACCCGATCCTCGTCGAGGCCCCCGAGGGCATCGCCTTCAAGGTCGAGTCCCCGGTGAAGTTCTCCGTCGAGGGCATCGACAAGCAGAAGGTCGGCGAAGTGGCCGCCAACATCCGCAAGTTGCGGAAGCCTGACCCGTACAAGGCGAAGGGCGTCAAGTACGCCGGCGAGGTCATCCGCCGCAAGGTCGGAAAGGCTGGTAAGTAGCCATGGCATACGGTGTCAAGATCGCCAAGGGCAAGGCGTACAAGGGTGCGGCGCTCAAGCGGCGCCACATCCGGGTCCGCAAGCGCGTCAACGGTACGTCCGAGCGCCCGCGCCTGGTGGTGACGCGGTCCAACCGCGGCATCGTGGCGCAGGTGATCGACGACCTGGCGGGCCACACGCTCGCGTCGGCGTCGACCCTGGACGCGTCCATCCGCGGCGGCGAAGGCGACAAGAGCGCCAAGGCGAAGCAGGTCGGCCAGCTCGTGGCCGAGCGTGCGAAGGCCAAGGGCGTCGAAGCTGTCGTCTTCGACCGTGGCGGCAACCAGTACGCTGGGCGGATCGCCGCCCTGGCGGACGCCGCCCGCGAGGCCGGCCTGAAGTTCTGAGCCGCCCGTCGCGGCAGCGACTTCAACGGTTGCTGCGTTGCTAGCGGAGAAACGCTAAGAGGATCGAGAGGTAATTCCAATGGCTGGACCCCAGCGCCGCGGAAGCGGTGCCGGTGGCGGCGAGCGACGGGACCGTAAGGACCGGCGGGACGGCGGCCAGCAGGCCGAGAAGACCGCCTACGTCGAGCGGGTCGTCGCGATCAACCGCGTCGCCAAGGTTGTGAAGGGTGGTCGTCGCTTCAGCTTCACCGCGCTGGTCGTGGTGGGCGACGGTGACGGCACCGTCGGTGTCGGCTACGGCAAGGCCAAGGAGGTGCCGGCCGCCATCGCCAAGGGTGTGGAGGAGGCCAAGAAGCACTTCTTCAAGGTCCCCCGTATCCAGGGCACCATCCCGCACCCGATCCAGGGCGAGAAGGCCGCGGGCGTCGTCCTGCTCAAGCCGGCTTCCCCCGGTACCGGTGTGATCGCCGGTGGCCCGGTGCGAGCCGTGCTGGAGTGCGCGGGCATCCACGACGTGCTGTCCAAGAGCCTCGGCTCGGACAACGCGATCAACATCGTGCACGCCACGGTGGCCGCGCTCCAGGGCCTTCAGCGGCCCGAGGAGATCGCCGCCCGCCGCGGTCTGCCGATCGAGGACGTCGCGCCCGCCGCGCTGCTGCGCGCCCGGGCCGGAGTGGGTGTGTGATGGCGCGCCTGAAGGTCACGCAGACCAAGTCCTACATCGGCAGCAAGCAGAACCACCGTGACACCCTGCGTTCGCTCGGGCTCAAGCGCCTGCACGACGTCGTGGTCAAGGAGGACCGCCCGGAGATCCGCGGCATGGTCCACACCGTCCGCCACCTCGTCACGGTCGAGGAGGTCGACTGATCATGGGTGACAACCCGATCAAGGTGCACAACCTCCGTCCGGCTCCGGGCGCCAAGACCGCCAAGACCCGCGTGGGTCGCGGCGAGGCGTCCAAGGGCAAGACGGCCGGTCGCGGCACCAAGGGCACCAAGGCCCGCTACCAGGTTCCGGAGCGCTTCGAGGGCGGGCAGATGCCCCTCCACATGCGGCTCCCGAAGCTCAAGGGCTTCAAGAACCCGTTCCGCACCGAGTACCAGGTCGTCAACCTGGACAAGCTCGCGGCCCTCTACCCCGAGGGTGGCGAGGTCACCGTTGCCGACCTGGTCGCCAAGGGTGCCGTGCGCAAGAACCAGCTCGTCAAGGTGCTCGGCACCGGCGACGTCTCCGTGGCCCTGCAGGTGACCGTTGACGCGGTCTCCGGCTCCGCCAAGGAGAAGATCACCGCCGCCGGCGGCACCGTCACCGAGCTCGTCTGAGCCGGATGTGCAACCCGACCGGGGACGCCCAGTACCTCAGGGCGTCCCCGGTCGTTCTTTTCTGTGAATTTTCCCTGGCCGATGGGTCATTCCTACCGGGGGCACGTCGCCGGTAAGGTGGCCGAGCCCCTATCCGTCAGAAATCTCACCAGAGACCGTCCTTCCGCCGTGGCGCGGGGGGTGCAGGAGGCACCGTGCTCACCGCGTTCGCCCGGGCGTTCAGGACGCCCGACCTGCGCAAGAAGCTGCTCTTCACGCTCGCCATCATCGTGGTGTACCGGCTGGGCGCGCACGTGCCGGTGCCGGGGATCGACTTCGGCGTGGTCAACGACTGCGTGAAGCAGACGAAGGGCAACAACAGCCTCTTCGGTCTGGTCAACATGTTCAGTGGCGGAGCGCTGCTCCAGCTCACCATCTTCGCACTCGGGATCATGCCGTACATCACGGCGAGCATCATCCTGCAACTGCTGACCGTGGTGATCCCGCGCCTGGAGGCCCTGAAGAAGGAGGGGCAGGCCGGTACCACCAAGATCACGCAGTACACCCGGTACCTGACGGTCGCGCTGGCGATCCTCCAGGGCACCGGCCTGGTGGCCACCGCCCGCTCCGGCAACCTCTTCTCGACCTGCACCCAGGGCAACGACATCGTCCCGAACCAGTCGATCTTCACCACCGTCACCATGGTCACGTGCATGACCGCGGGCACCGTGATGATCATGTGGCTGGGCGAGCTGATCACCGACCGCGGCATCGGCAACGGCATGTCGATCCTGATGTTCGTCTCGATCGCGGCCGGCTTCCCCGGCTCGCTGTGGGGCATCAAGGTCTCCGGCACCATCGCGGGCGGCTGGGTCGAGTTCATCTCCGTGATCCTGATCGGCCTGGTCATGGTGGGCCTGGTGGTCTTCGTCGAGCAGGCGCAGCGCCGCATCCCGGTGCAGTACGCGAAGCGCATGATCGGCCGCCGGTCCTACGGCGGCACCTCGACGTACATCCCGCTCAAGGTGAACCAGGCGGGTGTGATCCCGGTCATCTTCGCCTCGTCGCTGCTCTACATCCCGGCGCTGATCGTCCAGTTCTCCGGGTCGACGGCGGGCTGGGCGCAGTGGATCAGCCGCAACTTCACCAAGGGCGACCACCCGGCGTACATGGCCGCCTACTTCCTGCTGATCGTCTTCTTCGCCTTCTTCTACGTCGCGATCTCCTTCAACCCCGAGGAAGTCGCCGACAATATGAAGAAGTATGGTGGGTTCATCCCGGGTATCCGGGCCGGTCGTCCCACCGCTGAGTACCTGAGTTACGTCCTCAACCGCATCACGTGGCCCGGTTCGCTGTACCTGGGTCTGATCGCCCTCGTTCCGACGGTCGCCATCGCGATCTTCAACGGGAGCAACGGCAACTTCCCTCTGGGTGGCACCAGCATCCTCATCATCGTCGGTGTGGGTCTGGAGACCGTGAAGCAGATCGAAAGCCAGCTCCAGCAGCGCAACTACGAAGGGTTCCTCCGCTGATGCGTATCGTCCTGGTCGGGCCGCCCGGCGCAGGCAAGGGGACGCAGGCCGCGTTCCTCGCCAAGAACCTCTCGATCCCGCACATCTCCACGGGCGACCTGTTCCGCGCCAACATCAGTCAGGGCACCGACCTGGGCAAGCAGGCGAAGGCGTACATGGACGCCGGCGACCTGGTGCCCGACGAGGTCACGATCGGCATGGCCGAGGACCGGCTGGACCAGCCGGACGCGGCCGGTGGCTTCCTGCTCGACGGCTTCCCGCGCAACGAGCAGCAGGCGCGGGCGCTGGACGTCTACCTGGCGCGGCACGAGATCGCGCTGGACGGCGTGCTGGACCTGGAGGTCCCCGAGGAAGAGGTGGTCAAGCGGATCGCCGGCCGCCGGATCTGCCGCAACGACGGCTCGCACGTCTTCCACGTCGAGTACAAGCAGCCGAAGGAGGAGGGCGTCTGCGACGAGTGCGGCGGCGAGCTGTACCGGCGCGACGACGACGCCCCGGACAAGGTCCGCAACCGGCTGGAGATCTACCACCGCGAGACCGAGCCGATCATCGACTACTACAAGAAGCAGGGCCTGGTCGTGACGATCTCCGCGCTCGGCGCGGTGGCCGAGGTGACCACGCGGGCCATGACGGCCCTGCGCGCGGACGCCGGCGAGCCGACCGCGTAGGTCCCGGCGCCGGCCGGACCGGTGCATGTGCACACCACGGCCGTGGTGCCCCGACGGGCGCCACGGCCGTATGGTTGGGGTGGCAAGGACCTGACCGAACAGGGACCCAAGGCAGCAAGGAAGGCGTCGGCCGCGATGGTGGAGCTGAAGACCCCGGAGCAGATCGCGAAGATGCGGGAGGCCGGTCTGGTCGTCGCGGCGATCCACGAGGCGACCCGGGCGGCGGCGGTGCCCGGCGCCACCACCAGGGACCTGGACGAGGTCGCCGCGAAGGTGATCGCCGACCACGGCGCGAAGCCCAACTTCCTGGGCTACGGCGGCTTCCCGGGCAACATCTGCACGTCGGTCAACGACGTGGTGGTGCACGGCATCCCCGACTCCGTGACGGTGCTCAAGGACGGCGACATCCTCGCGGTGGACGCGGGCGCGATCGTGGACGGCTGGCACGGCGACGCGGCCTTCACCTGCCTGGTGGGCACCGGACACGCCCCGGAGCTGGCGGAGTTGAGCCGGGTCACCGAGGAGTCCATGTGGGCCGGGATCGCCGCCTTCCGCAAGGGCAACCGGCTGGACGACATCTCGCAGGCGGTCGAGTCGTACATCCGCCGCCAGCCGCGGCCGGCCTCGGGCAAGTACGGCATCGTGGAGGGGTACGGCGGGCACGGCATCGGCAGCCAGATGCACATGGACCCGCACGTGCTCAACTACGTCACCAAGAAGCGCGGTCGCGGCATCCGGCTGGTGCCCGGGCTGTGCCTGGCGATCGAGCCGATGGTGACGCTCGGCACCCCGCACACCCACGTGCTGGAGGACGAGTGGACCGTCAAGTCCGACGACGGCTCCTGGTCCGCGCACTGGGAGCACACCATCGCGCTGACCGAGCAGGGCCCGCTGGTGCTCACCGCCCCCGACGGCGGCCGGGCCAAGCTCGCGGAGTACGGCGTCACCACCGCCCCCGATCCGCTCTCCTAGCGGCGGCCGGCAGCCGCGGCGCGTAACGATCACGCTGCGTGGGCATACTCCCCGATTCGTCTTTCCGCCGCTGTTGCCGTAGACTCATATGTCGGCCCCGCGTGTCTTCCGGCATGTCCGGAGCCGACCCCGGTAGCCGATCCCGAAAGCAGGACATGGCCAAGAAGCAAGGCGCCATCGAGATCGAGGGCACCGTGATCGAGTCTCTGCCGAACGCGATGTTCAAAGTGGAGCTGCAGAACGGTCACAAGGTCCTCGCGCACATCAGCGGCAAGATGCGGATGCACTACATTCGCATCCTCCCGGATGACCGGGTCGTGGTGGAGCTGTCTCCCTACGACCTGACGCGCGGACGGATCGTCTACCGATACAAGTAACCCGCTTGTAGATCTCAACACGACCCGGAGAACCTCAGTCCCATGAAGGTCAAGCCGAGCGTCAAGAAGATCTGCGACAAGTGCAAGGTGATCCGCCGCCACGGCCGGGTCATGGTCATCTGCGACAACCTGCGCCACAAGCAGCGCCAGGGCTGACGCCCGCCGACCACCCCTGCACCCGCAGCACTTCGCGCGACGCAGCACGCGTACATACGCGGCTCCCATCCCCGTCCGACGGGGATGACACCCCCGGTGGAGGCCGGGGACCCGTTCCGTACCTGGTACGGCGGAAGGGAACCGGAGCCGCGGAAGACCTCCGAGAACACCAGGAGCCAAGCACATGGCACGCCTTTCAGGCGTTGACCTCCCGCGCGAGAAGCGCGTCGAGATCGCCCTCACCTACGTCTTCGGCATCGGGCGCTCGCGCGCCCAGGAGATCCTGAAGAACACCGGTGTGAACCCCGACACCCGAGTCCGCGACCTTGCCGAGGACGACCTCGTCAAGATCGGCAAGTGGGTCGACGAGAACTACACGACCGAGGGCGACCTCCGCCGTGAGATCCAGGCCGACATCCGCCGCAAGGTCGAGATCGGCTGCTACCAGGGTCTGCGCCACCGTCGCGGCCTGCCGGTCCACGGCCAGCGCACTCACACCAACGCCCGTACCCGCAAGGGTCCGCGTCGCGCCATCGCCGGCAAGAAGAAGCCGGGCAAGAAGTAGTCCGCAGCCAGACCCCATCAGCGGTCTTCGCTGTAGGACCGACCACCTCCACCGGGAGAACCGACACATGCCTCCTAAGGGCCGTCAGGGCGCAGCCAAGAAGGTGCGCCGCAAGGAAAAGAAGAACGTCGCTCACGGGCACGCCCACATCAAGAGCACGTTCAACAACACCATCGTCTCGATCACCGACCCCTCCGGGAACGTGATCTCCTGGGCCTCCGCCGGACACGTCGGCTTCAAGGGCTCGCGCAAGTCCACCCCCTTCGCCGCGCAGATGGCCGCCGAGTCGGCCGCCCGCCGCGCGCAGGAGCACGGCATGCGCAAGGTGGACGTCTTCGTCAAGGGTCCCGGCTCCGGCCGCGAGACCGCGATCCGCTCCCTCCAGGCCACCGGCCTCGAGGTGGGTTCGATCCAGGACGTCACCCCGACCCCGCACAACGGCTGCCGCCCGCCGAAGCGCCGCCGCGTCTGACCAGCTGATACAGGAGAACTGAGACAATGGCGCGTTACACCGGGGCCGACTGCAAGCGTTGCCGTCGGGAGAAGCAGAAGCTCTTCCTCAAGGGAGCTAAGTGCGAGAGCGCGAAGTGCCCGATCGAGATCCGTCCTTACCCCCCGGGTGAGCACGGACGCGGGCGCACCAAGGACAGCGAGTACCTCCTCCAGCTTCGCGAGAAGCAGAAGTGCGCGCGCATCTACGGTGTCCTCGAGAAGCAGTTCGTGAACTACTACAAGGAAGCGAACCAGAAGACCGGCAAGACCGGTGAGAACCTTCTGCGCATCCTTGAGACCCGCCTCGACAACGTGGTGTACCGGGCCGGCTTCGCCAAGTCCCGCGACCACGCCCGTCAGCTCGTCCGTCACGGACACATCACCGTCAACGGCCGCAAGACCGACATCCCGTCGGCTCGCGTGTCCGTCAACGACATCGTCGAGGTCCGCGAGCGGTCCCGTAACCTGACCCCCTTCGCGGTGGCCCAGGGCGAGGCCGGCGACCGGACGGTGCCCGCGTGGCTGGAGGCGAACGCCGGCAAGCTGCGCATCCTGGTGCACAGCCTGCCCGAGCGCCAGGTGATCGACACCCAGGTGCAGGAGCAGCTCATCGTCGAGCTCTACTCGAAGTAGTAGTCGGGTAGAAGTTCGCAGGTGAAGGGCGGTGCGGCCCCGTCTCACGACGGTTTCGCCGCGCCGCCCGTACCCTCGTAGTACAGGGGGCGTCAAATAGCGGGCGCCCACGACTGAAGGACCGAACACATGCTGATCGCTCAGCGTCCCTCGTTGACCGAAGAGGTCGTCGACGAGTTCCGCTCCCGGTTCGTGATCGAGCCGCTGGAGCCGGGCTTCGGCTACACCCTCGGCAACTCCCTGCGTCGTACGCTCCTCTCCTCGATCCCGGGTGCGGCTGTCACCTCGATCCGGATCGACGGGGTCCTGCACGAGTTCACCACCGTGCCGGGCGTCAAGGAGGACGTCACCGACCTCATCCTGAACATCAAGCAGCTCGTGGTCTCCTCGGAGCACGACGAGCCGGTCGTGATGTACCTGCGCAAGCAGGGCCCGGGTGTGGTCACCGCCGCCGACATCGCGCCGCCGGCCGGTGTCGAGGTGCACAACCCCGACCTGGTGCTGGCCACGCTCAACGCCAAGGGCAAGCTGGAGATGGAGCTGACCGTCGAGCGCGGTCGCGGCTACGTCTCCGCGGTGCAGAACAAGCAGCAGGGCCAGGAGATCGGCCGTATCCCGGTCGACTCCATCTACAGCCCGGTGCTCAAGGTCACCTACAAGGTCGAGGCGACCCGTGTCGAGCAGCGCACCGACTTCGACAAGCTGATCGTCGACGTCGAGACCAAGCAGGCCATGCGGCCGCGTGACGCCATGGCGTCGGCCGGCAAGACCCTGGTCGAGCTGTTCGGCCTGGCCCGCGAGCTGAACGTCGACGCCGAGGGCATCGACATGGGCCCGTCCCCGACGGACGCCGCCCTGGCCGCGGACCTGGCGCTGCCGATCGAGGAGCTGGAGCTGACCGTCCGCTCCTACAACTGCCTCAAGCGCGAGGGCATCCACTCGGTGGGCGAGCTGGTGGCCCGCTCCGAGGCGGACCTGCTCGACATCCGCAACTTCGGCGCCAAGTCGATCGACGAGGTCAAGGCGAAGCTGGCCGGCATGGGCCTGGCCCTCAAGGACAGCCCGCCCGGATTCGACCCGACCGCCGCCGCCGACGCCTTCGGCGCCGACGACGACGTGGACGCGGGCTTCGTGGAGACCGAGCAGTACTGAGCGCCACCGGCGCGGGGCGGGACTCCCGCCCCGCGCCATGTATGACGTGCCCCGCGAGGGGTTCCCCCGGGGCGAAGCCCCCGGGTTGCCACGAGCCGGCGGCCGCCGGCTCGCACTGACATCGGTACCTGACACGGCCGGTGCAGCGGAGAAGGAGAAGGACCATGCCCCAGCCCGCTAAGGGCGCCCGTCTGGGCGGGAGTGCCGCGCACGAGAAGCTGCTGCTCGCGAACCTCGCGAAGTCGCTCTTCGAGCACGGCCGGATCACCACCACCGAGGCCAAGGCGCGCCGGCTGCGCCCGGTCGCGGAGCGGCTGATCACGAAGGCGAAGAAGGGCGACATCCACAACCGTCGCCAGGTGCTGCAGCAGATCACCGACAAGGGTGTCGTGCACGCGCTCTTCACCGACATCGCGCCGCGGTACGAGAACCGCCCGGGTGGCTACACCCGCATCACCAAGATCGGCCCCCGTCGCGGCGACAACGCCCCGATGGCGGTCATCGAGCTGGTGGAAGCCCTCACCGTGCAGCAGAACGCGGTCGGCGAGGCCGAGGCCGCCACCAAGCGCTCCGCCAAGGACCGCGCCGGTGACGAGGCCCTGGCCGACGTCAAGAAGGCCGACGCGCCGGTCGAGGACGCGGCGCCGGCCGACGCCGAGCCCGCCGACGCCGCTCCCGCGGACGCGGCGGACGAGGAGTCCAAGGACGCCTGAGCGTTCTTGCGGTCCTTCGGGACCGGCGAGCGGGCCCGCACCCTCCGGGGTGCGGGCCCGCTCGCCGTATGGCGGGGCACGGGTACGAGGCGCGAGGAGCGACGGGTGAGCGAGAGGCCGGCGGACGGGTTCGTCCGGGTGCGCTTGGATCTTGGGTACGACGGGGCGGACTTCTCCGGGTGGGCGAAGCAGCGCAGCCGGCGCACCGTGCAGGGGGAGCTGGAGTCCGCGATCGCCACGGTGCTGCGGCTGCCGGACCCGGTCGAGCTGACGGTGGCGGGCCGCACCGACGCGGGCGTGCACGCCCGCGGGCAGGTGGCGCACGTGGACCTGCCGGCCGAGGTGTGGGAGCGGGAGAGCGGGAGGCTGCGGCGCCGGCTGGCCGGGCGGCTGCCGTGGGACGTGCGGGTGTGGGGGGTGGCGCAGGCGCCGCCCGGCTTCGACGCCCGGTTCTCCGCGGTGTGGCGCCGGTACGCGTACCGGATCGGCGACCACCCGGGCGGGGTGGACCCGCTGCTGCGCGGCCACGTGCTGTGGCACGACCGCCCGGTGGACGTGGACCTGATGAACGACGCCGCGAAGCTGATGCTGGGGGAGCACGACTTCGCCGCCTACTGCAAGAAGCGGGAGGGCGCGACCACCATCCGCACCCTGCTCGACCTGGCGTGGGAGCGGACCGCGGACGGCCTGGCGGTGGCGACGGTACGGGCCGACGCCTTCTGCCACAACATGGTGCGGGCGCTGGTCGGGGCGATGATCCTGGTCGGCGACGGGCACCGGCCGGTCGGCTTCCCCGCGGAGGTGCTGGCCGGACGCGAGCGGCACTCGGCCGTCAACGTGGTGCGGCCGCACGGCCTGACGCTGGAGGAGGTCGGCTACCCGGCCGACGAGCTGCTGGCCGCGCGCAGCCGGGAGGCCCGCAACATCAGGACGCTGCCCGGCTGCCGGTAAGGGCCGCCCTCCAGGAGGACGGCCCTTACCCGGGTCCTGCGCGGGCCCGGCACCGGGTCCTGAGCGGGCCCGGCACGTCCGGTGCGGCCCTACTGGCTGTTCGCCTGGGCCTGCGCCGCGTCGCGCCCGCGCTGGACGATCCGCTGGAAGGCGAAGTCCGACGCGTCGTTGGCGGCCTGCGCGCCGGTGGTGTTGTCCGAGGTGAGGGTCGTGCCGTTCTTGAAGCCGGCGATCGCGAAGTAGGCGTAGCGGCCGACCGAGTTCGAGGTCATCTGGCAGGCCACGGCGTGGCAGAAGTCGGCGATGCCGCCGCCGTTGAGCGGCCTGACGTACTGCGCGACGCTGTGCACCTTGGTGGCGTGGGAGGCGTCGGCGAAGACGGCGACCCCGATGGTGACGGCGATCGCCCCGTTGGTGTAGGTGGCGCGCAGCATCTCGGTGCAGCCGTCCGCGGCGAGCGCGCCGGAGAGCTGGCCGCCGGCCGCCGCGGAGCACGCGGTGGTGCTGGAGGTGGTGGTCTTGGCGTAGGTGCGGCCGCCCAGGACGAACTGCTTGCCCGGGAAGAGCGACGCCGGGCTCAGCGGCGCCTTGTCCTTCGCCGCGGAGGAGATGAAGTCCAGCGGGTTCGCCGGCGAGGGCGGTGCCACGGAGGAGAACGACGGCTCGGGCGGCAGCGGCTTCTGGCTGCCGGAACCGCTCGCCGAAGCGCTCGGGTCGGCGATCGTGTGGTCGGAGCCCTTGCCGGACACCACCACGGCCGTGGCCACGCCGCCGGCGATCACCGCGACGGCGACGGCCCCGCCGACGAGCATCATCACCCGGCGGCGGCGCCGCTCCCCGCTGGCCTGCTCGTCGGCGAGCGCGCTCCAGTCGGGTGTGCCGGGCGCGGACCCGCCCGCAGCCCCGGACGGGGATGCCGCCGGGCCCGTCCCGCCGCCGGCTCCGCCGGGCGCCTGCGGCCCCGGGTAGCCGTACCCGCCACGGCCGCCGCCCGCGGACGGTCCACTGGCGGCTCCGGCTGCCTCATGACGGGGGAAGCCGTACCCGCCGGAGGCGGCCGGCCCGCCCGCGGGCGCCTGCTGCGGTGCCTGCTGCCGGGGCTGCTGCGCGAAGCCCTGGCCGCCAGGAGCCGTCCCCGCCTGCCCGGACCCGGCCGGCGGGCCCGACGCGGCCGGGGCGGCCCGGGGCGGGGTGTGCGCGCCCTGCCCGCCGGGCGGACCCGGTGTGCCCGGGCGGACGCTGTACGGGCCTTCGGGGGCACCGGCCCCGGGCGCCGTGGCCGCGGGGGCCTGGGCGTCCTGCGCGTCCTCGCGCCGGGGAGCCGACTGCTGCGGCGGGCCGGCGAAGCCGCGCCGGGGGTCGGACGTGCGGGAGGGGATGACGCGTCCCTCCAGGACCTCGCGGGGGCCGTCGGAGGCTTGTTTACGGGGTTCCTGCGGGGGCTGCTGCCCCGGCCCTTCACTCATGTCGCGCATCATATGGCCGTCGCGGCCCGGGAAAAGGACTTGGGGCGGGTCCGCGGGGACAGGGAGAATCCGGGCCATGGGTCATGTCGAAGCCGCGCACATCGAGTACTACCTCCCGGACGGCCGGGCGCTGCTCGGCGACGTCTCGTTCCGGGTCGGCGAGGGCGCCGCGGTGGCCCTGGTGGGGCCGAACGGAGCGGGCAAGACCACGCTGCTGCGGCTGGTCTCCGGCGAGCTGAAGCCGCACGGCGGCACCGTCACGGTCAGCGGCGGCCTGGGCGTGATGCGCCAGTTCGTGGGCAGTGTCCGCGACGACCGCACCGTCCGCGACCTGCTGGTGTCCGTGGCGCACCCCCGTATCCGGGCCGCCGCGAAGGCGGTGGACGCCGCCGAGCTGGCGATCATGGCGCAGGACGACGAACCGGCGCAGATGGCGTACGCCACGGCGCTGAGCGAGTGGGCCGAGGCGCGGGGGTACGAAGCGGAGACGCTGTGGGACATGTGCACCGTGGCGGCGCTCGGGGTGCCGTACGACCGGGCGCAGTGGCGCGAGGTGAAGACGCTCTCCGGCGGCGAGCAGAAGCGGCTGGTGCTGGAGGCGCTGCTGCGCGGCCCGGACGAGGTGCTGCTGCTGGACGAGCCGGACAACTACCTGGACGTGCCGGGCAAGCGCTGGCTGGAGGAGCAGATCGCGCAGACCCGCAAGACGGTGCTGTTCGTCAGCCACGACCGCGAGCTGCTGGCGCGGACCGCGGAGCGGATCGTCAGCGTGGAGACCGGTCCCGCCGGCTCCACCGCGTGGGTGCACGGCGGCGGGTTCGACACCTTCCACGCGGCCCGCAAGGAGCGCTTCGCCCGGTTCGAGGAGCTGCGCCGCCGCTGGGAGGAGGAGCACGCCAAGCTCCGGGCAATGGTGCTGCGGCTGCGGCAGCAGGCTGCCAACAGCCCCGACATGGCCTCGCGCTACCACGCGGCGCAGACCCGGCTGCGGCGGTTCGAGGAGGCGGGCGCGCCCCAGGAGCCGCCGCGCGAGCAGGACATCCGGATGCGGTTGCAGGGCGGCCGGACCGGGGTGCGGGCGGTCACCTGCGAGCAGCTCGAACTGACCGGCCTGATGCGGCCGTTCGACCTGGAGGTGTTCTACGGCGAGCGGGTCGCGGTGCTGGGGTCCAACGGGTCGGGCAAGTCGCACTTCCTGCGGCTGCTGGCGGGGGACGCCTCGGTCGCGCACACCGGGACGTACAAGCTGGGCGCCCGGGTGGTGCCCGGGCACTTCGCGCAGACGCACGCCCACCCCGAGCTGGCCGGCCGCACCCTGGTGGACATCCTGTGGGCCGAGCACGCCCGCGACCGGGGCCGCGCGATGTCGGTGCTGCGCCGGTACGAACTGGAGCGGCAGGGCGACCAGTCCTTCGACAAGCTCTCCGGCGGCCAGCAGGCCCGCTTCCAGATCCTGCTGATGGAGCTCCAGGGCACCACCGCCCTGCTGCTGGACGAGCCGACGGACAACCTCGACCTGGAGAGCGCGGAGGCGCTCCAGGAGGGCCTGGAGGCGTACGACGGGACGGTCCTCGCGGTCACCCACGACCGGTGGTTCGCCCGCGCCTTCGACCGCTACCTCGTCTTCGGCTCCGACGGCCTGGTCCGCGAGACGCCGGAGCCGGTCTGGGACGAGCGCAGGGTCGAGCGGCCGCGCTGACCGTCCGGGGCGCTCCGGGGACCGCGTTTTGACCCGCCAGGGTGGGCACGGGTATTCTGCGATGTCGTTATGCGTATTGGCTTGCTCTATCTCACGTGAGAGGCCCTTACGCCGGTCCACCGGGCCGATGACCAGCGGTAGGTCCACGGGTTGCGTCCCCGTGTGCCACCAGGGCTGTCGTGATCGCCGGGTGGCCTTGTCAGGACCAACTCACCGAAGATAGCGAAGGCTCACGACCGTGCGTACGTACAGCCCCAAGCCCGGCGACGTTCAGCGCCAGTGGCATGTCATCGACGCGCAGGACGTCGTCCTGGGTCGCCTGGCCACCCAAGCCGCGACCCTCCTGCGGGGCAAGCACAAGCCCATCTACGCGCCCCACGTCGACACCGGTGACTTCGTCATCATCATCAACGCCGACAAGGTGCACCTGTCCGGGAACAAGAAGACCCAGAAGATGGCGTACCGCCACTCCGGGTACCCCGGCGGTCTGCGCTCGGTGCGTTACGACGAGCTGCTGGCCAAGAGCCCGGAGAAGGCCGTCGAGAAGGCCGTCAAGGGCATGCTCCCCAAGAACACCCTGGGCCGCCAGATGCTCACCAAGCTGAAGGTCTACTCGGGCGACCAGCACCCGCACGCTGCCCAGCAGCCGGTGCCGTTCGAGATCACCCAGGTCGCGCAGTAGTCCCGGCCACCTGCTACCAGAAAGAACCTGAGGAGAATCGTGGCTGAGACCACCGCCGAGACCCCCGTCGAGGGCGAAGAGTCCTACGACGAGATCACGACCTTCGAGTCCGAGGCCGTCGAGGGTGAGTACACCTCCGAGTCGCTGGCCTCCCGCTTCGGCGACCCGCAGCCGGCCGCCGGCACCGGCCGCCGCAAGCGCTCCATCGCCCGCGTCCGGATCATCCCCGGCAGCGGCAAGTGGAAGATCAACGGCCGCACCCTCGAGGGCTACTTCCCGAACAAGGTGCACCAGCAGGAAGTCAACGAGCCGTTCAAGGTGCTGGAGCTCGACGGTCGCTACGACGTCGTCGCCCGCATCTCCGGCGGCGGCATCTCCGGCCAGGCCGGTGCGCTGCGCCTGGGTGTCGCCCGTGCGCTCAACGAGGCGGACGTCGACAACAACCGCGGCCCGCTCAAGAAGGCCGGCTTCCTGACCCGTGACGACCGCGCGGTCGAGCGGAAGAAGGCCGGTCTGAAGAAGGCCCGCAAGGCGCCGCAGTTCAGCAAGCGCTAGTCGTCCCGGCGGGGGAGCCGGCGCCTTGCGCCCACCCCCGTCCGACGCGCGACGCAACGCCCCGGAGGCACATCGGTGCCTCCGGGGCGTTCGCATGATGAGCTAGGGGCGTATATGTGTGCTTGTACGACCCTGCGGGATCGCGGCACACCGCAAGCAGAGCCGAGCCGCCGCATCGCATCGGAGGAAACACTGTGGGACGACTCTTCGGCACCGACGGGGTGCGGGGCATCGCCAACGCCGACCTGACGGCGGAGCTGGCGCTCGGCCTGTCGGTCGCGGCGGCGCACGTACTGGCCGAGGCGGGCAGCTTCGCCGGCCACCGGCCGGTGGCCGTGGTCGGGCGCGACCCGCGGGCCTCCGGCGAGTTCCTGGAGGCCGCCGTGGTGGCGGGCCTGGCCAGCGCGGGCGTGGACGTCCTGCGCGTCGGTGTGCTGCCCACTCCCGCGGTGGCGTATCTCACCGGCGCGCTGGGCGCCGACCTCGGCGTGATGCTCTCCGCCAGCCACAACGCCATGCCGGACAACGGCGTCAAGTTCCTGGCCCGCGGCGGCCACAAGCTCGACGACGAGCTGGAGGACCGGATCGAGGCGGTCTACGAGGAGCACCGCACCGGCGCCCCGTGGGTGCGTCCGACCGGCGCCGGCGTCGGCCGGGTCCGGGACTACGACGAGGGGTTCGACCGGTACGTCGCCCACCTGGTCGCGGTGCTGCCCAACCGGCTCGACGGCCTGAAGATCGTGCTCGACGAGGCGCACGGCGCGGCCTCCCGCGTGTCGCCCGAGGCGTTCTCCCGGGCCGGCGCCGAGGTGGTCACCATCGGCGCCCAGCCCGACGGCCTCAACATCAACGACGGCTGCGGCTCCACCCACCTCGACCTGCTCAAGGCCGCCGTGGTCGAGCACGGCGCGGACCTGGGCATCGCCCACGACGGCGACGCCGACCGCTGCCTGGCCGTGGACGCCGCCGGCGAGGAGATCGACGGCGACCAGATCCTGGCCGTGCTGGCGCTGGCGCTGCGCGAGCAGGGCGGGCTGCGCGAGAACACCGTGGTCGCCACGGTGATGTCCAACCTCGGCTTCAAGCTGGCGATGGAGCGCGAGGGCATCAACCTGGTGCAGACCGCGGTCGGCGACCGCTACGTGCTGGAGTCGATGAAGGAGCACGGCTACGCGCTCGGCGGCGAGCAGTCCGGCCACGTCATCGTGCTGGACCACGCCACCACCGGCGACGGCACCCTGACCGGGCTGCTGCTGGCCGCCCGGGTGGCCGCCACCGGCCGTTCGCTCGCCGACCTGGCCACCGTCATGCGGCGGCTGCCGCAGGTGCTCGTCAACGTCCCCGACGTGGACAAGGACCGGATGCCGCGCGCCCCCGAACTGGCCGTGGCCGTCAGCGACGCCGAGGCGGAGCTGGGTACCACCGGCCGGGTGCTGCTGCGCGCCTCGGGCACCGAGCCGCTGGTGCGGGTGATGGTCGAGGCGGCGGACATCGACCACGCGCGCACGGTCGCCGGGCGGCTGGCCGACCTGGTCAAGGCGACCCTGGGCTGAGGCCGGGCCGGCGACACCCGGGCGGTGGGGCGGGGCGCGGCCCCGCCCCACCGCCCGCGCGCCTCACAGTTTGCGCAGCCTCAGCCGCTGGACCTTGTGCCGCTCGCCCTTGCGCAGCACCAGGGTGGCGCGGCCGCGGGTGGGCAGCACGTTCTCCTCCAGGTTGGGCCGGTTGACCGTCCGCCACACCATCCGGCCGTACGCCAGCGCCTCGTCCTCCGGCACCTGGGTGTACTTCCGGAAGTAGGAGTCCGGGTCCTGGAAGGCGGTCTCGCGCAGCTTGCGGAACCGGTCGAGGTACCACTGCTCGATGTCCTCGGTGCGCGCGTCGACGTACACGCTGAAGTCGAAGTGGTCGGCCAGGCTGATCCGGGTGCGGCCGTCCTTGCCGGGCAGCGCGGGCTGGAGGACGTTCAGCCCCTCGACGATCAGGATGTCCGGGCGGCGCACGCTCAGCCGCTCGCCGGGCACGATGTCGTAGCTCAGGTGCGAGTAGACCGGCGCGGTCACCTCGGGCCGGCCGGACTTCACGTCCGCGACGAACCGGATCAGCGCGCGGCGGTCGTACGACTCGGGGAAGCCCTTGCGGGCCATCAGCCCGCGCCGCTCCAGTTCGGCGTTGGGCAGCAGGAACCCGTCGGTGGTGACCAGTTCCACCTTCGGGTGCTCCGGCCAGCGGGCCAGCAGTTCGCGCAGGACCCGGGCGGTGGTGGACTTGCCGACCGCGACGCTGCCCGCGACGCCGATCACGAACGGCGTGCCGGGCTGGGCGCCGGCCGGCCCCGCGGCCGACCCGAGGAAGGTGTTGAGCGCCCCGCGCAGGCCGCTGTGCGCGGCGATGTACAGGTTGAGCAGCCGGGACAGCGGCAGGTAGACGTCGACCACCTCCTCCAGGTCGACGACGTCGCCGAGCCCGCGCAGCCGCTCCACCTCCTCGGCGGTGAGCGGCAGCGGGGTGCGGTCGCGCAGCGCGCTCCACTGGGCGCGGGTCAGGTCGACGTAGGGACTCGTGGCGGCGGCGTGCGGTGGCGTGGTCGGCACCCGGCCATTGTCCAGCCGGCGGGCAACGGCCGTGCCGCCGGGGGCGGATGGCGGGCCCCCGGCCGGCGCGCCCGTAAGCTGGCCCCATGGACGGCAGCGCGCGGCAGGACGGCCGCACCGGCACGGCATCCTGTACGGCGTCTCGTACGGCGGCCGCCGGGGCGTCCGGCGCGCGGGCGGGTGCGCGGTGATCGTCGGGGTGGGCATCGACGTGGCCGAGATCGAGCGCTTCGAGGCGGCGCTGGCCCGCACCCCGGGGATGGCCGCCCGCCTGTTCACCCCGGCCGAGCTGCTGCTCCCCTCCGGGGCGCCGCGCGGCTCCGCCTCCCTGGCGGCGCGCTTCGCCGCGAAGGAGGCGCTGGCCAAGGCGCTCGGCGCTCCCGCCGGCCTCCAGTGGCTCGACGCCGAGATCACCACGTCGCCCGCCGGACAACCGCACCTCGCCGTCCAGGGCACGGTCGCCGCCCGCGCCGCGCTCCTGGGCGTCCGCGGCTGGCACGTCTCCCTGTCCCACGACGCGGGCATCGCCTCGGCCGTGGTGATCGCCGAGAGCTGAGGTCAGCACCCGTAGGGGTAACGGCAGGCCGCGATCCGGATCTCGTCGTCGACCACTTTGCAGACGAGGCGGTGCTCGTCGGTGATGCGGCGGGACCAGTAGCCCTGGAAGCCGTGTCTCAGCCGCTCCGGCTTGCCGATGCCGTCGTTGCCGTTGCGGGCGATGCCCTCGACCAGAGCGTTGATGCGCTTGAGTACCTTGCGGTCCTGGACCTGCCACCACACGTGGTCGTCCCAGGGCGCGTCGTCGAAGACGACCTTCATTCGTCCTCGACCAGTTCACGGGGAGTGCCGGCGCCGTGCTCCAGCCGGTCGATGGACGCGAGGAGACGGCGCGCGTCGGCCGGGCTGCGGAGCAGGTAGGCGGTCTCGCGGAGCGATTCGTACGCGTCCAGAGAGACGATCACCACCGGGTCATGGCCGGCGCGGGTGATGACGACCTCTTCCCGGTCGTCGTTCACGGAGTCCAGCACCTCGGCGTACCGGGCGCGGGACTCGGAGTACGTCACGGTCTTCATGACCACCTCCTTCTGTACGGAACGTTCTACAACAGATGTGCCCCGGGGCGGCGTGGCGGCGGGTTCGGGGGCTCCGTAAGCTCGGGAGGGGCGCCGAGGGGAAGGTTGCTGATGAGGTACGGGCACAGCGTGGAGACCGTGCGGCGGGCCGAGGCGGCGCTGATGGCGCGGGTGCCGGAGGGCGCGTTGATGCAGCGCGCGGCGGCCGGACTGGCGGGTGCGGGCACCGACCTGCTGGGGCGGGTCTACGGCGCGCGGGTGGCGGTCCTGGTGGGCAGCGGCGCCAACGGCGGCGACGCGCTGTACGCCGCGGCCCGGCTGCTCCGCAGGGGCGCCGCCGCGACCGCGGTGCTGCTGAACCCGGAACGCGCGTACGCCGAGGGCCTGGCCGCCTTCCGGTCGGCCGGCGGCCGGGTGGCGGCGGCGGACGGGGGCGCGCGGGCCGTCGCCCGCGCCGACCTGGTGCTGGACGGCGTCACCGGCATCGGCGGCAAGGGGGGCCTGCGCCCCGAGGCGGCCGACCTCGCGCTGGCCGCGCGGGACGGGCGGGGGGCGGTGCTCGCCGTGGACCTGCCCAGCGGGGTGGACGCCGACACCGGCGAGGTGCACGGCCCGGCGGTGCACGCGGACGCGACCGTCACCTTCGGCACGTACAAGCCCGCGCTGCTGGTCGACCCGGCGGCGGAGTTCGCCGGGGCGCTGCGGCTGGTGGACATCGGGCTGGACGGCGACCTCGGGGCGCCCGAACTGGAGGCGCTCCAGCACGCCGACGCAGCGGCGCTGCTGCCGCGCCCGAGCGGGGAGAGCGACAAGTACCGGCGGGGCGTGGTCGGGGTGGCCGCCGGCTCCGAGCGGTACCCGGGCGCGGCGGTGCTCGCGGTGTCCGGGGCGCTGCGCGGCGGCGCGGGCGCGGTGCGGTACGCCGGTCCGGGCGGGCCGGCGGTCCTGGCCCGGCACCCCGAGACGCTGGTGTCGGCGGGTTCGCCGCGCGCGGCCGGGCGGGTGCAGGCGTGGGTGGTCGGGCCCGGGCTCGGCGACACCTCGCAGGCGCGCACCGCGGTGGACGACGCGCTGGCCGCGGACGTGCCGATCCTGGTGGACGCGGACGGGCTGCGGCTGCTGACCCCCGAGGCGGTCCGGCGGCGTACGGCGGCGACCGTGCTGACCCCGCACGCGGGGGAGGCGGCCGCGCTGCTCGGCTGGGCGCGCGAGGACGTCGAGGGCCGGCGGCTGCACGCGGTACGGGAGCTGGCCGCGCGCTTCGGGGCGACCGTGCTGCTCAAGGGCTCCACGACGCTGGTGGCCGACCCGGACCCGGGCCGCCCGGTCCGCGTCAACGCCACGGGGACGGCGTGGCTCGCCACGGCCGGCAGCGGCGACGTGCTGTCCGGGCTCACCGGGTCCCTCCTCGCGGCGGGCCTCGCCGCCCGGGACGCCGCTTCGCTGGGGGCGTACCTGCACGGCCTGTCCGCCCGCCTCACCCCCCACCCCCTCACCGCCCTCGACCTCGCCGACTCCCTCCCCGCCGCCTGGCACAACGTCTCCGCGTAGCCCCGCCGGGGGCCGGGGCGGAGGCACCCGCCCGCTTCGACGGCGGGTCGCCCCGTCAGGGGCGCGGGGAACTGCGCGCCCAGCCCCCACTGACATGTCACCCGGGCGGACACGTGAGCGGTCGCGGCGGGTTGCCGCACCCGCGTGCCGGGTGGCCTGGGCGGACACGCGCGCCGTGGCGGCGGGTCGCCGTGCGGGTGCCTGTGCGCTACGGCGGCAAGTCGCCCCGTCAGGGGCGCGGGGAACTGCGCGCCCAGCCCCCACTGACATGTCACCCGGGCGGACACGTGAGCGGTCGCGGCGGGTTGCCGCACCCGCGTGCCGGGTGGCCTGGGCGGACACGCGCGCCGTGGCGGCGGGTCGCCGTGCGGGTGCCTGTGCGCTACGGCGGCAAGTCGCCCCGTCAGGGGCGCGGGGAACTGCGCGCCCAGCCCCCACTGACATGTCACCCGGGCGGACACGCGAGCCGTGGCGGCGGGTTGCCGCACCCGCACCCTGACTCCGCGGGTTCCACCGCCACCGCAGAGCCCTCCCACCTCGGCCTGAGACACTGGGAAGTAGCCGCACCCCCGCCCGCCCGCCCCAAAAGCCCCTGCAAGGACCCTGCGAGGACCGCCACATGCACACCGGCCCCCTCATCCCCCCGTCGCTCCGCGCCACCGCGCTGATCGACCTCGCCGCACTCCGCTCCAACGTGGCGGCCCTGCGCGCCCACGCCCCGGGCGCGGCGTTCATGGCGGTGGTGAAGGCCGACGCGTACGGCCACGGCATGGTCGAGTGCGCGCGGGCCGCCCGCCAGGCCGGCGCGGAATGGCTCGGCGCCGCCACCCCGCAGGAAGCCCTCGCCCTGCGGGAGGCGGGCCTTCCGGGCCGCATCCTGTGCTGGCTGTGGACCCCCGGAGGGCCCTGGCGGGAGTGCGTCGAGGCCGGCATCGACGTGACCGTCAGCGCCCGTTGGGCACTGGACGAGGTGGTCGCGGCCGCGCGGGCCGCCGACCGCCCCGCCCGGGTCCAACTGAAGATCGACACCGGCCTCGGCCGCAACGGCGCGCAGCCCGCGGACTGGCCGGACCTGACCCGCGCCGCCCGCGCCGCCGAACGGGAGGGCACCGTCCGCGTCACCGGCGTGTGGTCCCACTTCTCCTGTGCCGACGAACCCGACCACCCCTCGATCGCCCGCGAGCTCACCGCGTTCCGCACCGCCCTGGCGCAGGCGGCGGACGCCGGGCTGGAGCCGGAGGTGCGGCACCTGGCGAACTCGCCCGGCACCCTCACCCTCCCCGAGGCCCACTTCGACATGGTGCGGCCCGGCGTCGCGATGTACGGCATCTCGCCGGTGCCCCGGCTCGGCGGCCCCGCGGACTTCGGGCTGCGCCCGGTGATGACGCTTGCCGCCCGCCTCGCCTCGGTCAAACGGGTCCCCGGCGGCCACGGCGTCAGCTACGGCCACCTGTACGTCACCCCGGGTGAGACCACGCTTGCGCTGGTGCCGCTGGGGTATGCAGACGGTGTGCCGCGGCACGCGTCGGGCACGGGCCCGGTGCTGGTCGCCGGCAAGTGGCGCACGGTGGCGGGGCGGGTGGCGATGGACCAGTTCGTGGTGGACCTCGGCGGCGACGGTGCGGCGCCGGGCGACGAGGCCGTGCTCTTCGGCCCGGGCGACGCGGGCGAGCCGACCGCCGAGGACTGGGCCCGTGCGTGCGGCACCATCGCGTACGAGATCGTCACCCGGATCGGCGCCCGGGTGCCGCGGGTGTACTCCGGCGAGGCGGCGTGAGCGGCCGCCCCGCGCCCGCGTGCGGCCGCCGTCGCCAGCCCGGCCGGAGCACCTGACCCATGGCAGAGGGAGCGGGGATGAAGTGGGAGCGCGCCGGCCTGGTCGGCGCCGCGATCGGTGTGGTGGCGGCGGGCGCGGCCGCGGGGGTCGCGATCGAGCGGGCCACCGTGGGCCGCGGGACGCGCCGCCGCGCACAGCTCGCCCTCGACGCCGCTGGCCCGTACGGCAGCCTGCGCGGCGCCCCCGGCAGCGCGGTCGCCGAGGACGGCACCGAGCTGTACTACGAGACCGACGAGGCCGACGAGGCCGAGCCCGCGTCCGAGCCGGCGTCCGAGCAGGCAGGGCCGTCCCGCGAAGCCGGGTCCGTGCGCCCCGCCAGGCGCGGCTGGCTGCGCGGCCGCCGCGCGGACACCGGCGCCGGCGCCGGCGCCGGCGCCGGACCGGACCAGGACGCGCAGGACCCGCCGGAGCCGCTGACCGTGGTCTTCTCGCACGGCTACTGCCTCAACCAGGACTCCTGGCACTTCCAGCGGGCGCTGCTGCGCGGCGCGGTGCGGGCGGTCTACTGGGACCAGCGCAGCCACGGCCGCAGCGAGCGCGGCCGGGACCAGCTCGCGGGGGAGCCCGCCACCATCGACCAGTTGGGCCGCGACCTGAAGGCGGTGCTGGACGCCGCGGCGCCCCGCGGCCCGGTGGTGCTGGTCGGGCACTCCATGGGCGGGATGACGGTGATGGCCTTCGCCGACCAGTACCCGGAGTACGTCCGCGAGCGGGTCGCCGGGGTCGCGCTGGTCTCCACCTCGTCGGGCAAGCTCGCCGCGGACACCCTCGGCCTGCCCGCGGCCGGTGCCCGGGCGTTCCGCGCGATCGCGCCGGGGCTGCTGCGGGTGATGGGCCGCCAGGCGGAGCTGGTGGAGCGCGGCCGGCGGGCCACCGCCGAGCTGTTCGCCGGCGTCATCAAGCGCTACAGCTTCGGCTCCGACGACGTCGATCCCGCCGTGGCCCGCTTCGCCGAGCGGCTGATCGAGGCCACCCCGATCGACGTCGTGGCCGAGTTCTACCCGGCGTTCACCGCGCACGAGAAGGTCGGCGCGCTCGCCGTGCTGGACGGCCGGCCCGCGCTGGTGCTGGCCGGCGGCAAGGACCTGCTGATGCCGAGCGCGCACAGCGCGGAGATCGCGGCGCGGCTGCCGGACGCCGAACTGCTGGTGGTGCCGGGCGCCGGCCACCTGGTGCTGTTCGAGCGGCCCGAGGTGGTGGGCCCCGCGCTGGCGGCGCTGGTCGCGAAGGCCGCGGACGGCGTGCGCGCGCCCGTACCGCGGCGGCTGCGCGAGCTGACGGCCGCCGCCGACGCGTAGCATTCGCCTTCATGGGCAAACCGCACGACCCTTATCCCGCGGGCGCGGGCACCGCCGAGGACGCGCACGCGGTCCGGATCACCGTACGCACCGCGGAACACATGCGTGAGCTGGGACGACGGCTGGCCGCGCTGCTGGCCCCCGGCGACCTGGTCCTGCTCACCGGCGAGCTGGGCGCGGGCAAGACCACGCTCACCCGCGGGCTGGGCGAGGCGCTCGGCGTGCGCGGCGCGGTCACCTCGCCGACGTTCGTCATCGCCCGGGTGCACCCGTCACTCACCGGCGGCCCGGCGCTGGTCCACGTCGACGCCTATCGCCTCGGCGGCGGCCTGGACGAGATGGAGGACCTGGACCTCGACGTCTCCCTGCCGGAGTCCGTGGTGGTGGTGGAGTGGGGCGAGGGCAAGGTCGAGGACCTCTCCGACGCCCGGCTCCAGGTGGTGATCGGCCGCACGATCGGCGAGGAGCGGGACCGCACGGCGGACGGGGAGTCCCGTGAACGGGTCTCCCCGGGCGGCCTGGACGGGGAGCGGGACGGCGCGGACGACACGCGCGAGGTGACCGTGATCGGCATCGGGCCGCGCTGGGCCGGGCAGGACCTCACGCCGCTGGTCCTCTGAGCCGGTGCCCCGGTCGGCGGACCGGCCGGGGCCGGGAGGTTGCGCCGACACTCTGTCGGGAAGATGTTGCGCAGGAGCGGTTGGCCGTGGTGTGCTGGTAGCGGCCACCTGCTTAGGGTTGCCTAACTTCTCTTCCCGGGGAGGCGTGCATGACGTCCGAAGACGACGCCGCCGCACAGGCTCCGACGCCCACAGCGGCTGCACCGGCTGCACCGGCGGCATCCGCGGCGCCGGCCGGGTCCGCGGTGCCCGCGGTGCCCTCGGTGCGGGACCTCCTCGTGTCCTGCGCGGCCGCCCGTACGGTCTCCACGCCGCCCTCCGCCGACGAGGAGCGCACCGGGTCGCGGGGCCACCGGCCGACCGGCGGAACCGGACCGCGGCGGTAGTCGGAACCGGACCGCGGAGGTCGGCAGGGCCGCGGCGGTAGGCAGGGCGGGGCCGCGACGATGGGCGGGCGGAGCCGCGCCGTCCGGAGGCGCGGCCGACGCGGTACGGCCGCGGCGCGGCGCCCGTGCGGCGGTTCGCCGGTTCCCCGATTCCCGGGTTCGGCGGTGCGGCCGGGGCCGGATGGTTGCTACGGCACCACGGCGACCAGTGAACCCACGGGCGCGTGCCGCCAGAGCGCGTCCGCGTCCGCGGGCGCCTCGCGGATCGCGGCCCCCCGGGCGCCCGCGCCCCCCTCCGGAGCGAACCCGACGTTCACTCCATCGGTGGACGCGAACAGGACGACCCGGCCGCTCTCGCGGGCGAAGACGCGGTGCGTGCCGCGCGCGGGGGCCGCCGTGCCGCCGCGCACCCCGTAGCTGCGCAGCACACCGTCGTGCGCGTCCACCAGCCACACCCGGTGCCGGCCGAGGCTGTAGACCACCCGGGAGCCGTGCCCGGTGCCGGCCGGGAGCGCGGTGGAGGCGGCCGCGGACGTGCCGGAACCCGTGGCGGAGGGCGTGGCCCCGTCGGCAGCGGCGCCGTGCACGCCTCCCATGTGGCGCCGAGGCGGCGCGTCGGCCGCCGCGGCCGTCAGCGCGCCCACCACCGCGATCGCCGTCGCGAGGAACCCGGCCGCCGCGACTCCCGAGCTGATCCGCACCACGGGCGCCGTCCTCCCGTCGGACCGGCTCGCCGCCGGAACCGACTGTCATATAGGTGTAATAAGGCTTTTGTCGGATTTGAACGTAGCAGTCACCCCGCCCATGCCCCTGGCGCCCCGCCGCGCTCCCCGCGCGCCGTAGGCTGGGGGCGTGCTGCTGCTTGCCTTCGACACCGCCACGCCCGCCGTGACCGCCGCCCTGCACGACGGGGAGGAGGTGCTCGCCGAGTCCACCGTGATCGACGCGCGCAGGCACGGTGAGTTGCTGGTGCCCGCCGTCGACCGGGTGCTGGGCACCGCCGGCCGCGCGCTGGCCGACGTCACGGGCGTCGTGGTCGGCACCGGCCCGGGCCCGTACACCGGGCTGCGGGTCGGCCTGGTCACCGCCGCGTCGTTCGGCGACGCCCTCGGCGTTCCCGTGCACGGCGTCTGCACGCTGGACGGGCTGGCCTGGGCGGCCGGCGAGGCGGGGCTTGACGGACCGTTCACCGTGGCCACCGACGCCCGCCGCAAGGAGGTCTACTGGGCGCGGTACGACGGCCCGCTGCACCGTGTCGGGGAGCCCGCCGTGGACCGCCCGGCCGACATCGCCGCCGAGGTCGCCGGAATGCCCGCGGTCGGCGCGGGCGCCGCGCTCTACCCGGAGGTCTTCACCGACCGCCGGCCCGACCCGGCGCACCAGTCGGCCGGCGCGCTCGCCGCGCTCGCCGCCCGCCGGCTGGCCGCGGGCGAGACGTTCCCGCCCGCCCGGCCGCTGTACCTGCGCCGGCCCGACGCCCAGGTGCCGGCCGGCTACAAGGCGGTCCTGCCGAAGTGACCGAGCGCGTCGGCGCCGCCCCCGCCCCCGCGGGCGGCGTCATCCTGCGGGCCATGCGGTGGTGGGACCTGGACGCCGTGGTCGCCCTCGAACACGACCTCTTCCCCGAGGACGCGTGGTCGCGCGGCATGTTCTGGTCCGAACTGGCCGACGCCCGGCACCCGTCCGCCACCCGCACCTACGTCGTCGCCGAGCAGACCGAGCAGACCGAGCAGGGCGGGAAGGCCGAGCAGGGCGGGAAGGCCGGGCGGACCGCGTCTCCCGGAGGACCCGAAGGAGCAGGCCCGCCCGCCCCCGCCGGGGAGGGAACCGCCGCCCCGCGGATCGTCGGCTACGCCGGCTTCGCCGCCGTCGCCGGCACCGGCGACGTCCAGACCATCGCCACCGCCCGCGACCAGTGGGGCAGCGGCCTCGGCGGCCGCCTGCTCACCGAACTGCTGCGGGCCGCCACCGCCGCCGAGTGCCACGAGGTGCTGCTGGAGGTGCGGGTGGACAACCCCCGTGCCCAGCGGCTCTACCAGCGCTTCGGCTTCGAGCCGATCGGCGTGCGCCGCGGCTACTACCAGCCCGGCAACGTGGACGCGCTCGTGATGCGGCTGGCCGACCCCGCGCAGACCGTCGCGGCCGACCTTCGTCGAGGAATCTGAGGATCTGAGGAACTGATGGCTGACGAACCCCTGGTCCTGGGTATCGAGACCTCCTGCGACGAGACCGGCGTCGGCATCGTCCGCGGCCACACCCTGCTCGCCGACGCCGTCGCCTCCAGCGTGGACGAGCACGCCCGCTACGGCGGCGTGGTGCCCGAGGTCGCCAGCCGCGCGCACCTGGAGGCCATGGTCCCGACCATCCAGCGCGCCCTGAAGGACGCCGGGGTCAGTGCCCGCGACCTGGACGGCATCGCCGTCACCGCCGGCCCGGGGCTGGCGGGCGCGCTGCTGGTCGGCGTCTCGGCCGCCAAGGCGTACGCCTACGCGCTCGGCAAGCCGCTGTACGGCGTCAACCACCTGGCCTCGCACATCTGCGTCGACCAGCTCGAACACGGCGCGCTGCCCGAGCCGACGATGGCCCTGCTGGTCTCCGGCGGCCACTCCTCGCTGCTGCTCGCCCCCGACATCACCGGCGACGTCCGCCCGCTCGGCGCGACCATCGACGACGCGGCCGGCGAGGCGTTCGACAAGGTCGCCCGGGTGCTCGGCCTCGGCTTCCCCGGCGGCCCGGTGATCGACCGCCGCGCCCGCGAGGGCGACCCCTCGGCGATCGCCTTCCCGCGCGGCCTGACCGGGGGGCGCGACCCGCTCTACGACTTCTCCTTCTCCGGCCTGAAGACCGCCGTGGCCCGCTGGGTCGAGGCGCGCCGCAGGGACGGCCAGGACGTGCCGGTCGCCGACGTGGCGGCGTCCTTCCAGGAGGCCGTGGTCGACGTGCTGACCCGCAAGGCCGTCCGCGCCTGCAAGGACCACGGCGTCGACCACCTGATGATCGGCGGGGGAGTGGCCGCCAACTCCCGGCTGCGCGCGCTCGCCCAACAGCGCTGCGAGGACGCGGGCATCCTGCTGCGGGTGCCGCGCCCCGGGCTGTGCACGGACAACGGCGCGATGGTCGCCGCGCTCGGCGCCGAGATGGTCGCCCGCGGCCGCGCGGCCTCCACGCTCGACCTGCCCGCCGACTCCTCGCTGCCGGTCACCGAGGTCTCGGTCCCCGGCCACACCCACGACGCGGACGCCCCCCACGGCCACGCCGGCGGCAGCGGCCACGGCCCCGCGCACACCCATGACCACGACCACGTGCACGAGTTGAGCAAGGACAACCTCTACGGATGACCGTCACGCTGATGTGGGAGGCGGCCGCGGCCGACGACCGCGGCGCCGAGCTCCTGGACTGGGCCCGGCGGCAGGAACTGTCCGACACGCCCCAGCGGGTGGAGTACCTGACCGCGCCCGGTGACCGGGTGCTCGTCATCAGCTGGTGGGACGCGCCCTACGGCGCCGAGCTGCCCGAACTGCCCGATCCGCCGCCGGAACTGGTCCGCCGCCAGGTGCACCGCTGGCGGTTCGTCTCGGTCGCGGTCACGCCCTGATCCGGCCGTCCCACGCCGCCGGCCCGCCCACGAGCATGGCCGGCGCGCCCGCCGTCCGGGTCAGGAACACCGTCGCCTCGTGCGGCCCCTGCGGCCGTACCCGGCGCCTCAACTCCTCCGGCTCCATGGCGAATCCGCGCTTCTTCACCGTCAGCCGGCCCACCCCGCGCTCACGCAGCAGCGCCTTGAGCCGCTTGAGGTTGAACGGCAGCGCGTCCCGGATCTCGTACGCCGCCGCGTACGGCGTCGGGTGCGGCACGTCGCCGGTGACGTACGCGATGGTCGGGTCGATCAGCCCGCCGCCGACCTCCTCGGCGACCAGGGCGACCAGGTGCGCGCGGATGACCGCGCCGTCCGGCTCGTACAGGTACCGGCCGACCGGGCGCACCCGCGGGGCCGGCGGCGGGCCGGGCGCGGCGAGGCCCGCCCCGCCCGGCAGCAGGGTGGCGCGCACCGTGCCGGGCCCGGTGCCGAACCACAGCGCGGCCTCCTTCACCTCGCCCCGGTCCGAGACCCACTCCGCCTCGGCGTCCCCGGGCACCGCCTCGTGCGGCACCCCCGGCGCGACCTTCACCGCCGCGTACGGCACCGCGCGCGCCGCGTCCAGCGCCCAGGACAGCGGCGGGGAGTACGCCTCCGGGTCGAACGTGCGGCCCCGGCCGGAGCGGCGCGCCGGGTCCACGAACACCGCGTCGTACCCGGCGGTGTCCACGTCGGCGACGTCCGCGCAGCGCACCTCGATCCGGTCGGCCAGGCCCAGCGCCCGCGCGTTGGCCCGCGCCACCGCGCAGGTCAGCGGGTCGCGGTCCACCGCCAGCACCTCGATGCCCGCGCGGGCCAGCGCGACCGCGTCGCCCCCGACGCCGCCGCACAGGTCGGCCAGCCGCCGCACGCCCAGCGCCCGGAACCGCTCCGCCCGGTGCGCGGCGACCGCGGCTCGGGTCGCCTGCTCGACACCGTTCGGCGTGAAGTACATCCGCGCCGCGTCCTCGGCCGCGAACTTCGCCGCGGCGCGCTGCCGCAGCCGGCTCTGCCCGAGGGCCGCGGAGACCAGTTCCGGCGGGTGGGCCCGCCGCAGCCGGGTGGCCGCGGCCAGCTCGTCCGCCGGGTCGTGGTCGCGCAACTCGCGCAGCAGCTCCTGCCCTTCGCCGGTCAGCAGGGCATCGAATTCCTCGGGGTTCACGCCTCCATTGTCCGCGCCCCGGCGCCGGGCGCGGACCCGTTCGTGCGGCTCTGCTGGCACTCCGCTTGACCGAGTGCTAAGCGCGTCCTAGTCTCGGTTCTGGCACTCGGCCCCGCTGAGTGCCAGAACTCAGCGACGGGCAGGTCCGGCACCCGCGACGACGGGCCTACCAGGTCGCCGACCCAGACAGACACTCCCGTGAGCCCTTTGAAGGGGGAGGTCGGATCGTGACGACCGCCAGCACCAAGGTTGCCATCAAGCCGCTTGAGGACCGCATCGTGGTCCAGCCGCTCGACGCCGAGCAGACCACGGCCTCGGGCCTGGTCATTCCGGACACCGCCAAGGAGAAGCCCCAGGAGGGCGTCGTCCTGGCCGTGGGCCCGGGCCGCTTCGAGGACGGCAACCGCCTGCCGCTCGACGTCGCCGTCGGCGACGTCGTGCTCTACAGCAAGTACGGCGGCACCGAGGTGAAGTACAACGGCGAGGAGTACCTCGTCCTCTCGGCCCGCGACGTTCTCGCGATCATCGAGAAGTAATCTTCCGGCCCACCACAGCCGTGATCCCGCCCCGGGACTCCGCGCCCTCTTCCGGCCGGGGCCGGGGCGGTTTCGTTGACCGTCCTCACTGACTGACGACGACATACGAGTAGACGAGGTAGTTCGCAGGCATGGCCAAGATCCTGAAGTTCGACGAGGACGCCCGTCGCGCCCTTGAGCGCGGCGTCAACAAGCTCGCCGACACCGTGAAGGTGACCATCGGCCCCAAGGGCCGCAACGTCGTCATCGACAAGAAGTTCGGCGCCCCGACCATCACCAACGACGGCGTGACCATCGCCCGCGAGGTGGAGATCGAGGACCCCTACGAGAACCTGGGCGCCCAGCTCGTCAAGGAGGTGGCGACCAAGACCAACGACATCGCGGGTGACGGCACCACCACCGCGACCGTGCTCGCGCAGGCGCTGGTCCGCGAGGGTCTGCGCAACGTCGCCGCCGGCGCCTCCCCCGCCGCCCTGAAGAAGGGCATCGACGCGGCCGTCAAGGCGGTCTCCGACGACCTGATCGCCACCGCCCGCGCGATCGAGGGCAAGGAGGACATCGCCGCCGTCGCCGCGCTGTCCGCCCAGGACAAGCAGGTCGGCGACCTGATCGCCGAGGCGATGGACAAGGTCGGCAAGGACGGCGTCATCACCGTCGAGGAGTCCAACACCTTCGGCCTGGAGCTGGACTTCACCGAGGGCATGGCCTTCGACAAGGGCTACCTGTCGCCCTACTTCGTCACCGACCAGGAGCGGATGGAGGCCGTCCTCGACGACCCGTACATCCTCATCCACCAGGGCAAGATCGCCTCGATCCAGGACCTGCTGCCGCTGCTGGAGAAGGTCATCCAGGCCAACTCCTCCAAGCCGCTGCTGATCATCGCCGAGGACGTCGAGGGCGAGGCCCTGTCCACCCTCGTGGTCAACAAGATCCGCGGCACCTTCAACGCGGTCGCGGTCAAGGCCCCGGGCTTCGGTGACCGCCGCAAGGCCATGCTGGGCGACATCGCCACGCTGACCGGCGCCACCGTCATCGCCGAGGAGGTCGGCCTCAAGCTCGACCAGGCCGGTCTGGACCTGCTGGGCAGCGCCCGCCGGGTCACCGTCACCAAGGACGAGACCACCATCGTCGACGGCGCCGGCGACAAGGCCGAGATCGAGGGCCGGGTCGGCCAGATCAAGGCCGAGATCTCCTCGACCGACTCCGACTGGGACCGCGAGAAGCTCCAGGAGCGCCTGGCGAAGCTGGCCGGCGGCGTCTGCGTGATCAAGGTCGGCGCGGCCACCGAGGTCGAGCTGAAGGAGAAGAAGCACCGCCTGGAGGACGCGATCTCCGCGACCCGCGCGGCCGTCGAGGAGGGCATCGTCTCCGGCGGTGGCTCCGCGCTCGTGCACGCGGTCAAGGTGCTCGGCGACAACCTCGGCAAGTCCGGCGACGAGGCGACCGGTGTCGCCGTCGTGCGCCGCGCCGCGGTCGAGCCGCTGCGCTGGATCGCCGAGAACGCCGGCCTGGAGGGCTACGTCATCACCTCCAAGGTCGCCGAGCTCGACAAGGGCCACGGCTTCAACGCCGCCACCGGCGAGTACGGCGACCTGGTCAAGGCCGGCGTCATCGACCCGGTGAAGGTCACCCGCTCCGCCCTGGAGAACGCGGCGTCGATCGCGTCCCTGCTGCTCACGACCGAGACCCTGGTCGTCGAGAAGAAGGAAGAGGAGCCGGAGGCCGCTGCCGCCGGTCACGGCCACAGCCACTGACGCGCTCCCGCGCCACAGGCCCCTCCGCGGCCTTGAGGGCCCGCCACCTCGTGCACCGAGGTGGCGGGCCCCGGTCGTTCGCGGGTACGGGGCGAAGGGCCGGTGGAAGCGGGGTGCGTCCGCCGGCGCGCGGGGGGAGCGGGGGAGCGGGCACGTGTCCGACGGTGCACGGGCCCGGTGGCCCGCGCCCCTACTTCCGGGCGCCGCGCAGCTTCGGGTCGTAGCGGCCGGTCCGGCCGGCCGCGGCGCTGAAGAGCGTCGGGGGCACGTGGCGGGCGAGCGAGACCGCCACCTTGTAGCGGGCGGACGGGACGCTGACGACACGGCCCCTGGCCAGGTCGCGCAGCGCGGCGGCGACGACCGCGTCCGCGTCGAGCCAGGCCCACGACGGCAGCCCGGAGGCGTCCATGCCCGCCCGCGCGTGGAACTCGGTGCGCACGAAACCCGGGCACAGGGCGAGGAAGCGCACCCCCGAGCCGCGCAGTTCGTGCGCGATCCCCTCGGTGAACCGCACCGCCCACGCCTTGCTCGCCGCGTAGGTGCCGCGCGGCATGTAGGCGGCGACCGAGGAGACGTTCACCACGAAGCCGTGCCGCCGCTCCCGCATGCCCTCCACCGCGGCCGTGGTCAGCCGCAGCACCGCCTCGCAGTGCACCTTGAGCATCCGCACCTCGTCCTCGATCGGCGCGTCGAGGAAGGCGCCGCGGTTGCCGAACCCGGCGTTGTTCACCAGCACGTCCACCGGCCGGGCCGGCTCGCGCAGCCGCGCCTCGACCGCCGCGATCCCGGCGTCCGCCGCGAGGTCCGCGGCGAGCACCTCCACCTCGACGCCGTACCGCTCGCGCAGGTCCGCCGCGGACCGGGCGAGCCGCTCGGCGTCCCGCGCGACCAGCACCAGGCCGTGTCCGTCGGCGGCGAGCCGGCGGGCGAAGGCCGCGCCGAGTCCCGCGGTCGCCCCGGTCACCAGAGAAGTCGTCATGCCGCCAGCCTAGGGTCTGTCCGGCCGATCCTGCCGGGATCGCGGCGCCCGGCACCGCACCGCCCCCGCGGTGCCGAAGCCTCCACGGGCGACCCGGTACGCGGATGCTTCTCCGCCTTGCGATGCACGGCGCCGGACGCCGCGAGCCCGACCGGCACGATCCGCCGGACAGCCCCTGGGAGCGACCGGGCGCCGACGACGCGGTGCCCCGACCGCGCACCGCGGCGCGCCGGTCAGCGGGACAGGCGGCGACGGATCGCGGCACGGTCCTCGGCGGGGAACGCGGGCAACTCGACCAGCAGCGGCAGCAGCCCGGGTTCGGTGGTCACCGCGCGGAAGGACAGCGCGACCGTCACCTCGTGGTCGGGCCGGTCCACCACCCGCACCGCGTCGCCCGCGCTCACCTCTCCCGGCTCGACCACCCGCAGGTACGGTCCCGGCAGCGCGGCCGCCACGAACCGCCGCGTCCACCCGGCCTCCGCCAGCCAGCCGGCGAAGGTCGCGCACGGGATGCGCGGGCAGGACACCTCCAGCAGCGCCGAGCCGATCCGCCACCGCTCGCCGATCAGCGCGGAGTTGACGTCGATCCCGGACGTGGTCAGGTTCTCCCCGAAGGAGCCGTTGGGCAGCCGGCGGCCCAACTCCTCCTGCCAGCCGTCCAGGTCCTCCCGGGCGTACGCGTAGACGGCCTGGTCGCTGCCGCCGTGGTGCTCCACGTCGTACGCCCGGTCGCCCGCCAGCCCGACCGCGCCGGTCCCCTTCGGACCCGGCGCCGTCACGGCCACCGGCCCGGCGACCGGCCACTTGTCGATGCCGGTCGCCGGCAGCCGCTTCCACGGGTTCGGCCGCGGCCGCCCGATGTTGACGGTCAGTACCTTCACGCCCCTCACCCGTCCGCCGCTCCTCGTCAGCCCGCCGCGCGGACGTACGGCGTGGTGGTCGCCAGCGCGGCGAAGCCCAGCCGCTCCAGGATCGGCCGGCTCTGGTCGGAGGCGTCCACCTGGAGGTACCGGCAGCCGCGCGCGGCGGCCACGCGGGCGCGGTGCGACACCAGCGCCCGGTAGACGCCCCGGCCGCGCCATTCCTCCACGGTGCCGCCGCCCCACAGGCTCGCGAACCGCGTGCCCGGGTGGAACTCCATCCGCGCGGCGCACACCGCCCGGTCGCCCGCCATCGCCACGGTCATCGCGACGTCGGGGTCGCCGACGTGCGCCAGCAGCCGCTCCCGCAGCCGGGCGGAGTCCCTGCCGAACGCCTGCTCGTGCACGTCGGCGACCAGGTCGACGCCGGCCGCGTCGGTCACCTGCACCAGCCGCACGCCCTGCGGCGCTGGGGTGTCCTGCGGCAGGTCGGCGATCTCCGCGACCATCAGGGTCTCCGCGGGCTCGGCCACGAAGCCGGCGCCCGCGAGGCGCTCCGGGAGGTCCGCGGGGAGGTCGTACGAGTACAGCTTCCACTCGAACTCGCGGCCCGCGCCCGCGTCGGAGCGCAGCCACGCGAGCTGCGCGGCGATCGCCCGGTCGGCCTCGGCGGCGCCCTCCGCCGCGAACCCCGACCACACCACCCCGGCCCACCCGGCCGGCCCCTCGCCCTCCACCAGCCGCACGACCCCCTCCGGGGCCACCGGCCCCGCACCCCGCCTCATCTGCGCGTCGAACGTCTCCCGCACCTGCCCGATGTCCATCCCGGCACTCTAGGCCGCCCCCTCCCCCCGTTCCGCCCATTTTTCCGCCGGGAGTACCCGTGCCTTTCGAGGGGCGCGGGGAACGGCGCGCCCAGCCCGACCGGACCGCAAGGTCCCTCAACCGACAGAACCCCCCACCTCGGGGGAGGGGTTCGCCGGAACCACCGGCGCTGTCCGAGGGGCGCGGGGAACTGCGCGCCCAGCCCGATCGGACCGCAAGGTCCCTCAACTGACAGAGCCCTCCGCCTCGGGGGAGGGGTTCGCCGGAACCACCGGCGCTGTCCGAGGGGCGCGGGGAACGGCGCGCCCAGCCCGACCGCACCGTAAGGTCCCGCAACCGACAGAACCCCCCACCCCGGGGGGACCCGCCCACCCCTATCGTGGGAGCCGTGATCGAGGCACGCCACCTGCGGGTCCTGCGCGCGGTGGCGCGCACCGGCTCCTTCTCCGCCGCCGCCCGCGAACTGGGCTGCACCCAGCCCGCCGTGAGCCAGCAGATGAAGGCGCTGGAGGGCGCGGCGGGCACCCCCCTGCTGGTCCGCGGCGCCCGCGAGATGCGGCTGACGGAGGCCGGCGACGCGCTCGTCCGGCACGCCGCCGGCATCCTCGCCGGGCTGACCGCCGCCGAGGAGGAGGTCGCGGCGATCGCGGGTCTGCGGGCCGGACGGGTCCGGCTCGCCTCCTTCCCCTCGGGAAGCTCCACCCTCGTGCCGGCCGCCGTCGCCGCCCTGCGCGCCCGCCATCCGGACACCCGCGTCTCGCTGGTCGAGGCGGAACCGCCCACGTCGGTGGAGATGCTGCGGGCCGGCGACTGCGACATCACGCTCGCGTTCCGCTACGTGGACCTGCCGACGCCCGCCGAGGAGTCCTGGTCCGACCTGGTGGTGCGCCCCCTGTCCACGGACCGGCTGGTCGGCCTGGTCCCGCGGGACCACCGGCTGGCAGCGGCGTCGGCCGCGGACGCCGCCGTCCCGCACGGCTCACCGGCGACGGCGCCGCCCGTGCCGTACGCGGAGCTGGCCGCCGAGCAGTGGATCGCCGGGTGCCCGCGCTGCCGCCGACACCTGGTCGAGGTCTGCGAGCGGGCCGGCTTCACCCCCCGGATCGACTTCGCCACCGACGACTCCCCGGCGGTGGTCGGCCTGGTCGCCGCCGGTCTGGGCGTCGCGGTGCTCCCCGAACTCGCGTTGGCGGCGGTGCGGACCGACGGCGTGGCGGTCCTGGACATGGCGCCCGCGGTGGAGCGCGAGGTCGTGGCGCTCACCCTCCCCGACCTCGCCCGCGTCCCCGCGGTGGACATGATGCTCACCCGGCTGAGCCGGGCGGCGGTGCGTTCGTGAGCCGCCGGTGAGCCGGCCCCTGCGGGCACAGGGTCCGAGGCGCCCCCGCCGACGCCCTGTGAAGAATCGATTCTTCGGTACGGTCGCGCGGTCCCGCGGTCAGTAGATGTGCAGCGGCTCGCCGTCCCGGTCGGGATCCATGTCCAGGTCGGGCTCGCCGTCGTACGGGTCGTAGTCGTCGTGGCGGCCGTGCGGGTCCCCGTCGGCGTCCGCCACGGCCTCGTCGGCCTCGGCGTCCTCCACGTCGGCGTACCGCTCGTACCGCCTGCGCTCGCGGTCCCGCTCGCGTTCGCGCTCCCGCTCGTCGTCGTCGCGGTCGGGGGCGGCGCGGTGGCGGGAGCGGCCCATCATGGCCTCGCGCTCGTCCTCGGTGAGGCCGCCCCACACGCCGTACGGCTCGCGCACGGCCAGCGCGTGGGTGGCGCACTCCGCGCGGACCGGGCAGCGCATGCACACCTCCTTGGCGGCGGCCTCGCGCGCGCTGCGGGCGGCGCCGCGCTCACCCTCGGGGTGGAAGAACAGCGAGCTGTCGACGCCGCGGCAGGCGGCGACAAGCTGCCAGTCCCATAGGTCCGCGTTGGGGCCGGGAAGGCGGGAGAAGTCTGCCATTGCTCATCCCCTCGAAACGTGGGTGACGGCCTGGGAGGCCGGCTTCGCTCAGCCGTACGTCCGACCGTACATCTACTGTCGTAGTAGATGTAAATATGACTCATCGCCAATCTAGCGACGATTACCCCACGCACCAGAAAAGAGCCGCCAAACAGTGCAAAATCCTTCATAGGACCCGTTTGGCATAATTCGCCGCCCCGGATGCTGGGCCGCGCGAGTGGTGCTCCGCCCCTCGCGCGGATGAATCAGGCCGCCCGCCGCCTCGGAAAACACGGCCGCCTCGCCCATCTGACCTGCGACATGGTCGATTCGTACACGCGTGATCACGTAGAGTGCACACGACCGTGATCCGACGTCGTAACTCTTTCGGGTGAGGGTCGTTGAGTGTGGCGGAAGCGGTTGGCGGGATCACATGATTCGGGCACATGCCCGAGCCGTCAGCCCCAACGGTGAAGATTCGTACTTCGTACAGCCTGGAGGCACAAGTGACGCGGTTCAGCTGCGGGGGGCGGTCATGACTTCCGTCCTCGTCTGCGACGACTCCCCGCTCGCCCGAGAGGCCCTGCGCCGCGCGGTGGCCACCGTGCCCGGCGTCGAGCGCGTGACCACCGCGGCCAACGGCGAGGAAGTCCTCCGCCGCTGGGGTGCCGACCGCTCGGACCTCATCCTGATGGATGTCCGCATGCCCGGTCTCGGCGGCGTGGAGACGGTACGGCGGCTGCTGTCCGCCGACCCCGGCGCCCGCATCATCATGCTCACCGTCGCCGAGGACCTCGACGGGGTGGCGCTCGCCGTGGCGGCCGGCGCGCGCGGCTACCTGCACAAGGACGCCTCGCGCGCCGAGCTGCGGGCCACCGTGACGCAGGCGCTCGCCGACCCGACCTGGCGGCTCGCCCCGCGCCGGCTGCGCTCGGCCGAGATGGGCGCTGCGCCCACCCTGACCGCCCGGGAGATCCAGGTGCTCGAAGGGATGAGCCACGGCCGCTCCAACGCGGAGATCGGCCGGGAGCTCTTCCTGTCCGAGGACACCGTCAAGACGCACGCCCGGCGGCTGTTCAAGAAGCTCGGTGCCTCCGACCGCGCCCACGCGGTGGCGCTCGGGTTCCGCTGGGGCCTGGTCCGCTAGGGCCTGTCCGGCGGATCCTGCCGGGCTCGCGGCGCGCGGGCCCGGCCCGTGGCGGCCCGGCTCCGCACCGGGCCTGCGGAACGGGCCAGCGCACCGGGCCGCCGCCATGCCGCGCACGGACCGGTCGGTGACGCGGCGAGGCGGGGCCCGCGGGACGGGCCCCGGGCATCGGGCCGGTGTCGGGGTACGCCTCGTCTCCGGTCCGGTCCGTGGGCGCTCCTGCGGCCGCGGTGCGGACCGTGGGGCGTTCCCTCGGCTGCGCCGGAGGACCTTCGCCAGGTGAAACGCGGTGGAGGTCCCTCGGACCGCGTCTTGGACCGTGCCCCGGGCCCCGCGCTGCGGGCCGGCAACGGTCGGCGCGCCGCGCCCGGCCCGGCTGGCGTGGAGCCGCGCCGCGGGCCGTCGTGCCGGTCGGCGGCCGGTGAGCCGGTGCGGGGCGCGGTCCCGGGGCGATGTCGCGTCGGCCGGCGGTGATCGGGGTCCTCGTCCGGCCGGACCCGCCGTGGTACGGGTCGATCACGCCCTGCTCGGCGTCCGCCCCGATCGGGCAGCCGCCCAGGAAGGGCGCGGCCGTCCCGTCCCGGCGTATCCGGCCGGAGGCGGGGGCTCCGGGCGGGCGGGGCTCCGGGCGGATGCGGGACGCCGTACGGCCGTCGCCGGGATGAGCCCCAACCTCCCCCCACAGGTGGGGAGGCCCGGCAACCGCTGCGGGCCCACCCGCACTCAGCCATCCCGTCCGGTCCACAGGGGTGAACGTCGGTTGCGGGGCACGTGCCGCGCGACGCCGCGGCCACCCTCCGGGCCGCGGGCCACGGTTCGCGGCCACGGGCCCCGGTCACGGTTCGCGGCCGACGGCCCGGAGGCGGCTGGCGGCGCGGGTCGGCGCCTCCTCGGACCGCCCCGCTCCGGCTTCGCCCGGGCCACGGGTCGCGGGCCGTGGGCCGTGGGTCGCGGAACGGTGTTCTTCCGTGCGGCCCCGCCCCGCCCCGCCCCGGACCCCGACGCGCGGGTCGCGGGTCGCGGGTCGCCGGACGGCCGGTGGCGCGCCGCGGGACGGCGGTTCCCCGGGCGGGGCCCGCCCCCCGGCGATGATGGCGAACTCCCCTGGAAAACCCGCGGGAAGGCCGGGAGGCCGCCGGCGGGTCCACGGTTTCCCGGGGGAGGACGCATGCTTGACGTATGGACTTCCTCGGGGATCGGTGGGGGCCGGGTATGGCGGAGATGACAGCGGCGGGCGCACGGGCGCGGTCGTCCGCGTCCGTACCCGGTACGAACGGCGGGCGGGACGCCGCGCGGAGCGCGCCGTCCGGCGCGGGCTCCGCGTCCGCGACCGCCCAGGCGGCGCCGGTCGCCGGGCCGGACGCGCGGGCGTCCGCCGCGGCGCGCGGCACCTCGTCCGCGGTGCGCTCGGCCGCACCGGCCGGTGCGGGCGCCCCAACAGGGCCCGCAACCAGGCCGGATACCGGTGTCGGCGCCGCCCACGGCGCCGGGTCGGCCGGGCCGTCGGACACCGGGAGCGGGGGACCGCATAACGCTTCGGTGCAGAAGTCCGGACGCGATGCGGCGAATCGTCCGGCGGCGAGGCACCATGGGTGGATGCCTGACGACGAGCCCCCGGCCATCGGTGCCCTCGTTCGTCGCGCTGTCGACGGGGACCAGCGGGCCACGCACGACCTGCTCGCCGCCGTCCACCCCCTCGCCGAGCGCTACTGCCGCACGAGGCTGTCCCGGTTGCCCGGCGACGCCCGGCACTTCGTGGACGACCTCGCCCAGGAGGTGTGCCTCGCGGTGCTGTGCGCGCTGCCGCGCTACCGCGACCTGGGCCGGCCGTTCGAGGCGTTCGTGGTGTCGATCGCCTCGCACAAGATCGCCGACCTCCAGCGGGCCGCGATGCGCGGGCCCGGCGCCGCGGTGCCGTCCGACGAGATGCCGGAGAAGCCGGACGACTCGCTCGGGCCCGAGGAGCGCGCGCTGCTGAACAGCGACGCCGCCTGGGCCCGCAAGCTGCTCGCCCGGCTCCCCGACCACCTGCGCGAGCTGGTGCTGCTGCGGGTCGCGGTGGGCCTGAGCGCGGAGGAGACCGGACGGGTGCTGGGCATGTCGCCCGGCGCCGTACGCGTCGCCCAGCACCGCGCGCTCAGCCGGCTGCGGGCGATCGCGGAGGAGTCCGGCGCGGTGTCGGAGGAGCAGGACGCGCCGGGCCTGAGCGCCTGACCGTCTCCGGGCGACCCGGCGACGGGGTGCTCGGCGGCCGGGCCGCCCGGGTGCCCGGCGACCGTTCACCGGCCGGGCGGAGGGTGGCGAACCCGACAGACCGGACGGCTCCGGGCGGTCGGGGGAATAGCGGCGCAGCCACTACCATTGGACAACTCGCCGGGCAAGACCATTCGGGAAGGTGTCATGTCGCTGAACGCCGACGGAGTAGCCGAGAAGTTCGCCACGCTCGGACTGACCTACGACGATGTGCTGCTGCTCCCCGGAGCCTCCTCGGTGCTGCCCAACCAGGTGGACACCTCCTCGCTCATCTCGCGGAACGTCCGGGTCAACATCCCGCTGCTCTCCGCGGCCATGGACAAGGTCACCGAGGCGCGGATGGCGATCGCGATGGCCCGCCAGGGCGGCGTCGGCGTGCTGCACCGCAACCTCTCGATCGAGGACCAGGTCAGCCAGGTCGACCTGGTCAAGCGCTCCGAGTCCGGCATGGTCAGCGACCCGATCACGGTCCGGCCGGAGGCCACCCTCGGCGAGGCCGACGCGCTGTGCGCCCGGTTCCGGATCAGCGGCGTGCCGGTCACCGACGAGGCGGGCCGGCTGCTCGGCATCGTCACCAACCGCGACATGGCCTTCGAGTCCGACCGCAGCCGCGAGGTCCGCGAGGTCATGACCCCGATGCCGCTGGTCACCGGCACGGTCGGCATCTCCGGCACCGACGCGATGGCGCTGCTGCGCCGGCACAAGATCGAGAAGCTGCCGCTGGTCGACGAGGACGGCAGGCTCCAGGGCCTGATCACCGTCAAGGACTTCGTCAAGGCCGAGCAGTACCCGCACGCCGCCAAGGACTCCGACGGCCGGCTGCTGGTCGGCGCGGCCGTGGGCGCGAGCCCCGAGGCGCTGGACCGGGCCCAGGCGCTCGCCGCCGCCGGCGTGGACTTCCTGGTGGTCGACACCTCCCACGGCCACAACAGCAACGCGCTGGACTGGATGGCCAAGATCAAGTCCAGCGTCCAGGTCGACGTGGTCGGCGGCAACATCGCCACCCGCGACGGCGCCAAGGCGCTGCTGGACGCGGGCGTGGACGGCGTCAAGGTCGGTGTCGGCCCCGGCTCCATCTGCACCACCCGGGTGGTCGCCGGCATCGGCGTCCCCCAGGTCACCGCGATCTACGAGGCCGCGCAGGTCTGCATCGAGGCCGGGGTGCCGGTCATCGGCGACGGCGGCCTCCAGTACAGCGGCGACATCGGCAAGGCACTGGCCGCGGGCGCGAGCAGCGTCATGCTCGGCAGCCTGCTGGCCGGGTGCGAGGAGTCCCCCGGGGAGCTGCTGTTCATCAACGGCAAGCAGTTCAAGTCCTACCGCGGGATGGGCTCGCTCGGCGCGATGCAGTCGCGCGGGCAGGGCCGGTCGTACTCCAAGGACCGCTACTTCCAGGCCGAGGTCTCCTCCGACGACAAGCTGGTCCCCGAGGGTGTCGAGGGGCAGGTCGCCTACCGCGGCCCGCTGTCGGCGGTCCTGCACCAGTTGGTCGGCGGGCTGCGCCAGACCATGGGCTACGTGGGCGCGGAGAGCATCGCGGAGATGGAGTCGAAGGGCCGGTTCGTGCGGATCACCGCCGCCGGGCTCAAGGAGTCCCACCCGCACGACATCCAGATGACCGTCGAGGCCCCCAACTACCACGGGTGATCCACCGTGCGGCCCCCCGGCGGCACCGCCCGGGGGCGCCGGGACCCCGCCGTGGCCGGTCGCGTCGTACGCCGCGCCCCTCGGCGGGCGCCGCCCGCCGCGTGCTTGCCCCGGGGTGGGCGGAAGCACCCGCTTCGGGGGGACCCGCCATACTGGGGAGCGCTGGACGGACAGAGAGGCGTAGCACGTGACAGAGATCGAGATCGGGCGGGGCAAGCGGGGCCGCAGGGCATACGCGTTCGACGACATCGCCGTGGTGCCCAGCCGGCGGACCCGGGACCCCAAGGAGGTCTCGATCGCGTGGCAGATCGACGCGTACCGCTTCGACCTGCCCTTCCTGGCCGCGCCGATGGACTCGGTGGTGTCCCCGGAGTCGGCGATCAGGATCGGCAACCTGGGCGGCCTCGGGGTGCTGAACCTCGAGGGCCTGTGGACGCGGTACGAGGACCCTGAGCCGCTGCTCGCCGAGATCGCCGAGATCGACGACTCGCGGGCCACCGCGCGCCTCCAGGAGATCTACGCCGCGCCGATCCGCGAGGAGCTGATCGGGCAGCGGATCAAGGAGGTCCGCGACGCCGGGGTGACCACGGCGGCCGCGCTGTCGCCGCAGCGCACCGCGCAGTTCTCCAAGGCCGTGGTGGACGCGGGCGTCGACCTGTTCGTGATCCGCGGCACCACGGTGTCGGCCGAGCACGTCAGCGGGTCGCACGAGCCGCTGAACCTGAAGCAGTTCATCTACGAGCTGGACGTGCCGGTGATCGTCGGCGGCTGCGCCACGTACACCGCGGCGCTGCACCTGATGCGGACCGGCGCGGCCGGCGTGCTGGTCGGCTTCGGCGGCGGCGCCGCGCACACCACGCGGAACGTGCTCGGCATCCAGGTGCCGATGGCCACCGCCGTCGCGGACGTCTCGGCGGCCCGCCGGGACTACATGGACGAGTCCGGCGGCCGGTACGTGCACGTGATCGCGGACGGCGGCTTCGGCGCCAGCGGCGACCTGCCGAAGGCGATCGCGTGCGGCGCGGACGCGGTGATGATGGGCTCGCCGCTGGCCCGCGCCACCGACGCGCCCGGGCGCGGCTTCCACTGGGGCATGGAGGCGGTCAACACCGAGCTGCCGCGCGGCAAGCGGATGAACCTCGGCACCGCCGGGACCACCCAGGACATCCTGCTCGGCCCGTCGCACGCCCCCGACGGCTCGATGAACTTCTTCGGCGCGCTGCGCCGCTCGATGGCCACCACCGGCTACTCGGACCTGAAGGAGTTCCAGCGGGTCGAGGTCACGGTGTCGCCGACCCACCACCGCTGACGCACCGCCGCCGGCGTGCGGCCGGGCGGCCCGCCCGGCCGCACCGGCGAAGGGGCCCGTACCGCTGCGACGCGGTACGGGCCCCTTCGCCATGCCGCCGGGAGCGGCGGCCGGGTGGTCGGGTGGTGCGGTGGTCGCTCAGTTCTCGCCCATGCGCTTGGCCAGACCCGCGGCCGCGACCGCGGCGAACACCAGGAAGAACACCCGCATCGCGCCGAAGTCCGACTTCCACGCCTTGAACAGGATGCCGAAGTGGTGGAAGAGCAGCGTGGCCACCGAGATGCTGCCGCCCTGCTCGCTGGCGTAGTGGCTGATGATCAGGGCGCCGCCGAAGATCTCGCCGAACATCACGGCGAGCACCGCGAGCACGGCCGCGAGGATCGGCATCGCGACGGTGCGGCCGCCGACCTTGCCCATCACCACGCCGATCAGCGCGCCGACCGCGAGAGCGGCGTAGCGGAACTCGACGGTGGTGCCGTCGCTCTTGGCCAGGGCGCGCAGCAGGCCGCCGTAGGCGAGTGCCGCGACCAGGGCGACCGCCACGCCGGCCACGATGCCGAGGCCGATGTTGTCGCGCCGCTGGGCGACGGCCGGCGGCGGGTACGCGTTCGGGTTGAAGGCCGGCGCGACCTGCGGGCCGCCGTAGGGGCCCTGCGGCTGGCCGTACGGGTTGCCGGCCGGCGGCGGCCCGTAGGGGTTGCCTCCCGCCGGGCCGGGGGCGAACGGGTTCTGGCCGGAAGGCTGCTGCGGAGGTGGGAAGTTGGCGCTCACGAAAGGTTCCCCCGGGGACGGAAGCGGGTATCGCACACGGTTGCGTCCGTGCGATCAGTGACGCCGAAATCTAGTAGTGGGGGGCGACAATCGGACAAGATGCTTGATCCGCTCGTTACAGGACCACGACACGCCCGCACAACCCCCGCCCCACGCGGCCCTGTCGCCCCGTGCCCGGGTGCGGCCGGGTGGCGCGACACCGCGGAGCTTCGAACGGGACGGCCCTCAGAGCCGGGCGGCGGCTCCCGCGGGGGTCGCGCCCCTGGTGTCGAGCAGGAGTTGGGCCTTGACCGCCAGCCCCTGGAGGTCGTAGGTGCGGTGGTGCTGGAGCAGCAGCGTCAGGTCGGCGTCGGCCGCGGCCTCCCACAGCGAGTCCGCGCGCGGCACCGGACGGTCGAGAACGCGCCACTGCGGCACGTACGGGTCGTGGTAGCACAACTGCGCGCCCAGCTCCGTCAGCCGGGTGCCGATCTCCCGGGCCGGTGCGCCCTCCTGGTCGGCGAGGTCCGCCTTGTAGGTGACGCCGAGCAGCAGCACCCGGGCGCCGCGCAGCGACTTGCCGTGCTCGTTGAGCAGGGTCGCGGCGCGCTGCACCACGTAGCGCGGCATCCGGCCGTTGACCTCCTGGGCGAGTTCCACCATGCGCAGCGGGTGGCCGGGGGTGCGCGGGCGGCCGCCGCCGGCGCCGCCGGTGAAGTGGGGCGCTGCGTTGGGGTCCAGCGCGACCGCGTGGCCGCCGACGCCCGGCCCGGGGCGAAACGCCTGGAAGCCGAACGGCTTGGTCTCCGCGCAGCGGATCACGTCCCACAGGTCGACGCCGATGTCGTGGCAGTACACCGCCATCTCGTTGGCGAAGGCGATGTTCACGTGCCGGTAGTTGGTCTCCAGCAGCTTGACCGCCTCCGCCTCGCGGGGGCCGCGGGCGCGCACCACCCGCTCGCTGAGCCGGCCGTAGAACGCGGCGGCGGCCTCGGTGCAGGCGGGGGTGAGACCGCCGACCACCTTCGGGATGTGGGACAGCGGGTAGGCGCGGTTGCCGGGGTCGAGCCGGCTGGGGGCGTAGGCGAGGTGGAAGTCGCGGCCGGCCCGCAGCCCGCCGGCCTCGATCAGCGGCCGCAGGTACTCCTCGGTGGTGCCCGGGTGCACCGCCGACTCCAGGACCACGGTGGTGTGCGGGCGCAGGTGGCCGGCGAGCGCCCGGGCGGCGGCGGCGACCGCGGTCAGGTCCAGCGCGTTGTCCTCGCCGAGCGGGGTGGGCGCGCAGATCACCGCGGTCCTGACCCGGCCGAGCACCGCCGGGTCGCTGGTGGCGCGGAAGCCGCCGGCCAGCATCCGGCGCAGTTCGGCGGCGGCCAGGGTGCCGGGCGGCACCCGGCCGGCGTTCACGTCGGCGGCCACGGCCGGGTCGGGGTCGTAGCCGATGGTGCCGACGCCGGCGGCGGTGGCCGCCTGCGCGAGGGGGAGACCGGTATGGCCCAGTCCGAGTACGGCGAGGTCTGCGGGCACGGTTTCCGGTCCTCTCCCTGGAGCCGCCCTCCTGGCGAGACGTGCGCACGGGGTCACGAAGGGCTTTAAAGCAGGCTAACCAGACAATTGACTGATATGACCGCACGGCGCGCCGGGCAGCGCTGGCCGGTCGGCGCCGGGGCGGTCACTATCGGAAGGAGCGGGTAGGCGCGAGGTGGCCGGTCACCGGCCGCGCGCCCGGCCGCCGCACCGGCCGCGGCGCCAGCGCGAGGGCGCGGGCGCGGGCGGCACCGACGACCGGACGGCAGCGAGACAGCGACACACCGAGCGACACCGTAGCGACGCAGTCACGGAGGCACGGATGCGGACGACATCACTCGGCCCGGCGGAGAGGGCCCAGGCTCTGGCCCGAATGGCCGAGCACGAACTGGACATCCTGGTCGTGGGCGGCGGCGTGGTCGGCGCGGGCACCGCGCTGGACGCCGCCACGCGCGGCCTGTCCGTGGGCCTGGTCGAGGCCCGCGACTGGGCGTCCGGCACGTCGAGCCGGTCGAGCAAGCTCATCCACGGCGGCCTGCGCTACCTGGAGATGCTGGACTTCGCCCTGGTCAGGGAGGCGCTCAAGGAGCGCGGGCTGCTGCTGGAGCGGCTGGCCCCGCACCTGGTCAAGCCGGTGCCGTTCCTCTACCCGCTCCAGCACAAGGGCTGGGAGCGGCTGTACGCGGGCTCCGGCGTGGCGCTCTACGACGCGATGTCGATCTCCTCCGGCCACGGCCGGGGCCTGCCCGTGCACCGCCACCTCAGCCGCCGGCACGCGCTGCGGGTGGCGCCCGCGCTGCGCAAGGACGCCCTGGTCGGCGCCCTGCAGTACTACGACGCCCAGGTCGACGACGCCCGCCTGGTGGTGACGCTGGTGCGCACCGCGGCCTCCTACGGCGCCGTGGCCGCCAACCAGGCCCGCGTGGTCGGCTTCCTGCGCGAGGGCGAGCGGGTGGTCGGCGCCCGGGTCGAGGACCTGGAGGCGGGCGGCGAGTACGAGATCAGGGCCCGGCAGGTGGTCAACGCCACCGGGGTGTTCACCGACGACACGCAGGCGCTGATCGGCGAGCGCGGCCAGTTCCACGTCCGCGCCTCCAAGGGCATCCACCTGGTGGTGCCCAAGGACCGCATCCACTCCACCACCGGCCTGATCCTGCGGACCGAGAAGAGCGTGCTCTTCGTCATCCCCTGGGGCCGGCACTGGATCGTGGGCACCACCGACACCGACTGGGACCTGGACAAGTCCCACCCGGCGGCCTCCAGCGCCGACATCGACTACCTGCTCGGCCACGTCAACTCGGTGCTCTCCACCCCGCTGACCAGGGACGACGTCCAGGGCGTGTACGCGGGCCTGCGGCCGCTGCTGGCCGGGGAGTCCGACGCGACCAGCAAGCTGTCCCGCGAGCACACCGTGGCCCACCCGCTGCCGGGCCTGGTGGTGGTGGCCGGCGGCAAGTACACCACCTACCGCGTGATGGCCAAGGACGCGGTGGACGAGGCGGTGCACGGCCTGGACCGCAAGGTCGCCGGCTGCTGCACCGAGGAGGTGCCGCTGCTGGGCGCCGAGGGCTACCAGGCGCTGTGGAACGGCCGGGCCCGCACCGCCGCCCGCACCGGCCTGCACGTCGCCCGGGTGGAGCACCTGCTCAACCGCTACGGCACGCTCGCCGAGGAGGTGCTGGCGCTGATCGCCGACGACCCCTCGCTCGGCGACCCGCTGCCGGCCGCCGACGACTACCTGCGCGCCGAGATCGTCTACGCCGCCAGGAGCGAGGGCGCCCGCCACCTGGAGGACGTGCTGACCCGCAGGACGCGCATCTCCATCGAGACCTTCGACCGCGGCACCGGAAGCGCCCGCCCCGCCGCGGAGTTGATGGCGCCGGTGCTGGGCTGGGACCAGGCGCAGATCGACCGGGAGGTCGAGTACTACGAGAAGCGCGTCGAGGCCGAGCGCGAGTCCCAACTGCAGCCCGACGACCAGACCGCGGACGCCGCCCGGTTGGGCGCTCCCGATATCGTGCCTCTCTAGGCGCCGAGTTCGCCTGGGCGCGAGCCGGGAGGCGCCCGCGGGGAGGGCACGACATGGATGGGGCCGGACACGGCGACGAAGGGCGGCTCGTCGCGGGCCGCTACCGGCTGCTCGAACGCGTCGGCCGGGGCGGGATGGGCACGGTGTGGCGGGCCGAGGACGAACTCCTCGGCCGCCTGGTCGCGGTGAAGAAGCTGCACTCGCCGCAACCGCACATGGACGACGAGGAGTTGGCCACGCTCTTCGAGCGCACCCGGCGCGAGGCGCGGGCCGCCGCGCGGATCAGCCACCCGAACGTCGTGGTGGTGCACGACGTGGTCGACGACGCGGGGCTGCCGTCCATCGTGATGGAGTACGTCCCCTCGGTCACGCTGGGCGAACGCCTCAAGGAGCAGGGCCCGTTGGAGCCCGCCGAGGCGGCGCGGGTCGGCCGCGGCATGATCGCCGCGCTGCGCGCCGCGCACCGCGCCGGGGTGCTGCACCGCGACGTCAAGCCCGGCAACGTGCTGCTCGGCGGGGACCAGCGGGTCGTGCTCACCGACTTCGGCATCGCGCAGGCGTCGGGCACCTCCACCCTGACCCGCACCGGTGAACTCATCGGCTCCATCGACTTCCTGAGTCCGGAACGGATACGCGGCGTGCCGCCCGGGCCCGAGGCGGACCTGTGGGCGCTGGGCGCGACGCTGTACCAGGCGGTGGAGGGCTCGTCCCCCTTCCGCCGCCCGACCGCCATCGAGACGGCGTACGCCATCGCCGAGGAGCCGGTGCGGCCGCCCGCGAAGGCCGGTGCGCTCATCGGCGTCATCACCGGGCTGCTCGCCAAGGAGCCGGGCGACCGGCTGTCGGCCGACGAGGCCGAGCGGATGCTGCGGGTGCCGGCGGCCGACTCGGACACCACGCGGGTGGACCGCGGGCGCTTCGAGTCGCCGCCCGGCCAGACCACCACCACCCGCGTCGCGCCGTACGCCCCGGCCTCCCACGCCGCGCCCCCCGGCCCGGCGACGGGCCACCCGCCGTCCGGCGGACCGGCCGGGGGCCTCACGGCACCGCCGGGCGGGCCGGGCGGAGCGCACGCGGTCCCGCCACCCGCCGGGGGCCGAAGGCACCGGGCGCTGCCCTGGATCGCCGCGGCCGTGGCGGCCGCCGTGGTGATCGGCGGCGCGCTGTACGCCGTCCACCGCGCGAACAGCTCCTCGGCGGAAGCCGACCCGGCGCCGACCGGTACGTCCGGGACGGCCTCGCCGTCCACCGCCCCGACCGGCGGGCAGACCACGCCCGCGCCGCCGCTCCCGGCCGGCTACCGGCTGGCCGAGGAGGACCACGACGGCTACCACTACTCCGTGCCGGTGCCCGACGGCTGGAAGCGGACCACCCCGAACGGCACCGACGAGGTCGACTGGGTCACCCCCGACGGCCTGGTCGGACTGAAGGTCGACGCGCTGCCCTTCGCCAGTACCGACCCCCTGGAGCACTTCCAGGAACTGGAGCCGCAGACCGAGCAGGCCGTCGGGGACACCTACCACCGGGAGCGGATGGACCGCACCGTGCGCCTCGGCCAGCAGGCCGCGCTGTGGGAGTTCACCTTCCAGGGCAAGGCCCGCGCCTGGCACGCCATCGACCTCGGCTTCGGCCGGCCAGGCGCCACCGAGTACGCGATCTACCTGTCGGCCCCCGACGCCCAGTGGCAGAAGTGGCGACCGGTGTTCGACAACGCCGTCGCCGGATTCCGGGCCGCCGACTGACCTGCCGGGTTCGCAACCACCTTCCCCGGTCGGGGATGATGGGAGCCGAACCGCCCGACAACCGCCGCCGGTGCCGCAGTTGGCGGCTGCCCCGACCGCGCCGCGCGCAGCGGCGCCCGGTGCGCGCCGCCGCCCGGCCCGGCACCCGCCGGAACGCGGCGCCGGAAGGCACGGCACCGGTCAGACACGACAGAGGGATTCCATGAGCGAGGACGAAGGCACCGACGGACGCGTGCTCGCCGACCGGTACCGCCTCGGCGGCGTGCTCGGCAAGGGCGGCATGGGCACGGTGTGGCGCGCGGTCGACGAGACGCTCGGCCGCAACGTCGCCGTCAAGGAGCTGCGCTTCCCCGGCAACGTCGACGAGGACGAGAAGCGCCGGCTGGTCACCCGCACCCTGCGCGAGGCCAAGGCCACCGCGCGCATCCGCAGCACCGGCGCCATCACGGTCTTCGACGTCGTCAAGGAGGACGACCGGCCGTGGATCGTCATGGAGCTGGTCGAGGGCCGCTCGCTGGCCGACGCGATCCGCGAGGACGGCCCGCTCAGCCCCCGGCGCGCCGCCGAGATCGGGCTGGTGCTGCTCGACGTGCTCAGGGCCGCGCACGCTGAGGGCATCCTGCACCGCGACGTGAAGCCGTCCAACGTGCTGCTCGCGGAGGCCGGCGACGACGAGGCGGGCCGCGCCTCGGGCGCGGGACGGGTCGTGCTCGGGGACTTCGGCATCGCCCTGATCGACGGCGACCCGTCGGTGACGTCCACCGGCATGCTCGTCGGCGCGCCGTCGTACATCTCGCCCGAGCGGGCCCGCGGCCAGAAGCCCGGCCCGCCCGCCGACCTGTGGTCGCTGGGGGCGCTGCTGTACGCCTCGGTCGAGGGGCATCCGCCCTACGACAAGGGCTCCGCGATCGCCACCCTCACCGCGGTGATGACCGAGCCGGTCGGGCCGATGCGCAACGCCGGACCGCTCGCCGAGGTGATCACCGGGCTGCTGGTGAAGGACCCGCAGCGGCGGCTGGACGACGCGGGCGCGCGGCGGCTGCTGGACGCGGTGGTCAACGCCCCGGAGGAGCCGGCCGCGCCGGCCGCGGACGCCACCCGCATGATGGCGCTCCCGGCGGCCCCGCCGGCCGCGGGCGCTGCCGCCGACCCCCAGCCGGTGCCCACCGACGCACCGCCCGCCGCCCGCAAGGCCGCCCTCGACCAGGCCAGGGCGCGCGAGGCGCTGCGGTCGCTGCGCAAGGCCGCCGACCGCAAGGCGCCCGCGGGACCGGGCGCGGCGGCGCCGGCCGGACCGGCCCGCGCGCCGCTGAGCGACGTGGTGCCGCGCCGCACCCTGGTGATCGTGATCGCCGTGGTGCTGGTGGCGCTGCTCGGCACCCTGATAGGCGTGGCGGTGGCCAACTCCGGCGGCGGCGACGACAAGGGCGGCAAGGGCGCGCCGAGCGGCACCCCCAGCACCTCCATCAGCGCCACCGGGCGCAACGCGGCCGAGACGACCGGGCAGGCGCAGGACCCCGACGGCGCCACCGGCGGGCCCGCCACCACCGCCTCCACCAAAGCGCCGTCCTCCGCTTCCCCCTCCACCTCGTCATCCGGCACCGGCACCCTCCCCGCGGGCTGGCACGTCTTCAAGGACTCCGAGGGCTTCTCCATCGCGCTGCCCGCGGGATGGAAGCGGGTCGGGGACGACGGGTACGGCGTCGGTTCGCGCTTCAAGGGCAGCGGCGGCGAGAACCTGCTCGTGGACTGGACCCACCACCCGGGCAAGAGCGCGCTGGGCAACTGGCGCACCTCGGCGGCCGCCGCGCCCGGTTCGATGCCGGGCTACCACCAGATCAAGGTGGTGTCCGCGGACTACCGCGACTACGACGCGGCCGACTGGGAATACACCCGGCAGGAGCAGGGTAAGGCCGTACATGTCCTGAACCGCGGCATGGTGACGGACGCGAAGCACGGCTACGCCCTGATGTTCACCACCCCGGCCGGCGCGTGGGGCGACGACGCGAACGCGAAGCGGCTCGCGACCTTCTTCAGTACCTTCAAACCGGCCGAGTGACGGGGCCGAAGCACGTATGGTGAGTACGTGTGGACTGTCCGCAGCCGGATACCGACCGTCTCGTCGTCGGAGGTGTCCGGACCTGAAAGGGCCTGACCGTTTCGGGGGTCCTTCCAGGACGCGGGCGGATGAGCGAACGGGCGGGCCGGAAGGGGGGCGCCGTGGAGGAGTACGCAGGCCGGGTGCTCGCTGAGCGCTACCGGCTGCCCCGGCCGCCCGCCGACGGCTTCGAACTCGTGGAGAGCCGCGCCTTCGACACCTACAGCGGCCAGGAGGTCCTGGTCCACCAGGTGCTGCTGCCCGAGGTGGTCAGCGCCGAGGACGGCCCGGACACGGCGGGCGACGACGGGCTGGACGAGAGCGCCCGGCGCGCCCTGGAGGCGGCCCGCAGCGCGGCCGCCATCCCCGACCACCCCCGGCTGGTGCAGGTCTTCGACATCTTCGTCGAGGACGGCAGCCTGTGGATCGCGAGCGAACTGGTGTCCGCCCGGTCGCTGGCCGCGATGCTCGCCGAGCGCCCGCTCGACGCGTACCGCGCCGCCGAGGTCGCCTCCGACGTGCTGACCGCGCTGCGCGCCCTGCACGCCACCGGCTGGACCCACCGCAACGTCACCGCGAGCACCGTCCTGGTCTGCGACGACGGCCGGGCCATGCTCGCGGGCCTGGCCGCCGGCGCCGCCCAGGAGGCGCTGTGCGGGTACGACCCGGTGCCCGAGCAGGTGCTCGCCGGCGGCGGTGAGGCGGAGTCCGACGACTGGCACGGCCCGCGCTCCGCGCTCGAACAGGAGCGGGCCCGGCAGAACCGCATCACCGTGGTCGGCGCCGTCACCGAGCGCTGGGCGCCGGAGCAGGCCCACGAGGTGCACGAGAACTGGCGGCTGTCCCCTCCGGTGGGCCCGGCCGCCGACCTGTGGGCGCTCGGCTCGCTGCTGTTCCGCAGCGTCCAGGGCCACCCGCCCTTCCCCGAGGAGAGCGCGGCCGAACTCGTCCAGCTTGTCTGCGCGGAGCCGCCGGCCTTCGCGGAGGAGTGCGGCCCGCTGCGGCCGGTCGTGGAGTCGCTGCTGCGCCAGGACCCCGAGGAGCGGCCGGAGGCCGAGGAACTGGGCGGCTGGCTGCGCTCGCTGATCCGCTCCGCGCCCGAGCCGGACGTCGGCGTGGGCACCGTGCAGGTGCCCACCGACCCGGCGAAGCTGCCGGTGAAGCGGCGCCGGGGCGAGCTGGTGCGCCGCCGCCGGAAGGCGGCCGCCGCGGCGGAGGCGGGCGGCACCCGGCACCGCCGGCACGCCCGCGGCAAGGAGGCCAGGGCCGGCCGGCCGCCGAAGCCCCCCAAACTGCCGAAGCCCGCGCAGGCGTCCGGCCCGGCCGGCGCCCTGGGCATGTCCGGCCTGGGGGCGGCACCCGCCGGCGCCACCGCGACCACCGCGCCGATGGAGGCGGTCCGCCCGGCGCCGCCGCCCCGGCCGCCGCGCCCGGCCGTGCCGGCGCAGCCCGCCGCGGCCCGCGGCCAGCGGCCCGCCGCCCGCCCGCCCATCCACGAGGAGGACGTCGTCTACCGGCGTCCCGACGGCAGCGACGAGTCGCCACGCCGGCTCGGGGTGAAGCTGCTGATCGCGGTGCTGGTGATCCTCGCGGCCGCGGTGGCGTACGCCCTGCTGGTCATGCCGCACCGCGGCGACGGCTCCGGCGCGAAGGCCGACCGCAGCGTGCCGGCGTCCATGCCCAAGCCCGGCGCCGGGAAGTCCGACGGCAAGGGCGGCGCCTCCACCGCGCCCGGGTCCGGCACCTCGGCGCCCGCCACCACGCCGCCGGCCAAGCCCACCACGTCGGCGCCGGCCTCCCCGGCCGGGCCCTCGCTCGGCCCGGACTTCGCGCTGCGGCACGACCCCGCTGGCTTCTCCGTCGCGGTGCACACCGGCTGGCAGCGCTCGGGCCCCAACGCGCAGGACGAGGTCACCTACGCCGGCGACGACCTCCAGCTGACCGTGGTCCCCGGCCGCGACCGGTCCTCCGCGCGCGGCAGCGACCCGGTGGCCTACCAGCTCGACGAGCCGGAGCTGTCCGACTTCCGCTCCTCGGCCTGGTCCTCGGCGTCGGGCCTCCAGTCCCTGACGCTCGACGGCCACCCGGCGGCGGAGGGCGAGTACACCTACCGCAACTCCAGCGGCCAGGGCGTGTACGCGCGCAACCTCGCCCTCCTGATCGACGGGAAGTACCACGTCGTGCTGGTCACCGGGCTGGACAGCCAGCGGGCCGCGGTCCAGCAGGCGTTCGACCGCGCCGTGGAGACCTACAGCGCCGGCTGACCGCCGTTCCGCCCACCTATTCGACCCCTTCTGAGCTGCGAAGATCATCACGATGCCATCACATGCTGGCGCGATCGTGGAAGTCCCGCAGAAAAAAGCTACTGATGGGTACCCACGGCGGTCCGGCCGCCGTACCCTCACCGGCATGACGGATTCGCCGGAAAGCGTGACCCGCAGTGCATCCCTCGACGGCGGCGGCGCCGACAACCCCGTCGCCCCCCGGCCCGCCGTCGCGCGCGGCCCGCGCGACGTCGTCACCCCCGACCTGGTCGCCCGGCTGACCGCGGGCGTGCTCGGCTCCGGCCGTACCGCCGGCCACACCCCGCTGACCGGCGAGAAGCTCGCCGACCTGCCGGAGGCGACCCCGGACGACGTCGCCGAGGCCTACCGCCGGGCCCGCGCGGCCCAGGCCGGCTGGGCGGCCACCCCGGTGCGCGAGCGGGCCCGGGTGCTGCTGCGCTTCCACGACCTGGTGCTCGCCCGGCAGGCCGAGGTCCTGGACCTGATCCAGGTGGAGACCGGCAAGGCGCGGCTGCACGCCCACGAAGAGGTGCAGGTGGTCGCGATGTCCGCCCGGCACTACGGCTTCCGGGCGCCGGCCTACCTGCGGCCGAAGCGGCACACCGGGGCCGTGCCCGCGCTCACCAGGGCACTCGAACTGCGCCAGCCGCGCGGGGTGGTGGGCCAGATCTCGCCCTGGAACTACCCGCTGGAACTGTCCGTCGGCGACGCGCTGCCCGCCTTCGCGGCCGGCAACGCGGTGGTGATGAAGCCCGACACCGAGACCGCCCTGACCGCGCTGTGGGCCCGCCGGCAGCTCATCGAGGCGGGGCTGCCCGAGGACGTGTGGCAGATCGTGATCGGGGAGGGCCCGGTGGTCGGCCCCGCGGTCGTCGAGCACGCCGACTACGTCTCCTTCACCGGCTCCACCCGCACCGGCCGCGAGGTCGCCCAGCGCGCCGCCGCCCGGCTGGTCGGCGCCTCGCTCGAACTCGGCGGCAAGAACGCCCTGCTGGTGCTGCGCGACGCCGACCTCGACCGGGCCGCCGCCGGCGCGGTGCGCGCCTGCTTCGCCTCCGCCGGGCAGTTGTGCATCTCCATCGAGCGGCTGTTCGTGCACGAGTCGGTCGCCGACGCCTTCACCGCGAAGTTCGTCGCGCTGACCCGGTCGCTCAAGCTCGGCACCGCGCTGGCCTACGGCGCGGGCATGGGCTCGCTGGTCGGCCGCCGGCAGCTCGACGTGGTCAGCCGGCACGTGGACGAGGCCCGGGAGAAGGGCGCCACGGTGCTCACCGGCGGACGCCCGCGCCCCGACATCGGCCCGTACGTCTACGAGCCGACCGTGCTCGACGGGGTCGAGGCGCCGATGGCGGTGTGCACCGAGGAGACCTTCGGCCCGGTGGTGTCGGTCTACCGCTTCGCGGACGAGGACGAGGCGGTCGCGCGCGCCAACGCCACCGAGTACGGGCTCAACTCCAGCGTGTGGACCCGCGACGTCCGCCGCGGCACCGCGATCGCGACCCGGCTGCGCTCCGGCACGGTCAACGTCAACGAGGCGTACGGCGCGGCCTATGGCAGCGTGCGGGCGCCGATGGGCGGCATGAAGGACTCCGGGCTCGGCCGCCGCCACGGCTCGGAGGGCATCCTCAAGTACACCGAGGCGCAGACCGTGGCGGTGCAGCGGCTGATGCCGATGGGCCCGGCGTTCGGCATGGACGACGAGAAGTACGCGGCGCTGCTCAACGCGTCGCTGCGGCTGATGAAGGCGCTGCGCATCCGCTGAGCGCCCGCCGGCGCCCAGCAGCCCGGCCCGCCCGGCGCACCCGCCCGGGCCGACGGCCGCGGCATGACCGACCGACCCTCCGGAGGACCAGGTGGCACAGGCAGACGGCAGCGACGACGGCTACGACTTCGACGTCGTCGTCGTCGGCTCGGGCTTCGGCGGGGCGGTGTCCGCGCTGCGGCTGACCGAGAAGGGCTACCGGGTCGGCGTGCTGGAGGCGGGCCGCCGCTTCGCCCGCGACGAGCTGCCGAAGAACTCCTGGGACGTGCGCAACTACCTGTGGGCGCCCTCGCTCGGCCTCTACGGCATCCAGCGCATCCACGTGCTCGGCAAGGTGCTGGTGCTGGCCGGCGCGGGCGTCGGCGGCGGCTCGCTGAACTACGCCAACACCCTCTACGTCCCGCCGGCCGCCTTCTTCCAGGACCGGCAGTGGGGCGCGATCACCGACTGGCAGCAGGAGCTGGCGCCCTACTACGACCAGGCCCGGCGGATGCTCGGAGTGCGGCTCAACCCGACGATGACCCCCTCCGACGTCCACCTCAAGGACGCCGCCGACAAGATGGGCGTCGGGGACACCTTCCACCTCGCGCCGGTCGGGGTGTTCTTCGGCGACGGGCGGGACGCCTGCGGCGGGGAGGACGCCGGCGGCGAGGGCGACGGGACCGGCGGGCCGAGCGCGGCGCCCGGCGAGGAGGTCGCGGACCCGTACTTCGGCGGCGCCGGGCCGCGCCGGCGGGCCTGCACCGAGTGCGGCGAGTGCATGACCGGCTGCCGGCACGGCGCGAAGAACACCCTCAACGAGAACTACCTCCACCTCGCGGAGCAGGCCGGCGCCGAGATCCGGCCGATGACGACCGTGGTCGGGCTGGCCGAGGACCCCGAGGGCGGCTACCGCGTCACCACGGTGCCGACCGACCGGCGCAGGAGGGGCGCCCGGGAGGTGCTGCGGGCCCGCCAGGTGGTCGTCGCGGCCGGCACCTACGGCACCCAGACCCTGCTGCACGCCATGCGGGACGCCGGCCGGCTGCCGCGGATCTCCCGGCGGCTGGGCGAGCTGACCCGGACCAACTCCGAGGCACTGGTGGGCGCGCAGACCTCCGCGTCCCGCTACCGCAAGCGCTACCCGGACCGCCCGCTGGACTTCACCCGGGGCGTGGCCATCACCTCGTCGGTGCACCCGAACGCCCACACCCACATCGAGCCGGTCCGCTACGGCCGCGGCTCCAACGCCATGGGCAACCTGTCGATCATGGCCGCGCCCCACCGGGGGAAGCTGCCGCGCTGGGCGGAGTTCGCGGTCAACTACCTGCGGCACCCGGCGGTCGCGTTCCGCTCGCTGTCGAACTTCCGGTGGTCGGAGCGGACGATCATCGGCCTGGTGATGCAGACCAGCGACAACTCGCTGACCACCTACCGCAAGCGCAAGGGCCCGGGCAAGGGGCTGCTGACCGCCCGTCAGGGCCACGGCGCCCCCAACCCGGTGCACATCCCCGAGGGCGCCCGGGCGGCCGAGCTGATCGCCGACGAGATCAACGGCTTCGCCGGCAGCAACATCGGCGAGGCCACCGACCGGCCGATGACCGCGCACTTCCTGGGCGGCTGCCCGATCGGGGCGGACGCCGAGCAGGGCGTGATCGACCCGTACCACCGGCTGTTCGGGCACCCGGGCATCCATGTGGTCGACGGCGCGGCGGTCTCGGCGAACCTCGGGGTCAACCCGTCGCTGACGATCACCGCGCAGGCCGAACGGGCGATGTCGCTGTGGCCGAACAAGGGCGCGCCGGACCCGCGGCCGGCCCAGGGCGAGGAGTACCGCCGGATCGCCGCGGTCCCGCCGGCCGCCCCGGCCGTGCCGGCGGACGCCTTCGGGGCGCTGCGGCTCCCGCTGCTGCCGGTGCCCCGGGTGCCGAAGGCGGAACGGGAGTCGAAGGCGGAGCGGGCGCCGAAGGTGCCCAAAACGCCCTGAACACGCTGTAATGTGTGACTCGCAGAGCGGCCGGTCCCGGGCGTCCCCGGGAACCGACCGCCTCTTTCAGAGTCGTGACCAGGCTGCTGTCCCCTGCCGTCCGGCCACTTCGACCGGTGCGAGGTCCCACGGCGGCCACAGTGCCGCGGCCGCCTCATCGCACCGGCTCACACCCCGCCTAGCTGCGTCTAGACGGTGTCCCTCTCCACGCGTGGTGTGGGGTGACCGCCCCTGGCTGGCACGGACACCACCTCCAACGAAAGGGCCGTCGGCCGGTCACGTGCCGTTCGGGTGATCCCCCTCGAAAGGTGACGCGCGGGCGTGGCGGTCATATCGTCCTACCCGGCCTCATGCCCGGCCGCGGCCCAGTTCCAGCAGCGTCATCGCCAGCGCGGTACCGGGCCGGCCGAGCGCGTCGCCGTACGCCCGCAGCACCTCCATCTCGCGGGCCAGGTGCAGCCGGCGGCCGCCGGCGCCCATCCGGGCCCGCTGCACCTCCTGCGACACCCCCACGCGCTGGCGGACCAGGTCGATGATCCGTGTGTCGAGGTCGTCGATGCGCTGCCGGGCGTCGGCGATGGTCTGCTCGGTCTCGGGGGGAAGGGTGTCGGTCACGGTCTGCTCCTCGGGTCGGTGGCACGTCGGTCACGACCCGGGCCGCGGTCCGGGGAAGCGACAGGCGCCCCGGGCCGAGTGGCCCGGGGCGCCTGGAGGTCGCTTGCTTCAGCTCACGCGACGCGGCCATGGCAGCCGGACCGGCCGGTGCCATAGGTAAACGCGAAGGTGTGCGGGTGCATGGCGCCCAGTATGGACCACGGACCGGGGGCGGGCGCAAGGCGGGGCGGCGGCGAGAGGTGCCCGGGGCCGGGGCCGGGCGGACCGCGCCCGGGGCCGGCGGGCGCCGTCCGAGGACCGCTGCGGCGCTGGGTAGACTGGGCGGCACGCTCCCGTACTCTCGCCGGAAGGCCGCCCGTGTCCTCAGCGACCCCAGCCGACCCCGCTCCCCACGGCGCCGCCGCCGACACCGTCCTGGTCGTGGACTTCGGCGCCCAGTACGCCCAGCTCATCGCGCGCCGGGTGCGCGAGGCGCGGGTCTACAGCGAGATCGTGCCCTCGTCGATGCCGGTCGCCGAGATGCTGGCCAAGCGGCCGCGGGCGATCATCCTGTCCGGCGGCCCCTCGTCGGTCTACGAGCCGGGCGCGCCCCGCCTGGACCGCGAGCTGTTCGAGGCCGGCGTCCCGGTGTTCGGGATGTGCTACGGCTTCCAGCTCATGGCCACCGTGCTCGGCGGCACCGTCGACAACAGCGGCGCGCGGGAGTACGGCCGGACCGCCCTGGAGGTCTCCAGGCCCGGCTCCACCCTCTTCGAGGGCACCCCCGACCGGCAGGAGGTGTGGATGTCCCACGGCGACGCCTGCTCGGCCGCGCCGGAGGGCTTCGCCGTCACCGCCAGCACCGACGTCGTGCCGGTCGCCGCGTTCGAGAACGACGAGAAGCGGCTGTACGGCGTGCAGTACCACCCCGAGGTGATGCACTCCACGCACGGCCAGCAGATCCTGGAGCACTTCCTCTACCGCGGCGCCGGCATCACGCCGGAGTGGACCACCAGCAACGTGGTCGACGAGCAGATCGCCGCGATCCGCGCCCAGGTCGGCGACCGCCGGGCCATCTGCGGGCTGTCCGGTGGGGTGGACTCCGCGGTCGCCGCGGCCCTCGTGCAGCGCGCCATCGGCGACCGGCTGACCTGCGTCTACGTCGACCACGGCCTGATGCGCAAGGGCGAGACGGAGCAGGTCGAGAAGGACTTCGTGGGCGCGACCGGGGTCCGGCTGAAGGTCGTGGACGCCTCGCAGCGCTTCCTCGCCGCGCTCGACGGGGTCTCCGACCCGGAGCAGAAGCGCAAGATCATCGGCCGGGAGTTCATCCGGGTCTTCGAGCAGGCGCAGGCCGAGATCGTCGCCGAGGCGCCGAACGACCAGCCGGTGGAGTTCCTGGTGCAGGGCACCCTCTACCCGGACGTGGTGGAGTCCGGCGGCGGCACCGGCACCGCCAACATCAAGTCGCACCACAACGTCGGCGGCCTGCCCGAGGACCTGGAGTTCGCCCTCGTCGAGCCGCTGCGCATGCTCTTCAAGGACGAGGTGCGGATGGTCGGGCAGGAGCTCGGCCTGCCCGACGAGATCGTCCAGCGGCAGCCGTTCCCCGGCCCCGGCCTGGGCATCCGCATCGTGGGCGCGGTCACCCGGGAGCGGCTGGACCTGCTGCGCGAGGCCGACGCCATCGCCCGCGAGGAGCTGACCGCGGCCGGACTCGACCGCGACATCTGGCAGTGCCCGGTGGTGCTGCTCGCCGACGTCCGCTCGGTCGGTGTCCAGGGCGACGGCCGCACCTACGGCCACCCGGTGGTGCTGCGCCCGGTCTCCTCCGAGGACGCCATGACCGCCGACTGGTCCCGGCTGCCCTACGACGTGCTGGCCCGGATCTCCACCCGGATCACCAACGAGGTCGCCGAGGTCAACCGGGTCGTGCTCGACGTCACCAGCAAGCCGCCGGGCACCATCGAGTGGGAGTGACCGGCCGGGAAAAGTAGCGCCGCGGTGAGTCGCGGCGCCCCGGCGTACGTACCTCCCCCTGACGCCGCTGCACCGGAAGACGACTTCCACCCCACCAACAGCGGCGGGAGAGGCGGAAGAAGATGCTGGAGACGTGGCGGGACACCGCGCGCCGGTACGCGCTGCTGCCCTTGCGGATCTTCCTGGGGGTGACGTTCGCCTACGCCGGGCTGGACAAGCTGACCAGCGACACCTTCTTCACCGACTCGGCGAACGGCTCGCTGCTCCAGACCCTGCACGGTGTGCGGGACTCGGCGGCGATCCCGGGGCTGGTCGACCTCGCGCTGAAGGCGCCGCACGGCTTCGGCTACGCGATCGCCTTCGGCGAGCTGGCGGTCGGCCTCGGCGTGTTCTTCGGGCTGCTCGGCCGGGTGGCCGCGCTCGGCGGGGCGCTGATCTCGCTGAGCCTGTGGCTGACGGTGAGCTGGTCCACCACGCCCTACTACTACGGCAACGACCTCGCGTACCTGATGGCCTGGCTGCCGCTGCTGCTCGCGGGCACCCCGTACCTGTCGCTCGACCTGCTGATCAGGAAGCGCCGCAGCGGAGCCGGCCCGGGCACCGCCTCCACCGGGACCGACCGTGCCACCGCCGCGGCTACCGCCGGGGGGACCGGCGCCTCCGCAGGGCGCGTGCGGTCCGCACCCCCTGCGTGACGACCGCCGTCGCCGCGACCAGGCCGAGGCCCGTGCCCGCGATCGGGATCGTGCGGTGCGGGTCCGACAGGTCCCAGACCCCGAGCACGTCGAGCAGGAAGAACCCGGCGAGCGCGACCAGCACCAGGCCCATCGCCAGCGCCGCCGGTTCGAAGCGGTGCCGCCTCACCGGACCACCCGCACGTCTCCGGCGGTGACGTCGACCCGCAGGTCGACGGTCCCGTCCGACGCGGTGCCCGGCGCCGGGCCGAAGACCTTGGTGTCGTGGGCCCCGGTCTTGACGTCCACTCCGCCGTGCTCCTCTCCGGGCAGCATGAGCTCGCCGACGCCGATGTGGTAGCGCAGCACCACTGTGGCGTGCGCCGGGAGCCGCACCAGCGCCTCGCCGGCCCGCACCCTCAGCCGGGTGCTGACGGTGCGGCCGGCCAGCGACGTCCTGCGCAGGTCGAGGACGACGTGTCCGGCGCCGCGTTCGTACGAGGGCCGGACCGCGGTCGCGGAGGCCGGCGCCCAGCGGGTGGTCCAGCCGGTGCCGTCCTTCGGCAGCCAGGCCGTGCCGACCAGCCCCGCGACGGTCAGCAGCGACCAGAACGCGGTCAGGCCGCGCGGCCGTCCCGCGAAGGACGCCACGAGGTAGGCGGCGCCGAACACGAACAGCGCGGACACCAGCCCGATCTCCGCGCTGCGGCCCACCGACGTGCGCGGCAGCGCGACCGAGGTGCCCACACCCGCGGCCGTCGCCGCCAGTACGAAGGCCGCCAGCCCGAACGGCCACGTCCGCTCCCGGCGCGCCGCCCTGCGCCGCTCCCGCCACGCCTGCCGGTCCGCCTCCTCGTACGGGCCGTCGTCCGGGCCCCACAGGTAGGGCGGTGCCTTCGTCAGCGGGTCGCGCCACCACGACGGGGTGCTCCCCGGCCCGGGCGGCGCCTGGGCGGCGGGCGGCGCGTCCGCGACGGACCCGGCCGCCGCCGGCGGGGCCTCGCCGGCCGCCCGCATCCGGGACCGCTGCTGCGACCAGTGGACGGCGGCGACCGTGGCGACCAGCAGGATCAGTGAGAACGCCTGGCTGGCGCCGTTGCCGAGCAGCGAGGCGTACAGCCCGCAGCCGACCAGGGCCATCAGCACCGCGGTCAGCGGCGCGCCCTCGATCCGGCCGGACAGCAGGCGGTGCGCCTCGCTCTCCTCCTCGTCCTCCTGCGGGACGACCAGCCAGCCCAGCCCGTAGATGATCAGGCCGATGCCGCCGGTCAGCGCGAGCACCGCGAGCACGATCCGGATGATGACCGGGTCGACGTCGAAGTAGCGGCCGGCCCCGTGGCAGACACCGGCGAGCACCTTGTCGTCGCCGTGGCCGCGCCGGAGCTTCGGGCGGCCGGGGTCCGTGCCGCCGGTGCCCCCGTCGGCCGCGCGGGTGGCGCCGGTGCCGCTGTCCCCTCCGCTTCCGCTGTCCCCTCCGCTTCCACTTCCGCCTCCGCTTCCGTGGCCGCCCGGGCGCGTGCCGGCGGGGTCGGCGCCGACCCGGGTGGCGCCCGGGGGGCCGCCGGGCGCCGGGGCCGCGCTCGGGTCGGTGGGGTCGTCGGTCATGCACACCATGGTCGCCGGTCGCGCGCCGCACCGGCACCCGGCCCGACCCTGGTGCGACCCTGATCCCGCCCCGGACACCGGCTGGGGGTTCGCCGGCCGCCCTACGGGGGTTCACCCTGATGCCCCGCGGGACGTGCCTGTGTGACGATCGGGGTATGTCAGCCAGCCCCCCGCCGCCGCCCGGACCGTCCGGCGGCGTCTCCGGAGCGTCCTTCCTCGCGCCCCCGCAGCCCGGTGCGGACGGGGTGCGCAAGCTCTACCGCAGCTCCGAGGGCCGGATGGTCGGCGGTGTGGCGCGCGGACTGGCCGGCCACCTCGGGCTGCCCGTGCTGTGGGTGCGGGCGCTGTTCGTCCTGCTCGCCGTCTTCAACGGCATCGGCATCCTGCTGTACGCGGTGTTCTGGTTCTTCGTCCCGCTCGGGGTCGGAGGCGTCGCGGAGGCGAAGGAGCCGCGCGACGCCCGTTCCTGGCTGGCCGGCAAGCGCCCCGACAAGGGCCAGGTGATGGCCCTGATCGCGCTGGCGGTCGGCACCGGCATCCTCGTGGACAACCTCAACCTCGGCGCGGCCAACCGCGCGGTGTGGCCGCTGCTGGTGATCGGCGTCGGCGTCGCGCTGGTGTGGCGGCAGGCCGACAACGCCCGCAAGGCGCGCTGGGTCGAGATGAGCCACGGCAAGCGGTTCTGGCCGCTGGTGCGCGCGGCCGGCGGCATCGTGCTGGTGATCGCGGGCGTGACCGGGTTCATCGTGGTGCGCGGCTCCGGCGGCCACCTCGGCGGCATCCTCCAGGCCGCGCTCGCGGTGCTCGTCGGGGTCGCGCTGATCGCCGGCCCGTACCTGGTGCGGATGACACAGGACCTGTCCGCCGAGCGCCTGCTGCGCATCCGCGCCCAGGAGCGCGCGGAGGTCGCCGCCCACGTGCACGACTCGGTGCTGCACACGCTCACGCTGATCCAGCGGCACGCGGAGGAGCCGCGCGAGGTGGCCCGGCTGGCCCGGGCGCAGGAGCGCGAGCTGCGGGCCTGGCTCTACCGCCCCGAGGGCACCGGCCGCGACGACGAGCCGACCACGCTGGCCGAGGCGGTACGGGCGGCCGCCGCCGAGGTGGAGGACGCGCACGGTGTGCCCGTCGAGGTGGTCTGCGTCGGCGACTGCCCGCTGGACGAACGGCTGGTGGCGCAGACGCAGGCCGCGCGCGAGGCGATGGTCAACGGTGCGAAGTACGGTGGCGACGGCGCGGTCCAGGTCTACGCCGAGGTGGAGGAGGCGAGGGTGTTCGTCTCCGTGCGCGACCACGGTCCCGGTTTCGACCTCGACCGGGTTCCGGACGACCGCATGGGCGTAAGAGAATCGATCATCGGACGGATGCGGCGCAACGGCGGCGAGGCCCGGCTGCGGCCCGCGCCCGGCGGCGGCACGGAAGTCGAACTGGAGATGGAGAGGGTGGCGGCGGCATGACTACGCCCACGGGAGACGAGCGACGGGTCCGGGTGGTCCTCGTCGACGACCACCGCATGTTCCGCACCGGGGTCCAGGCGGAGATCGGCGTCACCGCGGAGACCGGGGTCGAGGTGGTCGGCGAGGCGGCGGACGTGGACCAGGCGGTCACTGTCGTCACCGCGACCCGGCCCGAGGTGGTGCTGCTCGACGTCCACCTGCCCGGCGGCGGCGGGGTGGAGGTGCTGCGGCGGTGCGCCGCGCTCAGCGCCGACCCGGACCGGCCGGTGCGCTTCCTCGCGCTGTCGGTGTCCGACGCGGCCGAGGACGTGATCGGCGTCATCCGCGGCGGCGCGCGCGGCTACGTCACCAAGACCATCACCGGCCCCGACCTGGTCGACTCGATCTTCCGGGTGCGCGACGGCGACGCGGTCTTCTCGCCGCGGCTGGCCGGGTTCGTGCTCGACGCCTTCGCGTCCACCGACGCCCCGCCGGTGGACGAGGACCTCGACCGGCTCACCCAGCGGGAGCGCGAGGTGCTGCGGCTGATCGCGCGCGGCTACGCGTACAAGGAGATCGCCAAGCAGCTGTTCATCTCGGTGAAGACGGTGGAGTCCCACGTCTCCGCGGTGCTGCGCAAGCTCCAGTTGTCCAACCGGCACGAGCTGACGCGGTGGGCGACGGCGCGCCGGCTGGTCTGAGGCAGCCGGTCCGGGGACGGCCGGTCCGGAGAGGGCCGGTCTGGGGACGGCCGGTCCGGGGACGGGCGTCCCGCCGCCACCCGGGTCCGCCGCCCCGCCGTCGTCCTCAGCCGTCCTCGTCGTCGGTGGGCCAGACCAGGGCGTAGTTGGGGGTGTGGGCGGTGCGCTGCTCCACCGGGGTGTGCAAGGAGTCCATGGGGACGTCCTCGGGCACCGCGCAGCGGCTGAGGTGGACGCCGGTCAGGCAGCTCCCGCACCAGAAGGACGCGTATCCGACGCGGTCGGCCGGCAGGCCGCAGAAGGTCAGGTTCAGCTCCGGCGTACCGCAGTTGGGACAGTGCACGTCGGGCGCGGCCTCGGGCAGCCGGTCGTAGCGCTGCCGGAAGGCCGCCATCCAGTCGCCCCAACTCGCCTCCAGGGCTTGCATCCGTGGTTCTCCCGTCGGGTCGGCTCATCGGGCGAGCGTAGACACTACGCCGGTGCGGTGCCGCGGTGGCCGGAATGCCCGAACCGTGACCTCCGGTCGGGGTTTAAGTGGTAGTTCGTACCCTTATGGCGGCCGCCGTCGCGGGGACGACGACGTCCGCCACCACGCAGCTCACGTTGTCGGGGCCGCCGGCGGCGTTCGCCAGCGCGACCAGCGCGGCCGCGGCGGCGTCGGGTTCGGCCTCGGCCGCCAGCACCCGGCGGATGTCCGCCGCCCCGGCCACCGCGGGGAGCCCGTCGGAACACAGCAGGTAGCGGTCGCCGGGCCGGGGCGCGTGCAGCTTCAGGTCGGCGGTCGGCGCCGGGCCGCCGGACAGCAGGGCGCGCAGCAGCAGGGACCGGTCCGGGTGGGAGGCGGCCTCGGCCTCGGTGAGGCGGCCGTCGTCGACCATGGACTGCACGAGCGTGTGGTCGTGGGTGATCAGGAACAGCTCGCCGCCACGCAGCAGGTACGCGCGGCTGTCCCCGATGTGCACCAGGGCGAGGTGGGTCCCGGTCCACAGCATGGCGGTGAGGGTGGTGCCGTCGGGGATCGCGTCCGGTGCGTCGGCGTCAGTGCACGGACCGGCCCCGCCCCCGGCTCCGGTGCTCGCGCCGACCGCGCGGGCCGCCGCCTCCACCGCGTCCTGGAGGACGTTGAGCAGGTGGCCCGGCGGCAGCGGCCCCGCGGTGTCGAGGCCGGCGAGCGCCCCGATCGCGGCCGCACTGGCCGGGGCGCCGGCCGGGCCGAAGCCGTCGGCGACCGCGAGCAGGCGCCGCCCGGCGTAGACCGCGTCCTGGTTGCCCGGCCGGACCAGGCCCGCGTCCGAGCGGGCGGCGTAGCGCAGGGCGAGCGCGCCGCGCGGCCCGGCGGGCTCCCCTTCCGCAGCGGCCGCGGCCGGGGACCCGGGCGGAGCGTCCGCGGGTTCCGGCGCCCGGTCGAGGTGCGCGAGCAGGAACCCGGCGAGGTCGCGCCGCGCGGCGGTCTCCGCCTCCACCCGCGCCCAGTACCCGCGCACCTCCTGGGCGGCCTCCGCGTCGGTGGCGCACGCGCACACCCGCCGGATACCGGCCAGCGGCATGCCCAGCCGGCGCAGCCACGCCACCAGCCGGGCCCGGTCGAGCTGCTCGGGCGCGTAGAAGCGGTAACCGGTCCCCGGGTCCACCCGGACCGGCACCAGCAGGCCGAGTTCGTCGTACAGCCGCAGCGCCTTCGGTGACAGGCGGGCCGCCCGGGCGAAGGCGCCGATGGTCAGCAGGTCCACGGCCGGCTCAGGCCGCGGCCGCGAGATGGGCCGCGATCCGCTTCAGCGTCGTGGCGTTGTCCGTGTGGAGCACCGCGGACATCCCGACCGCCTCGGCCGCCTCGACGTTCGCCGGCAGGTCGTCCACGAACAGGCAGTCGGCCGGACGGGCGCCCAGCCGCTCGCAGGTCAGCGTGAACGCCCGCGGATCGGGCTTGGACAGGCCGATCTCGTGGGAGTAGACGACCGCGTCCGGTCCGCCGACCAGGGACGCGAAGCCGTACCGCTCCTCCTCGCGCTCCCGGGCGCCGACGAAGCTGTTGCTGAGGATGCCCAGCGTGCAGCGCCCCCGTATCTCCTCCAGGTACGCGATCAGTTCGGTGTTCGGCACGCCCAGGTACTCCGTCCACAGGTCGGCGAGGAACGCCTCGGTCCGGTCCGCGTCGAGGCCGAGCGCGGTGCCGACCGCGGTCCGCACCTCCGGCTCGGTCACGGCGCCGACCTCGCCCGCCCGCCACACCGGTGCCAGCCGCTGGTCCACGGTGCCGGCCGGCAGGCCCAGCCGCCGGTCCCAGGCCAGGTCCCAGCCGGTGCGCGGGGTCAGTTCCAGCACCCCGCCGATGTCGAGAACGAGGCACGCGGTCGCCGTCGCAGAGGTCATACGGTCGTCCTTCCGAGGCGTGGCCGGTCCGGCCCGGGGGTCCGGCCGGGGCGTCCGGCCCGGGCGGCGGCCGGTGCGACCACGATGGGGCCTGTCCCAGGGGGAAGGTCAAGCCGGGGCCGTCCGGCCGTACCGGTGGCGTACCGCCGCGGTACCGGTGGCGGTACGGACCCTGGACACGGCGGGGCGGATTTTGGCACGGTGGGGTGCGCCGGAGCGCTCGTCGGGATCGTGGCCGAGGTCCGGTGCCGAGAACGGGTACCGCAGGCAGGGGGCTCCGCCATGACCGCACACCGCCTCGCCCCGGAGGAAGCCGCCTTCTACGCCTCGCAGAGCGCCTTCTCCGACCCCGGCGAGTTCGTCGGCTGGTACACCGACCTGCCCAGGGACGCCGGCGCGCTCGCGCGGGTGGTCCGGGAGGTGATGGTCCACCGGGTCGAGGGCGGGCAGTTCGGGGTGCCGATCGCCGCGGACCGGATGCGCGACGACGCGGAGAGCCGCTACGTGGACGACATCCTGCGGCTGGTGGTGGACCGGGACGGCGCCCCGCTGGCGGAACGGCGGGAGCTCGCCGACCGGTTCGTCGGGATCTGCCGGGACTTCACCCTCCTGCACGTCTCCCTGCTGCGCCACGTCGGCGTCCCCGCGCGCCTGCGCTCCGGCTTCGCCGACTACTTCGGGACCGACGGGTTCCACTCCGACCACGTCGTCACCGAGTACTGGGACGAGGAGCGGGGCTGGCTGCTGGCCGACGCGCAGATCGCCGACAGCGGCTGGTACCCGATGCCCTTCGACCCGACCGACGTGCCGCGGGACCGCTTCCTCACCGCAGGCGAGGCGTGGCGGCTGGTCCGCTCCGGGGCGGCGGACCCGAAGTCCTTCGGTCTGCGACTGCCCGACGGGCCGATGGTGGGGGAGTGGTTCGTGGCCGGCAACGTGCGGCTCGACCTCGCCGCCCTGAACAAGGTCGAGACCCTGCTGTGGGACGTCTGGGGCACCGGCGCCGAAAGCGACGACGGGATGACCGGCGAGATCCGCGCGCTGTACGACACCGCCGCCCGCGTCACCGGCGGCGAGGTGCCCTTCGCGGCGGCCCGCGCGCTGTTCGCCGGCCACGACGGGCTGCGCACCCCCGCGACCGTCCTGTCCCTGGCCCCCTTCAACGGCCCCGCCCAGGTCACCCTGCGCTGAGGCCCGGGGTTCGTCCCCCGGGGAGCCGGGCCGTTCCGCCGGGCGTGAGGGCGTCGTCGGGCCGGGCGGATGGGCAGCGTCGGGCCGGGCGTGAGGGCGTCGTCGGGCCGGGCGGGTGGGCAGCGTCAGGCCGGGCGGGTGGCGCCGGCGAAGGGCATCTCGGAGATCGGGGCGATCCGGACCGCGGCGCCCGGGTGCGGGGCGTGGATCATCTCGCCGTGTCCGATGTAGATCCCCACGTGGGAGACGCCGGAGTAGAAGAACACCAGGTCGCCCGGGCGCAGCGCGGACCGCGGCACGCGGGTCCCGGCGTTGATCTGGGTGTAGGTGGTGCGCGGCAGGGAAACGCCGGCGGCCTTCCACGCGGCCTGGGTGAGCCCCGAGCAGTCGTACGCGCCGGGGCCGGTGGCGCCCCACACGTAGGGCCGTCCGATGGCCCGGTAGGCGAAGGCGACGGCCCGCGCGGCGCGCGCGGAGGGCGCCGGGTCGGCGTCGAGCCGTGCGCGGGAGGTGCCGCGGGTGGCGGCACCTCCCGAGTGCCGGGCGGTGCCGCCCGAGCCGTCGGAGGCGTCGACGGCCGCGCGCTGGGCCGGGGTGAGCGACGCGAGCAGGGCCTGCGCCGCGTGCAGCGCGCTCTGCACGGTCCGCTTGCGGTCGGCGAGTCGCCCCTGCGCGGCCTTGAGGGCGGCGAGCCGGCCGTTCGCCTCGGTACGGGTCTGCTCGATGTCGCGCCGCTCACCGGCGAGCCGGGACAGCGCCGCGGCCTGCCGGTCGCCGATCCGGTCCAGCGCGCCGGCCTGGGCGAGGTACGTCTCCGGCGAGGAGCTGAGCGCGAGTTGGAGCGTGGGGTCGAGCGTGCCCGAGCGGTACTGCGCGGCCGCGACCGCGCCCAGCGTGTCGCGGGTGGTGTCGAGCCGCGCGGTCTTGCGGGCCAGTTCGTCCTGGAGGCCGTCCACCGCCGCGCGGGCGGCGCCGACCTGCTGCCGCGCGCCGTCGTACTGCTGCGTGGCCGTCTCCGCGCGCCGGTACAGGGCGTCGACCCGGGCGCGGATTGCCGCGGGGGTCGCGGGTGTCGCGGCGGCGCCGTCCGGGCCGGCGGTCACCGGGCCGCCGCCCGGGCCCGGTGCGGCCTGCGCGTTCCCGCCGAGCGCGCCGACGGACGCGGCCGAGACCAGCACCAGCGAGAGGGCGGCGCGGGCGGCCGGAAGCCCGCCGAGCGGAGCCCGGGCCGGGGCCGGGCCGGCGGAGGCGCGGTGCGCCGTCGGGCGGTCGGCGGAGGAACGGCCGGGGGTCGGGCGGCCGGGGGTCGGGCGGCTGCCGGGGGCACGGTCGGTGGGTGCGTGGCGGCTCGCCGGGTGGTCGGCGGGAGTACGGTCGACGGCCGCGGGGCCGGATGCCCGGCCGTTCGCCGGGCGGTCGGCGTGGGCGCCGTCGGTGGGCCGGCCGGCGGAGGCCGCGCGGCCCGCCGGGCCGACCGGCGGGACCGGGGCGGGGGCCGGGCCGCGGCGGTGGCGACTGCGGCGACTGTGCGAGGCCATGCGGCCGTCACTCCTTCGTCGGGGAGGCCCGGCGGCACCGTGCACGGGGGAACGCGGCGCCGCCGGGCCCGGCGGAGGTGGCCGCGCCGGGGACGAGCCGTCGGCGATGGGTACCGGCCACCTGCCAGTGACGCTAAACCTGCCCCCGACCCCACCCGGGCCCACTGTCCGGGACTGCCCGCTTTCCGTCGCGGCCGACCGGATCCGACCGCCGTCCGACGGGTGACCCGCCCGCATCCGGGCGCCGGGCGACCGAAGCCCGCGATACGGCACCCCGCCCGCCGCCCGGTGCTATGCGCGCCGTAGGGTCCGGCGCATGGACACCCTCATCAATGTCTTCGTCGGGCTGCACATCATCGGCATCGCGGCGCTGCTGGGCGGCTTCCTCACCCAGCTCAAGGCGATGGGCCGGGTCGGTGCCGCGCCGCGCTTCGTGCCCGGCATGCTCTACGGGGCCTGCGCGATGCTGGTCACCGGTGTGGCACTCGTCGGTCTGGCGCACGCCGACGACCGGCACCTGAGCAGCGTCAAGATCGGCGTCAAGCTGGCCGTGCTGCTGGTGATCCTCGGGCTGGTCTACGTCAGGCGCGACGAGGAGGAGGTCGACGCGGTCTCCTTCGGCGCGGTCGGCGGCCTGACCGTCGTCAACATCTTCATCGCGGTGCTCTGGACCTGAGCGCGCCGACCGCCGACACCGCGCCGGCGGACGGCAGCGCGCCGACCGCCGGCACCGCGCCCTCCGCCGAATCCGGCGCGGGCGCGGGCGGTCAGACGATGCGGCGCGCCGTGGCGAACGGCATCCAGCTCAGCGGGGCGACCTCGACCGACGCGCCCGTGTGCGGGGCGTGCACGATGTTGCCGTTGCCGATGTAGATCCCGACGTGGCTGAGGCCGGAGTAGAAGAACACCAGGTCGCCCGGGCGCAGGTCGGCCTCCGAGACCGCGGTGCCGTCCTTGGCCTGGTCCCAGGTGGTGCGCCCGATGCTGACCCCCGCGGCCTTGTAGGCGGCCTGGGTCAGGCCCGAGCAGTCGTACGAACTGGGGCCGGTGGCACCGAAGACGTACGGCTTGCCCTGCTGCGCCAGCGCGAACTGGATCGCGGCGGCCGCGCGGCCGGTGGCGCTGCCGGTGTAGGTCGGGGTGGTGCCGGACGACGACGAGGAGGAGGACGACGAGGACGACGACGTGGTCGTCTTCGGCCGCTGCAACGCGGCGAGCTTGGCCTTCTGCGCGGCGGTGAGGGTGTTGAGCAGCTTCTGCGCGGCGGCGAGCTTCGTCTGGACGTTCTTCTTCTGCGTGGCGAGCGTGCTCTGCGAGCTGGTCAGCTGCTTCAGGCTCGCGGTGGCCTGGGCGCGCTGGACGGACGCCTGCTCCTGCTGGATCTTGAACGTCTTGAGCGCCTGCTCCTGCGTGGCGGTCAGCCGGTCCAGCAGGTGGTTCTGCGACAGGAAGCTCTGCGGGTCGTCCGAGAAGAGCAGTTGCGTGGTGGAGCCGAGACCGCCGGTGCGGTACTGCTCGGCCGCGAACTGCCCCAGCACGCGCCGGGACTCGTTCATCTGCTCGGTCTTGTCGGCGACCTGGGCGAGCAGCTGGTTGGTCTTGGTGCGCTGCGCCGCCGTCTTCTCCTTGGCCTGGTCGTACTGCTGGGTGGCGACCTCGGCCTGCTGGTTGAGCGTGTCGACCTGCTTCTTGACCTCGCTGATGGAGGGCTTCGCGGGGGCCGCGTTCGCCGTCTCGCTCAAGAGGGTGACCGATGCCAGGGCCGCGGTGGTGATCCCGACGGCGGCCCGCGCGCCCGTCGACGCGAGTATCGGGGTGCGCGGCTTGCGGTGCGACGCCAAGGAGGCGACTCCTTCCGTGGACCGCCGACCGGGTTAGCTGACGGGTTCGGGCGGGGAAGGTCGCCCTACGGGGCCGGCGCTCGTCGCGTCTGCCCCGATTCACCCCGAAGTGCTCCTGGGTCCCCGGCTCCGGCCGGTGGCCGGATTAGGCGGAGGCGGTGCGCTGCCGGACCGTTGCCGGCGGGAGGCGGACCACCTAGCGGGCTACCGTAGTCAACTTCGCGGCATCTTGGGAAGTTTGGATTGCAATGTGACCGAAATCGCTTTGTGACCTTGGGTTTTACCGGAGGGCTCGACGGACATCCGGGTCATGCGGTGGCGACACGGACGACAGCTGCCATTACGGGCGGACGGCCGCGTAGAAGGGCATCTCGGTGATGGGGGCGATCTTCACCACGGTGCCGGTGTGCGGGGCGTGGATCATCTCGCCGTCGCCGATGTAGAGCCCGACGTGGCTCACGTCGCTGTAGAAGAAGATCAGGTCGCCCGGCTGGAGGTCGGACTCCGCCACCCTGGTGCCCACGTTCACCTGGTCGTAGGTGGTGCGCGGCAGGTCGATCCCGGCGGCCTTGTAGGCGGCCTGGGTCAGCCCCGAGCAGTCGTAGGAGTCCGGGCCGGTGGCGCCCCACACGTACGGCTTGCCGAGCTGCTTGCGGGCGAAGGCGATGGCCTGTTCGGCGGCGGTGGATCCGGCCGTCGAGGTGGTCGTGGTGGTGGTCGCGCTCGCCGCGGCCGCCGCCTTGGCCGCCGCCGCCTGCTTCGCCTTCTCCTGGGCCGCGAGCTTCTCGGCCTTCGCCTTGGCGGCCGCCTCCTGCTGCGCCTGCAACTGCGCCAGCCGCTTCTTCTCCTGGGCGTTGAGGCTGTTGAGGAGTTTCTGCGCGGCGCCGAGCTTCGTCTGCACGTCCTGCTTGGCGGACTTCAGCACGCCCTGCTGGGCGGTCAGCGTGGCCAGGCTCTTGGCCGCCTCGACCCGCTGCTGGGTCACCGCGACCTGCTGGGTCTGGTACGCCTCGACCGCGGCGTGCTCGCGCTTGCCCATCACGTCCGTCAGGTGCACCTCGTCGGCAAGGTCCTGCGGGTCGCCCGACAGCAGGTAGCGGCTGGTGGTCAGGTCGCCGCCGCTGCGGTACTGCGCCGCCGCGAACTCGCCCAGCACGCGCCGGGAGTCGTTGAGCTGCTGCGTCTTCCGGGCGACCTGCGCGAGCAGCTTGTTGACCTTGGTGTTCTGCCGGTCGGTCTGCTCCTGCGCCTGGTCGTACTTCTGGGTGGCCGCCTCGGCCTGCTGGTCGAGCGTGTCGACCTGCTTCTTGACCTCGCTGATCGACGGCTGCGCGGGCTTCGCCGGAGCGGGCGTGGCGCTCGCGCTCTCGCTGAGCAGCGTGACGGTGGCCAGCGCGGCCGTGGTGATCCCCACGGCCGCGCGCGGCCCGGGGGTGCTCAGGAGCGCGGTACGAGCCTTACGGTGCGTCGCCATGGCGGGCGGACTCCTCTCGGACGCTGCCGGTGCCGGCTGGTGCGGCACGCTAGCCAAAGCCCGGCACGGCTGGGAAGGGCGATGTCCGACAAGGCCCGATACCTTTTCGTCATCTTCCGCCGGCGCCGCCGCGCGGTCACGCAGCGTCGCCCCCGGGCTACCCGGGCCCGGCCCTTCCGGTGCGTACGGCCCGCCGTTCCCGTCGTGCGCCCGGCCCGGCCGCGAGGCGCCGTCGCCGTCGTCGTACACCCGTCGGGGATCACGGAACAGCCCTTAGACTCGGGAGGCGATGAGCAGCCTCTTTGACGACAACTTCCTGGACGGTCTGGACGCGGCCCACGGGCCCTCCGACGGCGGGCAGCCTCCGCCGCCCGAGGACGGCCCCGGTGGCGAGGAGGTCCCGCACGACCTGTTCCAGGGGCGGTACGACGACCCGCCCGCCCACGACGCGCACTACCGCAACGGCGCGGCGCGCCCCGTGCTCGACCCCGCGCAGCTCGTCGCGGGGCTCAACGAGCAGCAGCGCGCCGCCGTGGAGCACCACGGCGGGCCGCTGCTCATCGTCGCCGGCGCAGGCTCCGGCAAGACCCGCGTGCTCACCCACCGCATCGCCCACCTGCTCGCCGCGCGCGACGTGCACCCGGGCTCCATCCTCGCGATCACCTTCACCAACAAGGCCGCGGGCGAGATGAAGGAGCGCGTGGAGGAGCTCGTCGGCCCGCGCGCCAACGCGATGTGGGTCTCGACCTTCCACAGCGCCTGCGTGCGCATCCTGCGCCGCGAGTCCAAGACGCTCGGCTTCACCTCGTCGTTCTCGATCTACGACGCCACCGACGCGCGCCGCCTGATGGCCCTGGTCTGCCGCGACCTGGACCTCGACCCCAAGCAGTTCCCGCCGAAGTCGTTCAGCGCGCAGGTCTCCAACCTGAAGAACGAACTGGTCGACCACGAGACGTTCGCCGCCCGGGCGGGCGCGTCCGGAGGCTCCGGGGGGCTCTTCGAGCGGAAGCTCGCCGAGGCGTACGCGATGTACCAGGCCCGGCTGCGCGACGCGAACGCGCTGGACTTCGACGACATCATCATGACCACCGTCAACCTGCTCCAGGCGTTCCCCGACGTCGCCGACCACTACCGGCGGCGGTTCCGGCACGTCATGGTCGACGAGTACCAGGACACCAACCACGCGCAGTACACGCTGGTCCGCGAACTCGTCGGCACCGGCGAGGGCACGGCGGACGGTGCCCCGGGCATCCCGATGGCCGAGCTGTGCGTGGTCGGCGACGCCGACCAGTCGATCTACGCCTTCCGCGGCGCCACGATCCGCAACATCCTCCAGTTCGAGGAGGACTACCCGCAGGCCCGCACCATCCTGCTGGAGCAGAACTACCGCTCCACACAGAACATCCTCGGCGCCGCCAACGCCGTCATCGAGCGCAACGCCGGGCGGCGCGCGAAGAACCTGTGGACCGAGTCCGGCGAGGGCCCCGTCATCACCGGCTACGTCGCCGACCAGGAGCACGACGAGGCGCAGTACGTCGCCGAGGAGATCGACCGGCTCACCGACGCCGGCGACGCCCGCCCCGGCGACGTCGCGGTGTTCTACCGCACCAACGCCCAGTCCCGTGTCTTCGAGGAGATCTTCATCCGGGTCGGCCTGCCCTACAAGGTCGTCGGCGGCGTCCGCTTCTACGAGCGCCGCGAGGTCCGCGACGTGCTCGCCTACCTGCGCGTCCTCGCCAACCCCGAGGACGCGGTGCCGCTGCGCCGCATCCTGAACGTGCCCAAGCGCGGCATCGGCGAGCGCGCCGAGGCGATGATCGACGCACTCGGCCGACGCGAGCGGATCTCCTTCCCGCAGGCGCTGCGGCGCGTCGACGAGGCGTACGGCATGGCCGCGCGCTCGGCCAACGCGGTCAAGCGGTTCAACACCCTCATGGACGAGCTGCGCACCGTCGTGGAGTCCGGCGCGGGCCCCGCCGTCGTGCTGGAGGCGGTGCTGGAACGCACCGGCTACCTGGCCGAGTTGCAGGCGTCCACCGACCCGCAGGACGAGACCCGCGTCGAGAACCTCCAGGAACTCGCCGCCGTCGCCCTGGAGTTCGAGCAGGAGCGGGAGGGCGAGGAGACCGGGTCGCTCGCCGAGTTCCTGGAGCGCGTCGCGCTGGTCGCCGACTCCGACCAGATCCCCGACGCCCCCGACGGCGAGGAGGACACCGGCGGCGTGATCACCCTGATGACGCTGCACACCGCCAAGGGCCTGGAGTTCCCGGTGGTGTTCCTCACCGGCATGGAGGACGGCGTCTTCCCGCACATGCGCGCCCTCGGGCAGGTCAAGGAGCTGGAGGAGGAGCGGCGGCTGGCCTACGTCGGCATCACCCGCGCCCGCCGGCGGCTCTACGTGACCCGCTCGATGATGCGCAGTGCCTGGGGGCAGCCGTCCTACAACCCGCCCTCCCGCTTCCTGGAGGAGATCCCCGAGGCGCTCATCGAGTGGAAGCGGACCGGGCAGCCGGCCTCCGGCGGCGGGAGCGGGTCCAAGGCGGCCGCGTCCGTCGCGTCCTCCGTCGGCGCGCGCGGGCGCTCCGGCACCGGCGGCTTCGCCACGCGCCGCTCCGCCGGCGACCGCCCGGTGATCTCGCTGTCGGTCGGGGACCGCGTCACCCACGACCAGTTCGGGCTCGGCACCGTGATCGCGGTCACCGGCCGACCGGGCGACGAGAAGGCCACGATCGACTTCGGCGACGAGCGCCCCAAGCAACTGCTGCTGCGCTACGCCCCGGTCGAGAAGCTCTGAACGGCGCCGGCCCGGCACGGGCCGGCGCGGCTACCTCGGGTCCAGCCCGTGGGACAGCAGCCAGGGCAGCGGGTCGATGGGCGTGCCGCCGTTCGGCCGGACCTCCAGGTGCAGGTGCGGCCCGGTGGTGTTGCCGGTGTTGCCGGAGTAGGCGATGACGGTTCCCGCCTTCACCTTGCCGGACCGGATCTTGGTGCTGCTCAGGTGGCAGTACCAGGTCTCGGTGCCGTCGGGCGCGGTGACGATCGCCATGTTGCCGTAGGAGCTGTTCCACTGGGTGCGCACGGTGCCGTCGGTCACGGCCATCACCGGCGTGCCGACCTGCACGGGGAAGTCGATGCCGGTGTGCAGGGCCATCCAGTGCTCGCCGGACTGCCCGAAGTAGGCGCTCAGCCCCTTCTGCTTCACCGGCAGCACGAACTTCGGCCGCAGCGCCTCCTTGCGGGCGGCCGCGGCGGCCGCGGCCTTCTTCGCCGCCGCCTGCCGGTCCGCGAGGTCCACCCGCTCCTGGGAGCGGCTGGCACGCGTGGCGAAGTCGTCGGCGTCCTGGCTCACCCCGCTCAACTGCCGGTCGAGTTGCGTGGTCGGCGCCTTGGTGTCGGCCGCGTCGGCCGTCGTGGCCGACGCGTCGTGGGCCGACCCGACCTCGCCGTACGCCGCGGCGCCGACCGCCGCGACGCCCATCACGGCCACCGACGGCACCCCGACGGTCATCAGCGCCGAGCGCCGGGCCGGCTTGCGCCGGCGGCTGCGGGCGGTGGGCACCTCGTCGTCGGTGAAGTCGTGGCGCACGGGCGTGTCGTCCGCGGGCGCGCCGAACGCGAACTGCGCGTCGAGCAGCGCGGTGTCGTCGGGCGCGGGCCCGGGGGCGACGGGCAGGACCGCCGCCATGGCGGCGGTCGACGTGGCCGCGGGGTCGGCGGCCGGCCCGTACACGGACGCGTACCCGGCGGCGGTGTCGCCGGCGGGCGCTTCGTACGTCCCGGGCGCGTCATAGCTCCCGGGGGCCCCGAACGGCGCGCTCACCTGCTCGTACACCCCGGTGTCGCCGCCGCTGTCGTACCCGTAGCCGTACCCGTCGTAGAGCGGGTAGGCGCCGGAGTCCCACTCCTGCTGCTGCGGGGGGACCTGCTGGGCGGCGGTCTGCCAGGCGGAGGTGTCGTACGTGCCGGTGTCGTCGTACGTGGTGCCGGTGCCGGCCGCCGCGGCGTACGGGTCGTAGACGGGCTGGGTGCCCGTGTCGTAGCCGTAGGCGGGGTAGGCGTACGTCCCGGTGTCGTACCCGCTGGGGTCGTAGCCGCCGGGCGGGGCCTGCCGGGGCGCGTTCGGGTCGTACCCGTAGGCGTACTGCTCGTCGTACGGCGCGGCCTGCTGCGGGACGGAGGCGTAGCTGTAGCTGCCGGTCGTGTCGTCCGCGTATGCGGTGCCCACGGCCGGGTAGGAACCCGGGGGGTAGGCGTCGTACGCGTGGGCGTCGTGGTCGGAGGCGTACTCCGACGGGTGACGTTGGTTCACCGCCAGCTTCTCTTTCGCCTAGGCAGCAGGAGAATCAGCGGCGACTGTAGCCCTCCGTACCGGGTGCGGACAATCTTCCGGCCGGACCTGACGCCCGCCTTGCCCGGTGTTCGGTTGGTATTCGACCGTTATGTGTCCGTTATGCGGCGTCGATGGCGTCGGGCAGCGGGCCCGCTCCGGACAGGGCTCGCCTGACCTCCGCGGCCACCGAGCCGTGCACGGGAAGGGCCAGGTGGCCGATTCCGCGCACCCTGATGTTGGCGACGGACAGGTCCGGGTGTTCGAGGCGCGCCGACCCGGTGGGGATCATGAACTCGTCCAGGTCGCTCCAGAAGGCCGCGAACCGGGTCCGGCAGCCGGGCGCGGGCGCCGCCAGCTCCTCCAGCACGGGCGAGCCCGGCCGCATCTGGCGGGCCAGCGGGTGGGGTGCGAGGGCGGGCACCGCGCGGGTGCCGGAGTGCGGGGTGCCCAGGGTGACCACGGTGCGCACCCGGGCGTCACCGCCCAGGCACTGGACGTGGTAGCGGGCGACCAGGCCGCCCAGACTGTGGCCCACGATGTCCACCCGCGCGTGCCCGGACTCCGCGCAGACCCGCTCGATGTGCGGGCCGAGCATCGCCGCGGCGGTGCGGATGTCGCCGGTCAGCGGGGAGTAGTTGAGGGCCTGGACCCGGGTCCAGCCGTGCCGCAGCAGCGACCGGCGCAGCAGGGTGAAGGCCGAGCGGTTGTCCACGAAGCCGTGCAGCAGCAGGACCGGGGGGTGCGCCCGCCCCTGGTCGGGCGGGTCCGTGGCGCGGCGCGTGCCGAGGGTGTCGTCGGCGGGCGCGCGCGGCGGGGTCGGCACGCGCTCGGGCAGGATGCCGGTGGGGTAGAGCAGCAGGTGGCCGGCGAACAGGGCGAGGTCGATCGCGGCGACCTTGGCCAGTTCCGCGCTGTGCCCGCTCCACAGCGCGCCGCTCCACAGGGCGTGGCCGGGGATGCGGCCGAGGTGGCCGGAGGGCTCCTGGGGTGTCGGTCCCGGGGCCGGCTCGCTGTCCGAGGACGGGGCTGCCATAGCCCACCTCCCGTCGCGGCGCCCGGGTCGTCGTCGACCCGCGGTGCCCTCAGCGGGAGCCGGAGCGGATGCCGCACCGCCCCGCCCTGCGGCTCGATACGCGGCGGTGCGGCGTCCTGGCTGCGGCTCTCGAAGGAACGAGCCGGGCGTCCCCGTGCCTCCCGGCGTGTCCCTCGCCGGTCACCACGGGCAGCCCCGGCCCTTTCGGTGAATGTGTCCCACTGTGTGATTTCCCCCTCGCCGCCCGGCGTAAAACTGTCGGGCGCGGCGCGCGGGCGCTAACGTTCGTTTACACCTGCGGCTCGCTCACACCGCGCCACCCCATCCGGTGTGCCGCACCCCATGATCATGGAGGCAGTTATGGGAGTGTCCGGACAGATCCGCGTGGTGGTCGCCAAGCCCGGGCTCGACGGCCACGACCGCGGCGCCAAGGTGATCGCGCGCGCCCTGCGCGACGCGGGCATGGAGGTCATCTACACCGGCCTGCACCAGACCCCGGAGCAGGTGGTGGACACCGCGATCCAGGAGGACGCCGACGCCATCGGCCTGTCCATCCTCTCCGGCGCCCACATGACGCTCTTCGCCAAGGTGGTCGAGCTGCTCCGCGAGCGCGACGCCGAGGACATCAAGGTCTTCGGGGGCGGCATCATCCCCGAGGCCGACATCCCGCCGCTCACCGAGCTGGGCGTCGCCGCGATCTTCACCCCCGGCACCTCCACGGGCGAGGTCGTCGACTGGGTCAGGGCCAACATCGGCCAGGCCGCCTAGGGGCCTGTCCGGCGGATCCTGCCGGGCTCGCGGTGCCCGGCACCGCACCTCCCCGCGCTGTCGAACCACCCACGGACGACCCGGTACGAGGATGTCTCTCCGCCGTGCGACGCACGGCACCGGACGCCGCGAGCCCGACCGGTACGATCCGCCGGGCAGGCCCTGACCCGTCCCGCCGGACGGGCCCCGGGTCAGGGCGCCTCCAGCTCCTCCGACATCAGGGCGCGCAGCCGGAGGGTGGCGGTCAGCCGCTGGAACGCCTCCGACCAGTAGGCGCTCGCGCCGGGCGAGCCGTTCGGCGGTTCCTCGGCGGCGGCGCTGAGCAGCGCGACCTGCTCGGCGGAGCCGGGGTCGAGGCAGCGCTCGGCCAGCCCCATCACGCCGCTGAAGCTCCACGGGTAGCTCCCGCCGTCGCGGGCGATGTCGAGCGCGTCGACCACCGCGCGGCCGAGCGGCGCGCTCCACGGGACCGCGCACACCCCGAGCATCTGGAACGCCTCGGGCAGGCCGTGTGCGGCGACGAACTCCGACACCCAGCACGCGCGTTCGTCCGCCGGGAGGATCGCCAGCAGCTTCGCGGGGTCACCGATCGCCGCTACCGGGCCACCCCGCGCGGACGGGGTGCCGAGCAGGGCGCGCGCCCAGGCGGCGTCCCGCTGGCGCACGGTCGCGCGGCACCACGCCGCGTGCAGGTCGGGCTGCCAGTCGTCGAGCACCGGGAGGGCGACGATCTGCTCGGGCGTCCGCCCGCCGAAGCGCTCCGGCCAGGTCGACAGCGGAGCGGCCTCCACCAACTGGCCCAGCCACCAGGAGCGTTCACCCCGTCCGCCGGGGGGCTTGGCCGCCACCCCGTCCCGCTCCATGGCCGCGTCGCACGCGTACGGCGCCTCGACGGTGATGCCGTCGGGCCCCAGCGACACGCAGCTACGGGCCCTGGCCGCCATCCGCCCGGCCAGCGCGGAGGACGGCAGCGCCGAGAGCAACTCGGCGGCCGTGGACCGCACGTTGCGGCTGCGGTCGGCGAGCGAGGACTCCAGGAAGGGCTCGTCCGCCGGGGACAGGCCGGTCCGCAGCGCGTCCATGAACATCAGTCGGTCCTCGGCGCGTTCGCTCCGCCAGGTGGAGGCCAGCAGTTCCCGCGCCCCGGACGGGTCCGTCTGGCGCAGCCGGGTGAGCAGCGCGACCCGCTCCGCGAACAGACCCTCCTCCCACAGCCGCCCGGCCGCCGCCGCGTCACCGGCCGCCGTGCGGGCGCCCACCGCGCCGCCCCCGGACCGCAGCGCGAACTTCCACTCCGGGTTCAGCTCCGCGAGCCACAGCGCGCGGGGGCCGGCGAAGGCGAGGGCGTCGGCCCGCAGGTCGGTGCGGGCTCGGGCGACGTCCAGCAGCGCGGGCAGCAGGGCGGGCGGCGCGGCGTACCCCCGGGCGCGGGCCGTCGCCAGCCACTGCGGCAACAGCTCCAGCAGGTTGGGCGCGGTGCCCTGCCGGTTCCGGCCACCGCCGGTCAGCATCATCTCCAGCCGGCGCCGGGCGCTGCCGGGCAGCGGCGGGCGCGGGTCGGGCGCCGCCGCCCTCGGCCGCGGCCCGGCGACACCCGGCCGCAGCCCGGCCCGGCGCCGCACCACGCCCACGGCGGCGGCATCCAGCAGCCCGACGGCCGCCTCCTGCGCGTCCCCCACGACGCCCGAGGGCCGCCGCCGCTCGGTGCCGAGCAGCGCGCTGCCCACCAGGTCCTCCCACGTCCCGTCCATCGGGTTCCCCTTCTCCCTCTGCTGCTTCCTCTTCTGCTTCCGCTTCCGTGCGTGGAACGCGACGGGCCGAGGGCGCGGGCCTCCTCGGGGCCGACCGCTCCGGCCGTTCCCTCGCTCCTGCTTCTCCGTCGGCTCGGTACCGCTCGACTCCACGGGTGTGCGGGCACGCGGTGTGCCGTGTGCCGGGTCTGGCCCGCGGGTGCGGGTACGGGTCCCGGTGGTGCCCCCCGGGTCGATGGGGCGGCGGGTCGGCGAGTCGGTGAGGCGGCGGGTCGGCGGCGGTCGGCTCCCGACGCGTGGACCGGTGCCCGCCGTCTGCGGGTCAGGGCAGGACGGGTGTGGGCGCGGGCGAGGTCGGGGACCACGCGGTGAGCGGCTTCGCCCCGGCCGGGGTGAGCTCGGCGAAGAGCGTGAGCGGGTGGCCGCCGGACAGCGCTGCCAGACGCCAGGGCGCGGGGCCGGCCAGCGGTACGGCGTCCGTGCCCGTCGCGTCGGCGAGCTGCCAGCGGTCGGGCCCGGGTATGGGGACCACGTCGTGGAGCAGGACCGGCCAGGCGTCCAGCCACGGGTCGTCGGCGAGCGCGGCTCCGTACCCGTCCAGGGCGGGGCCGACGGCGGTGCCCTGCGGGGCGGCGACCGGGGGAGCGGGGGAGGTGCGGTGCGGGCCGAGCGCGGCCCGCAGCGGCACCGCCGACGGGTGGTAGGCGAGGTCCGCCTCGATCACGACGCCCACCGGGAAGGCGAGTTGGGGTGCGCGGCCGGCGGCACCGAAGGACAGCACCAGCGCGAACCGGCCCGACGCCCCGTCCCGCAGCCAGATCCGGCGGGTGGTCAGGTCGTCGGCCGTGTCGTACTGCGCGAGGACCAGCCACCGGCCGGGCACGGTCGGCCCGGCGAGCAGTTCCGCGCTGTCCACGGTGAACCCGACCCGCGCCCGGACGGTGTCCACCAGCGGCCCCGGCAGCTCCTCCCGGCCGAGGAACCCGCGCGCGAGCAGGTGCAGCAGCGCGGTCTCCTCCAGCATCCGGGACGGCCAGTCGCCGCCCGAGGCCGGTATGGAGCCCAACTCCCGGACCCGGGAAGCGAGTCCGGGCGCCTGGGCGTCCACCATGCGGGCCGCCGTCTCGTCGAACGAGCGGTGGTCCGCGCGGTCCGCCCCGGCCAGCCCGCCGCGCAGCAGGTCGGCGAGCCGCTGCTCCAGCTCGGCGGCGCCGCCCTCCACCCGCACCGCCCGCCGGTCCGCGCGCCGCCTGGCCGCCTCCGGGTCCGCGGGTCCGGAGGCGCGGGCCGCGCCGGGCGCCCCCGCCTCCTCCTTCTTGCGCCGGGCGGACACCCACTGCTCCACCCACTCCGGCTCGGTGCCCGCCGCGCCGGTCACGGCGATCGGCCCCTCCGCCCCGCCGGCCCACAGCAGCAGCAGCGCCAGCGCGTGCTTGCACGGGAACTTCCGGCTCGGGCAGCTGCACCGGTACGCCGGACCGCGGGTGTCCACCACCGTCTGGTACGGCTTGCTGCCGCTGCCCCGGCACAGCCCCCACACCGCCGTGCCCGCCGCCCCCGTGCCGGACCACGGCGCGGGCGCCGCGAGTTTCGCGCCGGCCTTCCGTGATGCGGCGTCAGGCGCCAGCGCGAGCACCTGATCGACCGTCCACCGCGTTTCCGTCTCCATGTCCCAGACGGTAGATCCCGCCTCTGACAATCGCCATGACCTGCGCGGATAGCGGTGGGTGACCGATTGTCAGTGGTCGGGTGCATCGTGGGAAACACACCGAACGAGCACGGGTCCGGCAGGTCCCGCGCAAGCGAGTGGGGGAGAACCTTGTCGCTCATGTCCCAAACCAGCAGCAGCACCGACGGCCGGGAGCAGGCCGGGTCCGGCCGCGGGCCGGCCACCGCTCCGGCCGGCTCCGGCGGCAGCGCCGCGCCCGCCCCCGAGCAGGCCCTGCGGCCGCACGCGGAGGACACCTTCGCCGGCGAACTCGCCGCGCTCGCCGCCGCCGACGACCGCGCCCGCCCGGCCCGCTGGAAGCTGTCCCCGTGGGCCGTCGCGACGTACCTGCTCGGCGGCACCCTCCCGGACGGCACCGTGATCACCCCGAAGTACGTCGGCCCGCGCCGCGTCGTGGAGGTCGCCGTCACCACCCTCGCCACCGACCGTGCGCTGCTCCTGCTCGGCGTGCCCGGCACCGCCAAGACCTGGGTCTCCGAACACCTCGCCGCCGCGATCAGCGGCGACTCCACCCTCCTGGTCCAGGGCACCGCGGGCACCCCCGAGGAGGCGATCCGCTACGGGTGGAACTACGCGCAGCTGCTCACCCACGGCCCCACTCCCGCGGCCCTCGTGCACAGCCCGGTGATGCGCGCCATGGCCGAGGGCCGGATCGCCCGGATCGAGGAGCTGACCCGCATCCCGGCCGACGTGCAGGACACCCTCATCACGATCCTCTCCGAGAAGACCCTGCCCATACCGGAGTTGGGCACCGAGACCCAGGCCGTGCGCGGCTTCAACATGATCGCGACCGCCAACGACCGCGACCGCGGGGTGAACGAGCTGTCCAGCGCGCTGCGCCGCCGCTTCAACACCGTGGTGCTGCCGCTGCCCGCGACCGCGGAGGAGGAGGTGGACATCGTCTCCCGCCGGGTCGACCAGCTCGGCCGTGGCCTCGACCTGCCCGCCGTCCCGCGCGGCGCCGACGAGATCCGCCGCGTGGTCACCGTCTTCCGCGAGCTGCGCGGCGGCGTCACCGAGGACGGCCGCACCAAGGTCAAGTCGCCCTCCGGCACGCTCTCCACGGCCGAGGCGATCTCCGTCGTCACCGGCGGACTCGCGCTCGCCGCGCACTTCGGCGACGGGGTGCTGCGCGCGGGGGACGTCGCCGCCGGCATCCTCGGTGCGGTGGTCCGCGACCCGGCCGCGGACCGGCTGGTCTGGCAGGAGTACCTCGAGACGGTGGTCCGCGGCCGCGACGGCTGGAAGGATTTCTACCGGGCCTGCCGCGAGGTGTCCGCATGACTGCGCCGGACGGCGGGGCCGTCGGGGTGCGGTCCGCCTCGACCGCGCCCGCCTCGACCCCGTCCGCGTCCCCGCCGGCGGTGGTGCCCGCGCCCCGGCGCGGCCGGTCCGCCCGCGCCGCCGACGACGTGGTGCTGCTCGGGGTGCGGCACCACGGCCCGGGCTCCGCGCGGGCGGTGCGTGCCGCCCTGGACGCCTACCGTCCGGAGGCCGTCCTGATCGAGGGACCGGCGGAGGCCGACGCGTTGACCGCGCTGGCCGCCGATCCGGCGATGCGGCCCCCGGTCGCGCTGCTCGCCCATGTGGCCGACGACCCGGCGCGCGCCGCGTTCTGGCCGTTCGCCGAGTTCTCCCCGGAGTGGGTGGCGATGCGGTGGGCGGCGGAGGCGGGCGCGGTGGTGCGGTTCATCGACCTGCCGGCCGCGCACACCCTCGCGATGCGGGAGGCCGAGCCCGCTCCCGGCGCTCCCGCGGAACCCGATCCGGCCGATCCCGGCCCCGCCCCCGGCAGCGACAGCGGTGGACCCGGCGCCGGATCCGACGGCGGATCGACGGCCGGACCCGGCGCCGGACCGCACCCCGCCTCCCTGCGGGTCGACCCGCTCGCCGTGCTCGCCGAGACCGCGGGGTACGACGACCCGGAGCGCTGGTGGGAGGACGCGGTCGAGCACCGCGGCAGCGGCCAGGAGAGCGGGGAGGCCGGGGACGGAGCCGACCCGCTGGCACCGTTCGCCGCGATCGCCGAGGCGATGACCGCGATCCGCACGGCGTACGGCGACGGCGGCGACGACCGGGACCCGCTCCGCGAGGCGCACATGAGGCTGCGGCTGCGCGAGGCCCGCCGGGCGTACGCCCGGACGGCCGTGGTCTGCGGCGCCTGGCACGTCCCCGCGCTCGGCCCCGCCACGGCCACCGCCGACCGGAACCTGCTCAAGGGACTGCCGAAGGCGAAGGTCGAGACGACCTGGGTGCCCTGGACCCACCGCAGGCTCGCCCGGGCGGGGGGATACGGCGCCGGGATCGACTCCCCGGGCTGGTACCAGCACCTGTTCACCGCGCCGGACCGCCCTGTCACCCGGTGGATGACCAAGGTGGCGGGCCTGCTGCGCGAGGAGGACCTGCCGGTCTCCTCGGCCGACGTCATCGAGTCGGTACGGCTGGCCGACACGCTCGCCGCGATGCGCGGCCGCCCGCTGGCCGGCCTCGGTGAGACGGTCGACGCGGTGCGCGCGGTGATGTGCGACGGCTCCGAGGTGCCGCTGGCGCTGATCCGGGACCGCCTCGTGGTCGGGGACGCGCTCGGCGAGGTCCCGCCGGACGCCCCCGCGGTGCCGCTCGCCCGCGACCTCGCCCGGGAGCAGCGGCGGCTGCGGCTGAAGCCCGAGGCGCTGGAGCGCGAACTCGACCTCGACCTGCGCAAGGAGACCGACGCCGGCCGCAGCCGGCTGCTGCACCGGCTGCGCCTGCTGGGCGTCGACTGGGGCGAGCCGGGCGCCGCGCGCGGCGGCAAGGGCACCTTCCGGGAGACCTGGAAGCTGCGCTGGGAGCCGGAGTCGGCGATCCGCGTGGCCGAGGCAGGGATCTGGGGCACCACGGTGGAGGCCGCTGCCGGTACCCGCGCCCAGGAGGCGGCGATCGCCGCGGCGACCCTCGCCGACGTCACCTCGGTCGCCGAACGGTGCCTGCTGGCGGGCCTGTCCGACGCCCTGCCCGCGGTGATGCGGGTGCTCGCCGACCGCGCCGCCCTGGACGCGGACGTCGCCCACCTCGCCGCGGCGCTGCCCGCGCTGGTCCGCGCGGTCCGGTACGGGGACGTACGCGGCACCGACTCCGCCGCCCTCGCCCGGGTCGCGGCCGGGCTCGCCGAGCGGGTCCGCATCGGGTTCCCGCCGGCCTGCGCCAACCTGGACCGGGACGGCGCGGCGGCCCTGCGCACCCACCTGGACGAGGTCCACCGCGCGATCGCCCTGCTGCCCGACCCCGACCCCGAGCCCGACCCCGCACCTGCGGACGCACCCGAAACCGCGCCCGAACGCGGATCCGCACCCGCACCCGCGGGCACACCCGAACCCGGGTCCGCCTCCTCCCCTTCCCCCGGTGCGGCATCCGGCTCCGCACCCGGCGCCGCCGCCGGCCTGCGGGATCGCTGGGCCGGCATGCTGCGGTCGCTCGCCGAGCGGGACGACTCGGTACCCGGGCTGCTGCGGGGCGCCGCCGCCCGGCTGCTGCTGGACGAGGGCCGACTGGACGCGGCGGAGGCCGCCCGCCTGATGGGCCTCGCGCTCTCGCCCGGCACCGGACCGGCCGAGGCGGCCGGCTGGGTCGAGGGCTTCCTCGCCGGCGGCGGGATGCTCCTGCTGCACGACGAGCGCCTGCTCGGGCTGGTGGACGGCTGGCTCGCGGGGGTCCCGCAGGAGGCGTTCACCGACGTGCTGCCGCTGTTGCGGCGGACGTTCGCGGAGTTCGAGCCGGGCGTACGCCGCTCGGTCGGCGAGCTGGTGCGGCGCGGGCCGGCCGCGGCGAGCGGACCGCGGGCGGTGGCGGGAGGCACCGGGAAGGCGGGGCTGCCCGGCTTCGGCCCCGAACTGGACCGGATTCGCGCGAACAAGGCGGCCAGGACCGTACGGCTGCTGCTCGGCCGGGCCGGCACCACCGGCCCCGCAGAACTGGACGACGAGGAGCCGGCCGAGCCGGACACCCGAGAGGGAGCACACGCATGACGCCCACACCGCACCCGACCGCGCCCGCCACCGTGCCCGCCACACCGCCGGGCACCGCCACCGCCGCCGGCACCCTCCACCCCGCCGCCGATCCCGAGGAGCGGTTGCGGCGCTGGCGGCTCGTCCTCGGCGGGGGAGCGGCCGAGGGCACCGGCTGCGAACTGAGCGGCCGGGACGCGGCGATGGACCGCACGCTCGGCGCGCTCTACGGGGGCGGGCGGTCCGGCCAGGGGGAGGGCGGGGGCACGGAGCGGTCGGCGGGGCTCGGCGGTTCGGCGCCGCGGGTGGCCCGCTGGCTGGGCGACATCCGCACCTACTTCCCGAGTTCCGTCGTCTCGGTGATGCAGCGGGACGCGATCGACCGGCTCGGCCTGTCCGCGCTGCTGCTGGAGCCGGAGATGCTGGAGGCCGTCGAGGCGGACGTCCACCTGGTCGGCACGCTGCTGTCCCTGAACCGGGCGATGCCGGAGACCACCAAGGAGACCGCGCGGGCGGTGGTGCGCAAGGTGGTCGCCGACCTGGAGAAGCGGCTCGCGACCCGGACCCGGGCGACGCTGACCGGCGCGCTGGACCGCTCGGCGAAGACGTACCGGCCGCGTCACCGCGACATCGACTGGGACCGCACCATCCGGGCCAACCTCCGGCACTACCTGCCCGAGCACGGCACCGTGGTGCCCGAGCGGCTGGTCGGCTACGGCCGCGCGGACCGGGCGGTGAAGAAGGACGTCGTGCTGTGCATCGACCAGTCCGGCTCGATGGCCGCGTCCGTGGTGTTCGCCTCCGTGTTCGGCGCCGTCCTCGCGTCCATGCGCTCCATCGACACCAAGCTGGTGGTCTTCGACACCGCCGTGGTCGACCTCACCGACGCGCTCGACGACCCGGTGGACGTGCTCTTCGGCACCCAGCTCGGCGGCGGCACCGACATCAACCGGGCGCTGGCGTACTGCCAGTCGCTGATCACCCGGCCCGCCGAGACCGTCGTGGTGCTCATCAGCGACCTCTACGAGGGCGGTATCCGCGACGAGATGCTCCGGCGGGTGGCGGCGATGAAGGCGTCCGGCGTGCAGTTCGTGGCGCTGCTCGCGCTGTCCGACGAGGGCGCGCCGGCCTACGACCGCGAGCACGCCGCCGCGCTCGCCGCCCTGGGCGCACCGGCGTTCGCCTGCACGCCCGACCTCTTTCCGGAGATCATGGCCGCCGCGATCGAGAAGCGCCCCCTGCCCGTACCCGAGCCCTGACCTGCGCTCCGGGCCCTGACCGGCCTCTCCCGTCCGGTCCCCGACCCGCCCGGCCGCCCCGCCGGCGGCGCTGCCCGGGTCCGCCCGATCCGCAGGAAGTTGTGACCGTTCTCACCGCCTTCATGTGAGGCACGATTTAGGACGTCACGGTTCACGGCGATAACCTGCAAGACGGACATGCCGCGTACTCGGTCACCGTGTGCGCTTCCCTTGTGACTGTGCACAGTCGCCCTGCCCGTAGCGGCACGCCCAGCCGATCAGGCGGCGCTGTACTTCCGGCGGCAGCCGCCTGCGAGACGCTGAATTCCGGGCCATGCCCGAGGAATCCAGAAGACCATAAGGGAGACGGACGCGCGTGGACCTGTTCGAGTACCAGGCGAGGGACCTCTTCGCCAAGCACGGTGTACCGGTGCTGGCCGGTGAAGTCATCGACACGCCTGAGGCGGCGCGCGAGGTGGCGGAGCGGCTCGGCGGCCGGGCGGTCGTCAAGGCGCAAGTCAAGGTCGGCGGCCGCGGCAAGGCCGGCGGTGTGAAGCTCGCCGCCGACCCGGCCGACGCGGTCGCGAAGGCCGAGGCGATCCTCGGGATGGACATCAAGGGCCACACGGTCCACAAGGTCATGCTCGCCCAGACCGCGGACATCAAGGAGGAGTACTACGTCTCCTTCCTGCTCGACCGCACCAACCGCACCTTCCTCGCCATGGCGTCCGTCGAGGGCGGTGTCGAGATCGAGGTCGTCGCCGAGGAGAACCCCGACGCGCTGGCCAAGGTCGCGGTGGACGCGCTGGAGGGCGTGACCCCGGAGAAGGCCGCCGAGATCGTGGCCGCCGCGAAGTTCCCGGCCGACATCGCCGACCAGGTCGCGGACGTGCTCCAGCAGCTCTGGACCGTCTTCGTCAAGGAGGACGCGCTGCTGGTCGAGGTCAACCCGCTGGTGAAGACCGGCGAGGGCCGGATCGTCGCGCTCGACGGCAAGGTCTCGCTCGACGAGAACGCCGCCTTCCGGCAGCCGGAGCACGAGGCGCTGGAGGACAAGGCCGCCGCGAACCCGCTGGAGGCCAAGGCCAAGGCCAAGGGCCTGAACTACGTCAAGCTCGACGGCCAGGTCGGCATCATCGGCAACGGCGCGGGCCTGGTCATGTCCACCCTGGACGTCGTCGCCTACGCCGGTGAGGCGCACGGCGGCGTGAAGCCCGCCAACTTCCTCGACATCGGCGGCGGCGCCTCCGCCGAGGTGATGGCGAACGGCCTGGAGATCATCCTCGGCGACCCGGACGTGAAGTCCGTGTTCGTCAACGTCTTCGGCGGCATCACCGCCTGCGACGAGGTCGCCAACGGCATCGTGCAGGCCCTGGAACTGCTGGCCTCCAAGGGCGAGCAGGTGACCAAGCCGCTGGTGGTCCGGCTGGACGGCAACAACGCGGAGCTGGGTCGCAAGATCCTCTCGGACGCCAACCACCCGCTGGTGCAGCGCGTCGACACGATGGACGGCGCGGCCGACAAGGCCGCCGAGCTGGCTGCGAAGTAAGGGAAGAGGACTCAAGACACCATGGCTATCTTCCTGACCAAGGACAGCAAGGTCATCGTCCAGGGCATGACCGGCGCCACCGGCATGAAGCACACCACCCTGATGCTGGGCGACGGCACCAACATCGTCGGCGGCGTCAACCCGCGCAAGGCCGGCACCACCGTCACCTTCGAGCAGGGCGACGTCCCGGTCTTCGGCTCCGTCAAGGAAGCCATGGAGGCCACCGGCGCGGACGTCACGGTGATCTTCGTACCGGAGAAGTTCACCAAGAGCGCGGTCGTCGAGGCGATCGAGGCCGAGATCCCGCTCGCCGTCGTGATCACCGAGGGCGTGGCCGTCCACGACACCGCCTCGTTCTGGGCGCTCGCCCAGGCGAAGGGGAACAAGACCCGGATCATCGGCCCGAACTGCCCCGGCCTGATCACCCCCGGCCAGTCGAACGCGGGCATCATCCCGGGCGACATCACCAAGCCGGGCCGGATCGGCCTGGTCTCCAAGTCGGGCACGCTGACCTACCAGATGATGTACGAGCTGCGCGACATCGGCTTCTCGTCCGCGGTCGGCATCGGCGGCGACCCGATCATCGGCACCACGCACATCGACGCGCTCGCCGCGTTCGAGGCCGACCCCGAGACCGACCTGATCGTGATGATCGGCGAGATCGGCGGCGACGCCGAGGAGCGGGCCGCGGCCTTCATCGAGAAGAACGTGACCAAGCCGGTCGTCGGCTACGTCGCGGGCTTCACCGCGCCCGAGGGCAAGACCATGGGCCACGCGGGCGCCATCGTCTCCGGCTCCTCCGGCACCGCGCAGGCGAAGAAGGAGGCCCTGGAGGCCGCGGGCGTCAAGGTCGGCAAGACGCCGTCCGAGACCGCGCGCCTGGCCCGGGCGATCCTGGCGGGCTGACCGCGGACCGGCCCGAGGGCCGGATCAGCGGCTGACGGCGGCGCGGGTCCGCCTCCCGGAAGGGAGCGGACCCGCGCCGCCGCGCTGTGCGGACGCGGTCGCTCCGGCGGTGGCGGGTCCGGCGGCGGTCGGACCGGCCGTACGGGAAGGCGCGGGCGCGCTGGGGCCCGGCCGGCCCGCCTGGCGCGGCGGCGGGGACGGCCGGTGGGCCGGGGTGACGATCACCGCGACCGTGGTGGCCGCGGCGATCACCGCGGTCAGCGCGAAGGAGCCGACGGTACGCCGCCGCGCCGCGCGCTCGCTGTCGGCCCGCAGGCCGTCCGGCCGCCCGGTCGGCCCGGGGGCCGGGCGGCCGGACGGCCGTGCACCCGAACCCCCGCCTCCATCTGACGGCGTGTCGGCGACGGGAGCAGGGGCCTGCTCCAGCAGCGCGCCCAACCGTTCGGGCAGCGCCTCCTCGGCGAGGCCCGGCACCGCGTCCGCCAGCGCCTCGCGCGCCGCGGTGATCCGCGCCGCGGCCGCCTCCTCGCTCGCCTCCGCCTCCGCCGCCGCGGCGGGCAGGTCGAGCCCCAGACCGTCGTGCAGCAGGAGCGCGGAGCGCCGGCGCGGCGGAAGCGTGAGGAGGGCCGCCGCCAGCGGATCGTCCGGAGTGCGCGGCCGCGGCCGGTGCCCGCCCGCCCACTCGGGCACCCACCGCTGCCAGGGTGCGAGCGCGTGCTCGTGGACGGCCGCGCGCAGCCAGCCCACCGGGTCGCTGTCCCGGGCCACTTCGGGCCACCGCTGCCAGGCCAGGGCGAAGGCGTGCGCCACCGACTTGCGGGCCTGCTCCGGGTCGCCGGTGAGCAGTTCCGCCTGGCGGAGCAGGGCCCCGGCAATGTGCCGGTGGAGGGCGTCGAAGGCGTCCTCGGGGGAGGCGTCGCCCGGAAGCCCGAGGTCCAGGGCGGGAACGCCGGTGGAACCGGTGACGGGAGCGGCCGAGCGCGCGGTGGACCCGGACCCGTCGCGCCCGGCGCGGTCCGCCGCGGAGGTGGCGGCCCCGGCTGCGTCCTTCCGGCGCCGCGCGGGTTCGGCGGGGGCGGTGTCGGTGGGTTCGGGTGCGGCGGGCGTGGCCTTGCGGCGCCCTGCGGGTGTGGGGGTGCCGGTTCGGGGTGCGGCCGGGCCGGGTGTGGGCGCGGTGGGTCGGGGTGTGGCGGGGTGGGGCTTGGATTCGGGGGTCCGGGGCGGCCGTTGGCCGGGTGCGGGTGCGGGTTTGGCGGGGGCGGTGTCGGTGGGTTCGGGTGCGGCGGGTGTGGCCTTGCGGCGCCGTGCGGGGGTGGGGGTGCCGGTTCGGGGTGCGGCCGGGGCGGACGCGGGCGCGGTGGGGGCGGCGGGAGCCGGTCGGCCGGGCGCTGCGGGGGTTGGCGGGGGCGGGAGCGCGGGGGTGCTCCCGGGTGCCGTCGGGGTCGGCGTGCCGATGACGGTCGGGGCCGCGGCGGCCACGAGTGCCGAGGTCGGCGGGGCCGTACGCGTCGCCACTCCCGAACCCGTGGCCGTCCGGGTGCGGTCGCCCCGCGCGGCCCCCCGCTTCCGAGGTTCGGCCTGGCGGCCCGCCTTCTGCCCCGTGCCCGGGGCGCGGCCCGTCGCCGTACCGGAGGCGGCGCCGGCCGCGTCGCCGCGCGGACCGTCGGCCGAACCTGCGGGGCGAGCCGCGGGGCGGGGCCGTGCGGCGGCGCCGCCGTTCCGCGCCCGAGCCGCCGCCGACCGCTTGCGGGACTTGCGCCGCGCACTCATCGGACCGCCCCCCGCCACGCCCCCGCCGTCCCGCTGGCGTCCCTCCGCTTACCTGACGGTCCGAAAAAATGACACATAAGCCACATCCTCTCCGACACGTCGACTTTCCGCCTTCTCCCGGGGCGAAACGGGTGTTCCTGTCACCATGGGTGGCCGTGACGCAGACCACCGAGCCGCTGACCGCTTCCGTATCCGCCCCGCCGCCGCGTTGGGCCGCGCTCCGGGTGTCCGCGCTGGCCGCGGGCGCGTCCGCCGCCGGGCTCGGGCTGGGCGGGATCGCCGCCGTCGTGTTGATGCTGTGGATCGGTTCGCCCTTCCCCGACACCGGTCTGGGCGACGCCCTGCACGTCAGCGCCGACCTGTGGCTGCTCGCGCAGGGCGCCGACCTGCTGCGCGACAGCACCCTCTCCGGCGACCCGGCCCCCGTCGGCATCGCTCCGCTGCTGCTGAGCGCGCTGCCCGCGTGGCTGGTCTTCCGCGGCACCGCCTCGGCCGTGGCGGCTGCCGTGGACGGCAAGGACCCCGACGACGCCGGCGGGCCCGGAGGCGGCGCGGTCGGCGACGCCGGATTCGAGGGGCGTCTCACCGGTCCGGCCCGGGTGCGCGCCGCCGCCGCGGTGACCGGGTGGGTGCTCGCCGGCTACCTCACCCTCGCCGCGGTCGTCGCCGTCTACGCGACCGGCGGTTCCGTGCACGTCGATCCGGTCACCGCGCCCTACGCCGTGCTCTTCGCGGGGGCCGCGGCCGGGTGCGGGGCGTGGGCGGGGTGCGGGCGCCCCGGGCCGGAACTGCTGCCGCTCGACCGCTTCCGCGGGGGCCGCCTGTACCGGATGCACCGGGCGTACGCCGAGGAGGTCGGCGCGGCGGTACGGGCCGCGACGGGCGCCGCGGCGCTGCTGGTGGCCGGCGGCGCGCTGATCGGCGCGGCCGCGCTGATCTGGCACGCCGGTGCGGTCGGGCGGACGTACGAGCAGCTCAGCGGGCCGCTGGTGGGACAGGTCTCGGTGCTGCTGGTGGCGGTCGGCCTCGTGCCCAACCTGGCGGTGTGGGCGGCGTCGTACGCGCTCGGGGCCGGCTTCACCGTCGGCGTGGGCGGCGCGACGGCCCCGGCCGGCTCCTCCGGGCACCACCTGCTGCTGCCGGGGTTCCCGCTGCTGGCCGCGCTGCCGCACGCCGGCACGTCCTGGATCGGCTGGGCCACGCTCGCGCTGCCGGTACTGGCCGCGCTCGGGGTGGCCTGGTTCGTGGGCAACGACGCATGGCCGGTGTGGAGCACGGTCCGCGTCACCGCCGGGGCGGCACTGGCGCTGGGCGCGGGGTTCGCGGTGCTCGCGGCGTGGGCGGGCGGGCCGCTCGGGGCGCACCGGCTCGCGGAGTTCGGGCCGGTCTGGTGGCGGGCGGGGGCCGCGGCGGCCGGGTGGACGCTGGCGATCGCGCTGCCGGCGTCGCTGGTGCTCCGCTACCACGTGGCCCATCCGCCGCATCCGTGGCGGTCGTTGGTCGGGGAGTTGCGGATGCCCCGACTGAGGGTGCCGAGGCCCCGGCTGCCCGACGTGGCGTGGGCGCGGCGGCGCGGGCCGGCGGGCGGCGTCACGGCGAAGGAACGGCCGGGCGGAGCGGGGAGTGCCGCGGTCCCCGTGCCGAAGCCGGCCCCGGCCGCACCTCGTCCGGCGTTCCCGAGCACCCCGGCCGCACCCGGTCCGGCCTCCTCCACCACCCCGGCCGCTTTTCCCCCGCCGCTGCCGGGGCTCGCCCCGGCGCTGTCCGATCCCCTGCCGTGGCCCGCGCCGGAGCCGCTGCCGCTCTTCCCGCCGCCGCTCTTCCCGCCGCCGCTGCCCGACCTGCCGCCGTCGGCGCCGCCCACGGCGCCCGCGCCGTCGGCCCCGCCCCGCCCGTCCGACCCGCCGCCGTCCGGCCCGCCGTCTCACGGAGCGCCGCCTACAGAGGCGCCGGTCGTCGCGCCCGCGGAACCCCCGGCGCCCCCGGCCACTCCGCCCGCGGAACCCCCGGCGCCCCCGGCCACTCCGCCCGCGGAACCGCCGGCCCCTCCGGCCGCGCCCCCGGCCGACTGACGCGTCGCGCTCGTGGGTGGAAGCGCGCCCGCGACGCCCGGGAGAGCGCGTCCCCTCCAGGCGAGGAGGCGCGCCCGGCGTCCGGGCGGCACGGCGCCGCCGAAATCCGGGCGAAGGGCGCCAGCGCCGGCCGGTCCTCGGGCCTGTCCGGCGGATCCTGCCGGGCTCACGGCGCGACCGGCGCGATCCGCCGGTCAGTCCTAGTCCCGCAGGGCGGGCAGGCCGCGCAGCGGGGAGGGGAGGAGCTTCTGGCAGGCGTGCGAGGCCGGCGCGGTCAGCGCGTCCGACTTGCAGTCGTAGTAGTCGCGGTAGGCGATCTGGAACCCGTAGGTGGCGCCGACGATCGCGAGGGTGAGCGCGCTGGTGATGACGCCGGTCCAGGCCGCCGTGAGGAACGAGCGCTGCGCGTCCGGCCCGGGCGCGGGGGGCGCCGGGCGCGGGCTCTGGGCCGCGTCGGCGAGCGCGGAGGCGGCCTGCGCGCGGGCGTCGGCGCGTGCCTCGGGGGACATCCGCAGCGCGCTGACGCCCCAGTAGAGGGCGAGCGCGCCGAGCAGCAGGCCCAGCGGGGTCCAGCCGAGCAGCGAGAAGATCAGGCCCCAGCCACCGCAGACCAGGGCGTACCGCGAGCGGCGCTGCGCCGGGTCGGTCGGGTCGAAGCGCGGGCCCTGGCCCTGCGGCCCGGTCGGACCGGGCTGCTCGCCGGGGCGGCGGGCGAACGGGTCCGGCCGCCCGGACTGCGGCTGCCGGCTGCTCCATTGGTGGCCCCACGCCTGCGGCGCTCCCTGCGGGTGCGGGGGAGTGCCCTGCTGGCCGGAGCCGTCCGCGCCCGTGCCCGACCCCTGGCCGTCGTTCGTCCCGCCGCCGGAACCGTCGCCGCCCGAACCCCCGTTGCCGGAGCCGGAGCCGGAGCCGGAGCCGGAGCCGGAGCCGTTGCCGCCGCCCGAACCCGAGCCGCCGCCCTGCTGCCCGGAGCCGCCGGACGGTTCGCCCGGCTGCTGCCGCGGCTGCCACGGCCGGTCCGGAGCGCCCTCGGGCGGCGGCGCGAACGGGTTGTCCCGCCGATCGCCCTCGGGCGCGCGCAGCGCGAGTTCAATGCGGCCGCTGCTCATGATGTGATGCGCCATCCCCTTGGGCTCGACTCCTGTCGCGTACGTGTTCTCCCCCAGACGCTACCGCCCGCACGCTCCCCCGTCCCGTGGGGGCCGTCCGGAGTGCCGGTATCGTTGCTGACGGCCGGCGCTCTCGTAGGGTCCCCCCAAAACGAGCGGCCCCGGTCTCATAGAAACATCCAAGCAGCCCGAAATACAGCCGCCAGGGTCCCCGTTCGCGGGATTCCCGCACGCCCGAGAGAGGCCCCGTCCGTGGCCGCCCGCACTCCCGCCCGTCTCGTCGTCCTCGTCTCCGGTTCCGGCACCAACCTCCAGGCACTGCTCGACGCCATCGACGCCGACCCGGCGTACGGCGCCCGGATCGTCGCGGTCGGCGCGGACCGGGACGGGATCGCCGGGCTGGAGCGGGCCGAGCGGGCCGGGCTGCCCACCTTCACGGTGCGGCTGCGGGACCACGCCGACCGGGCGGGCTGGGACGCCGCGCTCACCGACGCCACCGGGGGTTACGACCCCGACCTGGTGGTCTCGGCCGGCTTCATGAAGATCGTCGGCCCGGCGTTCCTGGCCCGGTTCGGCGGCCGGATCGTCAACACGCACCCGGCGCTGCTGCCCAGCTTCCCCGGGGCGCACGGCGTGCGCGACGCGCTCGCCTACGGCGCCAAGGTCACCGGGTGCACCGTCCACTTCGTCGACGACGGCGTCGACACCGGACCGGTCATCGCCCAGGGCGTGGTCGAGGTCCGGCCGGACGACACGGAGGACGCGCTCCACGAGCGCATCAAGGAAGTCGAGCGACGTCTGCTCGTCGACGTGGTGGGACGCCTGTCGCGCGACGGCTACCGCATCGAGGGACGAAAGGTATTGATTCCGGCATGAGCGCCACCCCCCAGGACACCTCGCAGGACAGCATCGCGGCGAACGGAGCGAAGCGGCCCGTGCGCCGCGCGCTGATCAGCGTCTACGACAAGACCGGCCTGGAGGAGCTGGCCCGCGGCCTGCACGCGGCCGGCGTCGAGCTGGTGTCGACCGGCTCGACGGCCGGGCGGATCGCCGCGGCCGGCGTGCCGGTCACCAAGGTCGAGGAGCTGACCGGCTTCCCCGAGTGCCTGGACGGCCGGGTGAAGACCCTGCACCCGCGCGTGCACGCCGGCATCCTCGCCGACCTCCGCCTGGAGGACCACCGCCGGCAGCTCGACGAGCTGGACGTCAAGCCGTTCGAGCTGGTCGTGGTGAACCTCTACCCCTTCCGCGAGACCGTCGCCTCGGGCGCGAGCCCCGACGAGTGCGTCGAGCAGATCGACATCGGCGGCCCCTCCATGGTCCGCGCCGCCGCCAAGAACCACCCCTCGGTCGCGGTCGTCACCAGCCCGGCCCGCTACTCCGACGTGCTCGCCGCGGTCGGCGACGGCGGCTTCGACCTCGCCACCCGCAAGCAGCTCGCCGCCGAGGCGTTCCAGCACACCGCCGCCTACGACGTGGCCGTGGCCTCCTGGTTCCTCGACGGCTACAGCGCCGACGAGGAGTTCCCCGCCTTCACCGGCGCCACGTACACCCGCCTCGACACCCTCCGGTACGGCGAGAACCCGCACCAGGGCGCCGCGATCTACACCGACGGCAGCGGTACCGGCCTGGCGGGCGCGGAGCAGTTGCACGGCAAGGAGATGTCGTACAACAACTACGTCGACACCGAGGCCGCCCGCCGCGCCGCCCACGACCACGACGGCGCCTGCGTGGCGATCATCAAGCACGCCAACCCGTGCGGGATCGCGGTCGGCGCGGACGTCGCCGAGGCGCACCGCAAGGCGCACGCGTGCGACCCGGTCTCCGCGTACGGCGGTGTCATCGCGGTCAACCGCCCGGTGTCGGTGGCGATGGCCGAGCAGGTCGCGGAGATCTTCACCGAGGTGATCGTCGCGCCGGCGTACGACGAGGGCGCGGTCGAGGTGCTGGCCCGCAAGAAGAACATCCGGGTGCTGCGCTGCGCCGACGCGCCCGCCGCCGCCACCGAGTACCGCCCGATCGAGGGCGGCGTCCTCGTCCAGGCCAAGGACCGGTTGCAGGCGGAGGGCGACGACCCGTCCACCTGGACCCTGGCCACCGGCGAGCCGCTGGCGGAGGCCGAACTCGCCGACCTCGCCTTCGCCTGGCGGTCCTGCCGCGCGGTCAAGTCCAACGCGATCCTGCTGGCGAAGGACGGTGCCACCGTCGGGGTCGGGATGGGGCAGGTCAACCGGGTCGACTCGGCGCGGCTGGCGGTGGAGCGGGCCGGGGCGGAGCGCGCCGCGGGTTCGTACGCCGCTTCCGACGCGTTCTTCCCGTTCCCGGACGGGCTGGAGGTGCTGACCGCGGCGGGGGTCAGGGCCGTGGTCCAGCCCGGCGGGTCGATCCGTGACGAGGCCGTGGTCGAGGCGGCGGCGAAGGCCGGGGTCACCATGTACCTCACGGGGACGCGGCACTTCTTCCACTGACCCCGCGTGTGACCTCGCGGGGCGGCGCCCCCGACCTCGCGGGGGCGCGCGAGCCCTTGCGCGGGCGGGGGCCGGGGCCGGACGATGTGCGCGCACGCATCGTCCCCCGCTGCCCAAGGAATCCGTTCGTGAGCCAGCCTCCCGGCCCCGCCGGCCCGTACGGCGCGCCGTCCCCGCAGCCGTACGGGCAGCCGCCGTCCTACGGTCCGTCCGGGTACGGCCAGGGCGGGCCGCCCCCCGGCGGGGCGCCGGCCCATGCGCCAGGCGGTTACGGCTACCCGTACCCGCCGGCCGGGTACGGCTACCCGGCCGGCGCGTACGGCTACCCGGCGGCCGGCGGCCTGCCGCCCGGGATGCCGCCGCCGGCGGGCTGGGGCGCCCGCCTCGGGGCCATGGTGCTCGACGGCCTGATGTTCCACCTCGTGCCGACCGGCCTGTTCCTCGCGGGTTACGGGCGGTTCGCCGCCAAGCAGGTCGACGCCTGGGACGCCTGCGACGCCCGCGGCATCCCGCACGCGCAGTGCGCCGCGCCGCACGTGCCCACCGGCTCCGCCGTGCTCATACTCGTCGGCGCCCTGCTGTCACTGGCCGCCGTCCTCTTCCTCTCCTACCGCGAGGGGCGGACCGGCCAGACACCGGGCAAGCGCATCGTCGGCGTCCGGCTGCTGCGCGAGGCGGACGGGTCCGCCCTCGGCTTCGGCCGTGCCTTCGGACGCCGCGTCCTGCACGGCCTGGACGCCCTTCCCTGTTTCCTCGGGTTCCTCTGGCCGCTGTGGGACGAGAAGCGCCAGACCTGGGCCGACAAGATGGTCCACACCGTCACCATCCGCGACGCGAGCTAGCTGGGACCTGTCCGGCGGATCCTGACGCCCCGGGCCCGGCGGGTTCCGCCGGGCGGGACCCGTTCCTGTGACCGGTGGCCGGTGGCCGGTGGCCGGGAGGTCGTCGGGGGCGGTCGGGGGCCGGGGGCCGGGCACGGATTGGTACCGCCGCCGGGCCATCCGCGAGTATGGAGCCATGACCGCCCAGATTCTCGATGGCAAGGCCACGGCCGCCGCGACCACGTCCGAGTTGACCGCCAGGGTCCAAGCACTTGAGGACCACGGCGTCCGTCCCGGTCCCGGCACCCTGCCGGTCGGCGGCGATCCGGCCGGCACCGGCCGGATCGTCCGACTGCCGCTGCGTCGGGGCCTCGACGCCCACCGGGCGCCGGAGCCGGGGGACCCGGCCGTGGCCGGGGCCGCGGCGTGGATCTCGCCGGACCCCGGGGGCGTCGGGCCGATGACCCGCGCGCTCCTGCCGCGGAACGTCGTCGAGGCGGCCGAGCGGACGGCGGCGGGCCATGTCGGCTGAGGCGGCGGCGGGCCGACCCGCAGACGTGCCCGAGGGCACCGCGCGCTCCGCGTCCACCGACCCGGGCGGGCGGCCCGAGGTCACGCGGGGCGTCGCCCGGCCCGAGGGGGGCGGCCGCGCGGCGGGCGGCGACGCGCCCGCGCCGGTACGGCAGTGGCCGATCATCGCGGTCATCGCCGGGGCGGTCATCGGGCTCGTCGTCACCGCGACCGGCCAGTTCCGGGCGGGCACCATCCTGATCGGCGCGTCGCTGCTGCTCGGCGCCGGCCTGCGCTGGGCGGTCACCGCCGTGGGCATGCTCGCGGTGCGCAGCAGGTTCACCGACGTGATCACCTACGGCATCCTCGGGGCGGCGATCATCCTGCTCGGGATGATGGCGCAGCCGGACCCGCTGATCCGCATCCCGTTCCTGGAGGACATCATCCACTTCTCCGTCCGCTGAGGAGGCGGGGCGCCCCGACCCGCGCGGGTGCCCCGACGCCCTCGGGCAGGCGGCCCCGCACCGCATCACCTCGGGAGGGCCGCCTTACCACGGCGGTGGCCGATTCCGCCGGGTTCAGCCGAAATCCGTCAGGTCGGGCGGCGCCCTCCTAGCGTTGCCCGGAAACGTGGCCGGGTGAGGGCGAGGGGTGGCCGTGGGGCAGTGGGAGCCGTTGGCGCAGCGCATTCCGATGGACGTGCGGCGGCTCGCCACGCAGCTCCGCCGGATGAAGGACCGCAGCGGCCTGACGGTTCCGGCGCTGGCCGCGCGCACCGCCCACCCCGTGGGGGCCTGGGAACGCGCCCTGGCCGCCCGCCAGGTGCCGCCGCTGGACGCGGTGGAGGTGCTGGCACAGGCGAGCGGCGCCGACTACGACCGGGTCGGCGAGCTGTGGCGGCTGGCGGAGAAGGCGAGCACCGGTGGCGGCGACCGCGGTCGCGGGCGGGCGGTGCCGAACCCCGACCCCCTCGACCCGCTCGCCGAGTCGGAGGGGCTTCCGGGCCGCCACCGGCAGTTCCTGCTGCTGGGCACCATCGCCCTGCTCGCGGTGGGCGCGCTGGTGGCGGTCCTGCTCACCGCCGGGCCGAGCACCGGCCGGGCCCCCGCGGGTCAGGCGAACCCGACGTTCTCCGCGTCCGGGGGACCGGGCACCGCCACGCCGTCCCACGGCGGTACGGACGGCACCCCGCGGCAGCCGGGCAGCGGCAGCGGCAGCGGCACAGCCGGCGTCACCGGATCGAGTGACCCGGACACCGACGGCGGGGACCGGCCCCTCACGAGTGGCGCCGACCCGGAGGCCCACGGCGCCGGCCGGAGCGGGACGACGGCGGGGTCGGCGGGCACGGCCGGCCCCGTCAACGCCGGTGCGGCGGGCGGCCGGACGAGGGGGGCCGGCACGCCGTCCACGGTCGGCCCGACCGGAGGCAGCGCCGCGAGCGGGCCGGCCGCGGGCGGCGGCGGGACCTCGGCCGGCGCCTCCGCGGCGCCCCCCTCCGCCCCGCCGCCCACCACTCCCGCCGGCCCGAGCCCGTCGCCCTCCCCGACCCGCTCCTCCCTCTGCCTGGGCCTGGTCCTCCTCGGCGTGTGCCTCGGCTGACGGCGCCACGCGGCCCGAGGCGCGCCCGTGGGAACCCGCGCCCCCGGGGCCGAACACACGCGCCCTCGTACGCCCGTGGCTGTGCGCCCGGGGCCGTACGCGCGCCCGTACGCCCGGGTCCGGCCGCACCTCTCGGTGACCCGGGCCACAGGAGGCCGCGTCATCTCCGCGCGCGGCGCGCGATAGCCTGGCAAGCGGCTCTCTTGACGCCGAGAGATCCACGTTCGGGGCCGCTCGGGCCACTGCCGGGGCGACCGAGTACCCGCCAGTACCACCCGCAGCACCACCCGAAGCAGAAGGCCAGGAGAAGGCAATGACTCGCACTCCCGTCAACGTCACCGTCACCGGAGCGGCCGGCCAGATCGGCTACGCGCTCCTCTTCCGTATCGCCTCGGGCCACCTCCTCGGCGCGGACGTGCCGGTGAAGCTCCGGCTGCTGGAGATCCCGCAGGGCCTCAAGGCCGCCGAGGGCACCGCCATGGAGCTGGACGACGCCGCCTTCCCGCTGCTGCGCGGCATCGAGATCACCGACGACCCGAACGTGGCCTTCGACGGCGCCAACGTGGCGCTGCTGGTCGGTGCCCGCCCCCGCACCAAGGGCATGGAGCGCGGTGACCTGCTGGAGGCCAACGGCGGCATCTTCAAGCCGCAGGGCAAGGCGATCAACGACCACGCGGCCGACGACATCAAGGTCCTGGTCGTCGGCAACCCCGCCAACACCAACGCCCTGATCGCGAAGTCCGCGGCCCCCGACGTGCCCGCCGACCGCTTCACCGCGATGACCCGGCTGGACCACAACCGCGCGGTCGGCCAGCTCGCGAAGAAGACCGGTGCCGCCGTCGCGGACATCAAGCGCGTCACGATCTGGGGCAACCACTCCGCCACGCAGTACCCGGACGTCTTCCACGCGGAGATCGGCGGCAAGAACGCGGCCGAGGTGATCGGCGACGAGCAGTGGCTCGCCGACACCTTCATCCCGACCGTCGCCAAGCGCGGCGCGGCCATCATCGAGGCGCGCGGCGCCTCCTCCGCCGCCTCGGCCGCGTCCGCCGCCCTCGACCACGTCCACACCTGGGTGAACGGCACCGCGGACGGCGACTGGACCTCCATGGGCATCGTCTCCGACGGCTCCTACGACGTCCCGGCCGGGCTGATCTCCTCCTTCCCGGTGACCACGAAGAACGGCACGTACGAGATCGTCCAGGGCCTGGACGTCAACGCCTTCTCCCGGCCGCGCATCGACGCGTCGGTCCAGGAGCTGGTGGAGGAGCGCGACGCGGTGCGCGCCCTCGGCCTGATCTGAGCCCCGCGTCCTGTCCGGGCCCGACGCGTCGGGCCCCGCGGCCCCGCCCCTCACTCAGGTGAGCGGCGGGGCCGCGCGCGTGCCGGGCGCGTGCCGGGCGCCCGGCGCCGTACCCGTCGTCGCACGCCCGCCGGGATGGCGGGACGGCCCTCAGCCGCGGAACACGGCCCTCAGCCGCAGAACTCCGCCAGCACCTCGCACAGCCGGTCCAGCGCGCCGCCGAAGGCGTGGTCGGGCGGGGTGGCGTAGCCGATCACCAGCGCGGGGCGGTCGGCGCGCGCGCCCAGCAGGTCCAACCCGCCCAGCGCCAGGCCGCGTTGCCGGGCGCGGCCGGTCAGCTCCTCCAACGGGCCCGCGGTGGCGGGCAGTTCGACGACGGCGTGCAGCCCGGCGGCGATGCCGGAGACCCGTACCGACGGCACCCGCTCGCCGAGCGCGGCCACCAGCCGGTCCCGGCGCGCCCGGTAGCGCAGCCGCATCCGCCGCACGTGCCGGTCGTGGGCACCGGACCCGATGAACTCCGCCAGCGTCAACTGGTCGATCACCGGGGAGTGGTGGTCGGCCATGCGCTTCTCCCGCACCACCGCGTCCACCAGGTCCGGCGGCACCGCGAGCCAGGCCAGCCGCAGTCCGGGCGCCAGGCTCTTGCTCGCGGTCCCGGCGTACACGACGTGCTCGGGCGCCAGGCTCTGCAGGGCGCCGACGGGCTGGCGGTCGTAGCGGAACTCGCCGTCGTAGTCGTCCTCCAGGACCAGGCCGCCCATGGCGCGGGCCCAGTCCACGACCGCGGTCCGCCGCGCGGGGGAGAGGGGGACGCCGGTCGGGAACTGGTGCGCCGGGGTGAGCAGCACCGCGTCCGCCGTGCCGTCGAGGCGGTCCACCACGGCGCCGTCACCGTCCAGCGGCAGCGGCAGCGTGGTGAGCCCGTTCGCGCGCAGCAGCGTGCGGGTGTCGGGGAAGCCCAGCTCCTCCACGGCGATCCGGCGCCCGCCGCGGGCCCGCAGCACCCGGGCGAGCAGGCCGACCGCCTGCACGAAACCGGTGCAGACCACCAGGAGTTCGGGGTCGGCCCGCACCCCCCGGACCCGGGCCAGGTAGGACGCCAGCGCTTCGCGCAGCTCGGGGCGGCCGCGCGGGTCGGAGTAGCCGAACGCCTCGCTCGGCGCCGCGGTCAGCGCCCGGCGGGCGGCGGCGCCCCACGCGGCCCGGGGGAAGGCGGAGACGTCGGGCGAGCCGGGCCACAGCGAGTACGGCAGCCGCACGGCGTCCGGCACCGCCGCGGTGCCGGCGGCGCGCCCGTTCCCGTGCGTGCCCCGGGTGCCGTCCGCCCTCCTGGTTCCGCTGCTGCCCGCGGCCGGGTGCGCGGCCGGGTGCGCGGACCGGCGGGCGGACGGCGGCGCGGGGGCGGCCTGCCGCGCCGCGACCGCCGTGCCCGACCCCTGCCGCGCGGTCAGCCAGCCCTCGGCCACCAGTTGGCCGTACGCGTCGGCGACCGTGTTCCGCGCCAGGCCCAGGTCGCGGGCGAGCGCCCGGCTGGACGGCAGCCGGGTGCCCGGGGCGAGCCTGCCGTCCCGGACCGCCTCGCGCAGCGCCGCCTCCAGGCCCGCGCGGGCCCCGGCGCCGCGCCTCCGCTCGGCCGCGAGGTCGATCAGCAGGTCGTACCCGCCGGACCGGCCCGGCGCGGCGGCCCGGTCCCGCTGTTCCGGCTCGCCCGAAGTGGCCCGTGCGTTCATGCTCCAAGTGGACCACGGGACGGATCCACTTCGTGCCTACCGTGAAGGCATGAGCGCTTCCGAACAGACCGCTTCCGCCCCGTCCGCCCCCTCGCCCGCTCCGGCCGCCCCGACCGCCACTTCGGACGCCTCGGCCGACCCCGCCGTGCCCGCCCCGCCGCGCCGGATCGACCTCAACGCGAAGGCGCCCGACTTCTACCGGGCGATGATCGCCCTGGACGAGGCCGCGTCCGCCGGGCTCGACCCGGTCGTCCGGGAACTGGTCAGGGTGCGCGTCTCGCAGCTCAACGGCTGCGCCTTCTGCGTGGACGCGCACAGTGCGAGCGCCCGCACGCTCGGCGTCACCGAGCAGAAGCTCACCGGGCTGACGGTCTGGCGGGAGACCCCGTTCTTCACCGCCCGCGAGCGCGCCGCCCTCGACCTGGCCGAGGCCGTCACCGCCCTCGGCGCGCACGGGGTGCCCGACGCGGCGTACGACGGCGCCGCCGCGCTCTTCGACGAGGACGAGCTGCCCCGGCTGATCGCGATGTGCGTGACCATGAACGCCTGGAACCGGATCGGCGTGACCAGCCGGCTCAGCCCCCGGACCCGAGCGTGACACCGGCCGTCGGCCGGGGGCCGGCGGCCGCCGCCGGGGTCCCGCCCTCCCCGTAGCGGGCCAGCGCCAGCCCGCCGGCCACCGCGAGCACGAAACCCGCGACGGCCGCGGGCGCCCAGCCGTCCCGGGTCCGGTCGTGCAGCGCGAGCACCCCGACCAGCGCGGGGCCGACCGTCTCGCCCAGCACCATCCCTGCGGTGGCCGCCGTGACCGAGCCCTGCTGAAGCGCCGAGGTGAGCAGCAGGAAGGCGCCGGCGCCCCCGACCAGCAGGGCGTACGACGCCGGGTTCGCCGCCAGCGCCCCGACGGTGACCGGGTCGAGCAGCCGCACCGCGACCTCGACCACGCCGAAGCCGAGCCCCGCGCCCAGGCCGAGCAGCGCGGCCCGGGACCGTTGGGGCAGCCGCGCGGCGGGAACCGCGCCGGCCGCGAGCACCGCGAGCGCCGTCGCCAGCGACGCCCAGCGCAGGGTCGCGTCGCCGTGGCCCGGCCCCTCCCGGCCCGACGCCAGCGCCAGCAGGGCCAGCCCGCCGCACACCGTGGCCACCCCGGCCCACTCCGCGCCGGCGGGCCGCACGTCCAGCAGCGGGCCGGCGAGCACCGCGGTGACCGCCAGGCTCGCGGCCAGCGCGGCGCCCACCGTGTAGACCGGCAGGGCGCGCAGCGCGACCACCTCCAGCACGAAGCCGGCGCCGTCCAGGGCGAGGCCGCCGAGGTAGGGGGCCTGGCGGAGCGCCGCGACGAGCAGGCCCGCGGCGCCGCCGCCCCCGCCCGCCGCTGCCAGCCGGGCGGCCCTGGCCTGGAGGGCGGTGGCCGCGCCGAAACACACCGCGGCGCCGAGCGCCGCCACCAGTCCCGTCACCATCCGCCGATGCTACCCACGCCCCCTGCCCCCCACCGCCGTCCCCGTCCCCACCCCGGCGGGACATCCACCACCCCGCCCGGCCCCGCGGGCGAAGCTTGTCGCGCCGCTCTCCACGTGCTTCCGCTCTCCCCGTGCTTCCGCACGAGAGGAATCCGCAACCGGGCAGCCTGCAATCGGGGAACCCGCAACCTCGGTAGTGTGGCGAACGTGGAACAGCCGGAAGATCATCGACCGTCGGCGTCGGTGGACGAGAAGGTGGGCGCGACGGCCAGCGCCAGTGCGCCCGGCGTACTCGTGACGCGCGTGCGGATCGCCAACTTCCGTTCGATCCCTGCCTGTGACGTGCGGGTCGGGCCGCTGACGGTCATCGCCGGGCCGAACGCGGCCGGCAAGTCGAACTTCCTCGATGCCCTGCGCTTCGTGCGGGACGCCCTCCGTCTTCCACTCGAGCAGGCGCTCGAGTCGCGGGGCGGCCTGGAAGGCGTGCTCCACCGGCCCTCGACCGGTGCCCCTGCGGACTTCTTCCGCATCCAGCTCGATCTGCACGTCCCCGCGGAGGATCCCGACGACGGGTCAGCCAGGGCGGACGCGTCCTACCTGGCGGAAGTAGGAGCGGTCGCCGACGAGGGCGGCCGACCCGGCGTCAGACGCGAGGAGCTGTCCCTCGCCGGTCGAACCCTCTCCCTGACGCCGCAATCGGCGTCCGAGGACCGGCCCCACAACCTGGCTGCGTCGCGCCGCCGTGACGTCGTCCCCTGGCATCTGCGGGCCATGCGGTTCTACGAACTGCACACCCCCGTCCTGCGTGACGTCGATCAGACGCGCCGCTCCCGTGGCGCGTCCCCCCTGGGCGAACAGGGGCAGCACCTGGCCCGGGTACTCAGCGCCCTGGCCCACGGCACACCCGCGGCGAAGGACGTCGTCGACGGCTACATCGCCACCATGATCGAGAACGCGGCCGGGCTGGACGGGAGGGAGATCCCCGAGGCGGATCTTGCGTACGTCGTCGGGCGCTTCCTGGAGGACGGACGGCAGAAGGAGGTCGACCGGAGGTCGCTCTCCGACGGCACCCTGCGGCTGGCCGGTGTCCTGGCCGCCCTCTACCAGCCGCGCGCGCTGGCCGGCTCCATCCCCCTCGTCGGCATCGAGGAACCGGAGATCTCCCTGCATCCGCCGATGCTGGGCGCCCTGTACGACGCGCTGGCGGGCGCGTCGCAGAACACCCAGGTCATGGTGACCACCCAGAGCGCCGACCTGCTGGACAACCCCGCGGCTGATCCCGATCACCTGCTGGTCGTCCGCGACGAGGGTCACGGCAGCGTCATCGGGCCGATCGACGAGACCGGCCGCCGTCTGCTGGCCGATGGCGTGCTGTCCCTTCCCGAGTTGCTGCGCAGCGGGGAGATGCGGCCACAGGAGGGCAGCGGGCGGTGAACGGCTCCTACCCGGTGATCGCACCGGTGGTGGAGGGTCACGGGGAGGAGCGAGCCCTCCAGGGCCTGCTGCACCGGCTCGTCCCGCACCTGCACGAGGGCGCCTATGCCGACATCCAGCAGCCGTACCGCCTTCCGCGGGACCGCATGCTCAGGCCGGACCACCTCGCGCAGGCACTCACCGTCGTCACGGCCCGCCGGCCGTCTCCCACCGCTGTCCTCGTCCTTCTCGACGCCGACGACGACTGCGCCGTGGAGCTGTCCGCCCGGGTACGGGACCTGGCGCGCGAGAGCCACGGCCACGTTCCCCTGACGGCGATCGTGGCCGTGCGAGAGTTCGAGGCGTGGTTCCTCGCCGGGGCCTCCGGGCTGGCCGGGCACATGGGACTGCCCCACGACCTCGTCCCGCCGCCCGACCCGGAGGCCGTTCGGGGCGCGAAGGAATGGCTGTCGGACCGGATGCCTCCCGGCATCACCTACCGGCCGCCGGCGCACCAGCCGTCCTTCGCCCAGCGCTTCGACCTGGAGGCGGCCCGGGCCGGGGCTCCGTCCTTCGACAAGTTCTGCCGTGAAGTGGCGCGCCTGCTCGGCTGATCAGGCCCGAGGCCGCGGGGTCAGGTGAGGGCGTCGTGGAGGCGGGCGAGGGACCAGTCGAGGTCCTCCTTGGTGATGGTCAGCGGGGGCGCGAGGCGGATCGTGGAGCCGTGGGTGTCCTTGGCGAGCACGCCCCGGCGCAGCAGGCGCTCGGTGAGGGCGCGGCCGGTTCCCAGGGAGGGGTCCACGTCGAGGCCGGCCCACAGCCCGCGGCCGCGCACCGCGGTGAGCGCGCCGTCGGCGACGAGGGACGCCAGCTCGCGGTGCAGGTGGTCCCCGAGTTCCGCCGCCCGCCGCTGGTACTCGCCGGTGCGCAGCATCGCCACCACCTCGATGCCGACCGCGCAGGCCAGCGGGTTCCCGCCGAACGTGGAGCCGTGCTCGCCCGGGTGGAAGACGCCCAGCACGTCGCGGGAGGCGACCACCGCGGAGACCGGGACGACGCCGCCGCCCAGCGCCTTGCCGAGGACGTACACGTCGGGCACCACGTCCTCGTGCTCGCACGCGAAGGTGCGGCCGGTCCGGCCGAGGCCGGACTGGATCTCGTCGGCGACCAGGAGCACCCCGCGCTCGGCGGTCAGCCGCCGTACCCCGGCGAGGTAGCCGGGCGGCGGTACCAGCACGCCCGCCTCGCCCTGGATCGGCTCGATCAGCACCGCCACGGTGTCGTCGTCGACCGCCGCCTCCATCGCGGCGAGGTCGCCGTAGGGGACGACGGTGAACCCCGGTGTGTACGGCCCGAAGTCCGCGCGGGCCTCGGCGTCGGTGGAGAAGCTGACGATCGTGGTGGTGCGGCCGTGGAAGTTCCCCTCGGCCACCACGATCCTGGCCCGGCCGTCCGGTACGCCCTTGACCCGGTAACCCCACTTGCGGGCGGTCTTGACCGCGGTCTCCACCGCCTCCGCCCCGGTGTTCATCGGCAGCACCATGTCCTTGCCGCACAGCTCGGCCAGGCTCCGGCAGAACTCGGCGAACCGGTCGTGGTGGAAGGCCCGCGAGGTGAGCGTCACCCGGTCGAGCTGGGCCTTCGCGGCCGCGATCAGCCGCGGGTTGCCGTGGCCGAAGTTGAGCGCCGAGTACCCGGCGAGCATGTCGACGTACCGGCGGCCCTCGACGTCGGTCACCCACGCGCCCTCGGCGGCGGCGATCACGACGGGCAGCGGGTGGTAGTTGTGCGCGCTGTGCTCCTCGACGGCCGCGATCTCGCGGTCGGTCGCGCCGTGGTCGGCCGGGGCGCCGGGGGTGGGGAGGCCGGCGGGGGCGGGCGTGTCGGCGGGGGCCGGAACGCTGCCGGAAACCGGGCGGCCGGGGGCGTCGTTCGTCACGTGCGTACTCCGTTCGTCGTGCGTCAGGAGCCAGGCCGGGCCTGGAACGGGGCCGGGGTGGTGCCCCTGGTTCCATGGTCGCGCACGGCGGTCCCCGTGGAAACTCCCCCGACGCCCCGCCCCCCGGGACTCCGACGCCCCGCCCCCGGGGATCCGACGCCCCGCCCCCGGGCCCGCGCGGGCGGCGCCCCCCAAGGCCCGCGCGGGCGTCCCCGCGGCGGCCCGCGAGCCGCCGCTCCAGGGGTGTGGGACCGGGCGGTCGGCCTGAGAGAATGGGGGTATGGCCAACCTGCGACCTCGTGCCCTGTCCGGCATCCAGCCCACCGCCAGCTCCTTCCACCTCGGCAACTACCTGGGTGCGATCCGGCAGTACGTCGCGATGCAGGAGACCCACGACGCCTTCTACATGGTGGTGGACCTGCACGCGATCACCGTGCCGCAGGACCCGGCGACGCTGCGCGCCAACACCCGGCTGGCGGCCGCGCAACTGCTGGCCGCGGGCCTGGACCCGGAGCGGTGCACGCTGTTCGTGCAGAGCCACGTGCCCGAGCACGCGCAGCTCGGCTGGCTGATGAACTGCATCACCGGCTTCGGCGAGGCGTCGCGGATGACGCAGTTCAAGGACAAGTCCGCCCGGCACGGCGCCGACAGCGCCACCGTCGGCCTGTTCACGTACCCGATCCTCCAGGTCGCCGACATCCTGCTCTACCAGGCCGACGCGGTGCCGGTCGGCGAGGACCAGCGCCAGCACATCGAGCTGACCCGCGACCTCGCCGAGCGGTTCAACGGGCGGTTCGGCGCGACCTTCAACCTGCCCGCGGCGCACATCGTGCGCGAGGTCGCGAAGATCTACGACCTCCAGGACCCGACCGCGAAGATGAGCAAGTCCGCGGCCACGGCCAAGGGTCTGGTCAACCTGCTCGACGAGCCGAAGGCGTCCGCGAAGAAGTTCCGCAGCGCGGTCACCGACACCGACACGGTCATCCGGTACGACGAAAAGGAGAAGCCGGGCATCAGCAACCTGCTCAGGATTCACTCCGCCCTCACCGGCACCGGAATCGCCGAACTGGAGGAGCAGTACGCGGGCAAGGGCTACGGTGCGCTCAAGACCGACCTCGCGGAGATCTTCGTGGCGTGGGTCACACCGTTCCGTGAGCGCACGCAGGAGTATCTGGGGGACCCCGAGACGTTGGACTCCGTTCTGGCCGAGGGAGCAGAGAAGGCACGGGCCGTCGCCGCCGAGACGCTGGCGCTGGCGTACGACCGGATCGGCTTCCTCCCGGCGAAGCACTGACGCGGCGGCCGCCCGCACGGCGGCGCGGACCGGGCGGGTCGGGCTGTGACGTACGTCGCGGTCCGGTTCGTCCGCGTGCGCGCGACACTGAGCAGGACGAGCAGGGCACAAGCACCACACAGCAGGAGAACGCGCGCGTACGGCCGGGCCGGAGCGTACGACGGCGAGGCGACCCGGGAAGGGGTGAACGCAGTGGGTACCACCACCATCGGCGTGTCCATCGCGGTCCCGGAGCCCTACGGCAGGCTGCTGCAGGACCGGCGGGCCTCCTTCGGCGACCCCGCGGCCTTCGCGATCCCCACGCACGTGACGCTGCTGCCGCCGACCGAGGTGGCCCGCGAGGAACTGCCCGGGTTCGGCCGGCACCTGTCCCGGGTCGCCGCGGACGGACGGCCGTTCACGATGCGGCTGGACGGCACCGCGACCTTCCGGCCGGTCTCGCCCGTGGTGTACGTGCGGATCGCCGAGGGCGGCGCGGCCTGCGGCGAGCTCCAGGAGCAGGTGCGGTCGGGTCCGGTCGCCCGTGAGCTCCAGTTCCCCTACCACCCGCACGTCACCGTGGCCCACGGCATCGCCGAGGACGCGATGGACCGGGCACAGGCCGAGCTGGCGGGGTTCGCCGCCGAGTGGACCGCGTCCGGATTCGCCCTCTACGAGCAGGGCCGCGACGAGGTCTGGCGCCAGCTTCGGGTCTACCCCTTCGGTACCGAGGAGCTCCCCCCGCTCCCCCACCAGCACGCGGCCGCGGCCGGCCGGCCCACCCGGCTGCCGCGTCCCGTCGCCTGAGGGACCGCTCCCCGGTGGTGTTGCCGGGGCTCAGGGGTCACCGCGCGGCGGTGAGATGGCGGAAGAGGGGGCGGGGCAGGTGGCGCAGGGCGGCCATCACCGGGCGCAGCCGGCCCGGCACCCAGATCACCTCGGACCTGCGGCGCAGCCCGCCCTCGATCGCCTCCGCCACCGCCTCGGGAGTGGTCGCGAACGGCGCCGGGGGCAGGTGCGCGGTCATCCGGCCGCGCACGAACCCGGGGCGGACCGCCATGACGTGCACCCCGCAGGGGTGGAGCGCGTCGCCGAGCCCCTGCGTGAACGCGTCGAGCCCGGCCTTGCTGCTGCCGTAGATGAAGTTCTCCCGGCGGGCGCGCTCGCCGGCCACGGAGGACAGCACGACCAGCGAGCCGTGCCCCTGGCGCTGGAGGGCCGCGCCGCACACGAGCGACGAGGAGACCGCGCCGGTGTAGTTGGTCGAGGCGACCCGCACCGCCGACAGCGGCTCCTGCTCGTCGCGCGCCTGGTCGCCGAGCACCCCGAAGGCGAGCAGCACCATGTCGATGTCGCCCTCGGCGAAGACCTTGCCGAGGACCTCCTCGTGGGAGCCCGGGTCCAGCGCGTCGAACGCGGTGACGTGCACGTCGGCGCCGAGCCCCGACAGCTCGGCCGCGGCGGCGTCCAGGGCGGGGGAGGGCCGCCCGGCCAGGTGCACCCGCCGGGTCCTGCGGGCGATCAGCCGCCGCGCGGTGGCCAGCCCGATCTCGGAGGCGCCGCCGAGCACCAGCAGGGACTGGGGAGCCCCGAACGCGTCCTTCATGAGCGAACTCCCTACGTCACAGCGCGAGCCGCCGCGCCAGGTCCGAGGTGATGGCGCCGCGCGGGTCGTAGCGGGCGCGCAGGGAACGGAAGTCGTCCAGCCGCGGGTACATCCGGGCGAGCATGTCGGGCCGCAGCCGGGAGTCCTTGGCGAGGTAGACCCGGCCGCCGGCGGCCGCGACCTCCTCGTCCAGCTCGTCCAGGAGCGCGCCGAGCCCGGGCAGCCCCGCGGGGATGTCCAGCGCGAGGGTCCACCCGGCCATCGGGAACGACAGCCAGCCCGGGTCGCCCGCGCCGAACCGCTTGAGCACCGCGAGGAACGACGGGCAGCCGCGCGTGCTCAGCCGGCGGACCACCGACCGCAGCGTCTCCTCCTGGCCCTGTCCGACCACGAACTGGTACTGCACGAAGCCGGAGCGGCCGTAGACGAGGTTCCAGTCCGGCAGGCCGTCCAGCGGGTGGAAGAAGGTGGCGAGCTTCTGGAGCCGGCCGCGCTGCGCGCGGGGCGCCTTGCGGTACCACAGTTCGTTGAAGAGCCCGACGGTGGTGCGGCCGAGCAGCCCGTCGGGGGCGGGGCGCGGGGCGGCCGGCAGCCGGCGCGGGCGGAAGGCGAGCGGTGCGCGCCGCGCCCGTTCCGGCAGCGCCTCCAGCGGCGCGTGGTCGCCTCGGGTCAGCACCGCCCGGCCGGTGCGGGCGCCGCGGGCCAGCAGGTCGATCCAGGCCACCGAGTAGCGGTAGCGGTGGTCGGTGGCGGTCAGCCGGGCCATCAGGTCGTCGAGGTCGGTGGCCCGCTCGGTGTCCACGGTCATCAACGACGTCTCGACCGGCAGCAGTTGGATGGTGGCGGCCAGCACCACCCCGGTCAGTCCCATCCCGCCGGCGGTCGCCCAGAACAGCTCGGGGTCCGCCTCGGGGGTGACCAGGCGCGTCTCGCCGTCGCCGGTCAGCAGCTCCAGGGCCCGGACGTGGCGGCTGAAGGAGCCCGAGACGTGGTGGTTCTTGCCGTGGATGTCGGCGCCGATCGCGCCGCCGACGGTGACGTAGCGGGTCCCCGGGGTGACCGGCACGAACCAGCCGAGCGGCAGCAGCACCTCCATCAGCCGGTGCAGCGACACCCCGGCGTCGCAGGTGACCACGCCGCCCACGGCGTCGATCTCGTGGATGCGGTCCAGGCCCGTCATGTCGAGCACGGCGCCGCCGGCGTTCTGCGCGGCGTCGCCGTAGGCCCGGCCCAGGCCCCGGGCGATGGCGCCGCGGCCGTCGCAGGCCCGTACCGCCTCGACGGCCTCCTCGTACGTACCCGGGCGCAGCAGCCGGGCGGTGGTCGGGGCGGTGCGGCCCCAGCCGGTGACGGAGGTGGTGGCCGGCGCGGGCGGTACGGGCATGTCCGTGAACGTACCGCCGACGGGGGAGCGGGCCTGCCCTCTTGGGTGAGGTTCGGCGGGATATGCGGCTTTTCTCACCGTAACGGTCGATCGGTAGGGATAAGGGCGCGGGCGGCACGGTAGAGATCCACAGTCCGATGGCCGAATCGTATGACTCATGCGCCGGGCCGTCCGGCAGGACCCGTACGGCGCGGCGCCGCACGGCCGGCAGACCCGTACGACCCGTACGACCGGAAGGACCCGTAGGACCCGTGCCACCCGTGCGGCGGGACCGAACGGCGCGCACGACCGGGGGGACGGCAAGCCCGACGGAGGAAGCGAGGAGGTGCGGCCGGTGTTCCGCCCGGATCATGACCTGCTGGCCCTGCTGCGCGGCTGCGGCCGCCGGCCCGGTGCCGCCGCCGCGGCGCGCGTGCTGTCGCTGGCCGGCGAGCACGGCGCGCTCTGGCTCACCGCAGGGCTGGCCGGCGCCGCCGCCGACCCGGCGCGCCGCGGCGCGTGGCTGCGTGCCACCACCCTGGTCGCCGCCTCGCACGCCGCGAGCATGGCCGTCAAGCGCGTGGTGCGCCGCCCGCGCCCGCAACTGCCGCCCGGCGCCGCGCCCCTGGTGCGCACCGCGGGCCGGCACAGCTTCCCCAGCTCCCACGCCGCCTCCTCCGCCGCGGCCGCGCTCGCGTTCGGCACGCTCGTCCCGGCCGCCCCGCTGCGCCCGCTCGCGGCCGCGGTCTGCGTGTCCCGGCTGGTCGCGGGCGTCCACTACCCGACCGATGTCGCCTTCGGCGCGCTGCTCGGCGCGACCACCGCCCGCCTCGGGCGGGACTGGACCCACAGGGGTGTGCGATGAGTGAACCCGCCGTCGTCATCGAGCAGCCGGCGCCGCCGGCGCTCCCCGCGCCCGGCACCGGCCGGACCGTCGCCGCCGGCCTGCTGCGGGCCGCCCGGCCCCGGCAGTGGGTGAAGAACGGGCTGGTGCTCGCCGCGCCGTTCGCCGCCGCCCGGCTGCTCGACCTCGGCGAGGCGATACGGCTGGCGACCGCGCTGGTGCTCTTCGTCGCCTGCTCGGCCGCGGTCTACCTGATCAACGACGCCCGCGACGCCGAGGCGGACCGGGCCCACCCGGTGAAGTGCCGCCGCCCGGTCGCCAGCGGCCAGGTCCCGGTCCCGGTCGCCTACGCCGCGGGCGGCCTGCTCGCCGTCCTCGCCCCGACCGCCGGCGCGCTGGCCTGCAACGGCCACACCGCCGCTCTGCTCGCCGCGTACGTGGCCATGCAACTCGCCTACTGCCTGCGGCTGAAGCACATGCTGGTGGTCGACCTCGTGATCGTCACCACCGGATTCCTGATGCGCGCCATGGCCGGCGGGCTCGCGCTGGACATCACCCTGTCCCGCTGGTTCCTGATCACCTCCGGATTCGGCGCGCTGTTCATGGTCGCCGCCAAGCGCTACTCCGAACTCGTCCTGGTCTCGCAGCGCGACGGCGACCTGACCGCGACCCGCGCGCTGCTGGGCGAGTACACCCTCGGCTACCTGCGGTTCGTGTGGCAGCTCGCGGCGGGCGCGGCGGTGCTCGCCTACTGCCTGTGGGCGCTGGAGAGCAGTGGCGGCGAGCACGGCCTGCTGCCCTGGCGGCAGTTGTCGATGGTGCCGTTCACCCTGTCGGTGCTGCGCTACGCGGTGTTCGCGGACGCCGGCGCGGCGGGCGAGCCCGAGGACGTGGTGCTGCGCGACCGCCCGCTGATGGTGATCGCGGTGGCCTGGAGCGCGCTGTACGTGCTCGCGGTGGTCAATTCGTGAGGCGGCGACCGACACGGAGCCGGGCGTGCGCCCGCTGACCCGGGCCGCGCGACGGGGGATGTGGCCGGAGCTGGTCGGCTTCGCGCTGGCCGGCGGCGCGGCCTACGCCGCCGACCTCGGGCTGTTCGTGTGGCTGCGCGGGCCGGGCGGGCTGGGGCCGCTGACCGCCAAGGCGCTGTCCTTCGCGGCCGGTTGCGTGGTCGCCTACCTCGGCAACGCGCTGGGCACCTACCGCGGCCGCCGCCCCGCCCGGGGCCGCCGGGCCCGGCGCTACGGCGCCTTCCTCGCGGTGAACCTCGCCGGCGCCGCGGTGCAGTTGGCGTGCCTCGGCTTCTCGCACTACGTCCTCGGACACACCTCGGCGCGTGCCGACGTGGTCTCCGGCGCCGGCGTGGGGATGGTGCTGGCCACCGCGCTGCGGTTCTGGGGCACCAGGACGCTGGTGTTCGCCCCCGCGGCTCACCCGGACGGCCGAGTCCGACCAGGTCCGGACGGGGGGCCCGCCGAGGTCGCGGGCGTGCGACCGGCCGGGGAGGGTAGCCGCCCGACATGGACTGGTTGACCCGGCTGCCGTGGATCGGCCCGCGCATCGCGCGGGCGATGCGCACGCACGCCTGGCGGGCGTTCGCACACCTCCAGACGGTGCACTGGACGCGGTTGGCCGCCGCGATGACCTTCACCAGCTTCTTGTCGCTCTTCCCGCTGCTCGCGGTGGTCGCCGCGGTCGGCGCCGCGACCTTGTCGCAAGGTCAGCTGGACACACTGGAGCACAAGATCACCCAGCAGATCCCCGGCATCGCCGACAAGCTCGACATCGACGGCCTGGTCGCCAACGCCGGCACCATCGGCGTGACGGCCGCGGCCGCCCTGGTGTTCACCGGCATCGGCTGGGTCGGCTCGCTGCGCGACTGCCTGCGGGCGGTGTGGGACAAGGACGACGAGGAGCGGAACCCGGTCAAGGCCAAGCTCTCCGACGGCGGGGTCCTGCTGGGCCTGGGCGCGGCCGTCCTGGTCTCGCTGGCCGCCTCCGGCTTCGCCACCGCCGCGGTCAACTGGACCGCGGACCAGGCCGGTCTGGACAACCACGGCCCGGGCCGCGTGCTGCTCACCCTGGTCGGGTACGTCCTCGCGGTCGTCGCGGACTTCCTGATCCTCGTCTACGTCCTGACGCTGCTGCCGGGCGTGGAGCCGCCCCGCCGTGCCGTCGCGACGGCGGCGCTGATCGGGGCGGTCGGCTTCGAGGTGCTCAAGGTCGCGTTGAGCGGCTACCTGCGCGGCGTCGCCGGCAAGAGCGTCTACGGCGCGTTCGGCACCCCCATCGCCCTGCTGCTGTGGCTGAACTTCATGGCGAAGCTGCTGCTGTACTGCGCCGCGTGGACGGCGACGCCGCAGGGCGAGGCGGCGCCGTCCGGCACGGTCAGTGCCTCCGGGGCGGACGGGGACGGCGGCGACGGGACGCGGGACGGTCGGCAGGAGGCTCCTGACCGGAAGGCCGCCGACCCGCGATCTCCTGACCAGACGTCTCCTGAGCGGCCGGCTCCTGACCGGCCGGCTCCCGATCGGACGTCTCCTGCTCCGAAGCCCCCGGCGGCGTCCCCCGGTCCGGCGTCGGCCGCGGGACCCGCGACTGCTCCGGGTTCCGGCTCGCACCGCTGGCGGCCACCGCGGACGGAAGCGGACGGCGGCGCCGCACGACGATGATCACCGCGGCGAGCAGCACCAGCGTCGCGGCGGTGATCCCGGCCGCGGTCCACAGCCCGCGCGAGGACGAGGAGGAGGTGGCAGCCGCGGCCGCCACCCGGGTCCGCCCGGGAGACGCGGTGGCCGGGCCGGTGGACGCCTTGGCGGCCGCGACCTGGCTCAGCGGCGGCACCAGGGTGCCGACCGGCTTGACGGTCGGGGCGGCCTTGAAGCCCCAGTCCAGCAGCGAGGCCGCCTCGCGGTAGACCGCGTTGTGGCCCGACTTCGGGTCCGGGTGCATGACGGTGACCAGCAGCTTGCGCCCGTCGCGCTCGGCGACCCCGGTGTAGGTGGCGCCGGCGTTCGTGGTGTCGCCGTTCTTCACCCCGGCGATCCCCGGGTACGGCTTCACGTCGTAGTCACCGCTGAGCAGGCGGTCGGTGTTCTGGATCTGGAAGCTCTCCCGGGTGGTGGCAGGCTGGCCCTTCTTCGGGTTCTTGACCTTCTTGTAGTCGCCGGGGAACTGCGCGGTGAGCGTCGAGCAGTACTCGCGGAACTCGGGGAGCTGCAACCCGGCGCGGGCGAAGAGCGTCAGGTCGTACGCGCTGCTGGCCTGGCCGGGCATGTCGTAGCCGTCCGGCGAGACGACGTGGGTGTCGTCGGCCTGGAGTTCGTGCGCCTCGGCGTTCATGTCCGCCACGGTCGCCGGGACGCCGCCGTTCATCGCGGACAGCACGTGCACCGCGTCGTTGCCCGACCGCAGGAACACCCCCAGCCACAGGTCCTTGACGGTGTAGGTCAGGTTCTCCTTGATCCCGACCAGACTGCTGCCCTCGCCCATGCCCTTCAGGTCCGACGCCACCACCTTGTGCACGGTCGAGGCCGGGAGTTTGGGTATCAGCATGTCGGCCAGCAGCATCTTCAGGGTGCTGGCCGGGGCGAGCTTCCAGTGCGCGTTGCTCTCCGCCAGGACGTCGCCGGTCTCGGCGTCCGTGACGATCCAGGAGCGCGCGGTGATGCCCTTGGGAAGAGCGGGCACGCCCGTGCCGGTGTTCACCTGGGTGCCCGGCAGGCTCAGCCGGTCGCCGCCGACCTTCGACATCACCGAGGGCGGTCTGGGCGTCTTCGCCTCGGCGGGCGCGGCCTGGGCGGTGCCGGCCAGCACGCTTCCGCCGAGCAGGAGGGCGGTCAGGGACGCCGCGGACGCTTTCAGCGCTGAGGAAACTGTCTTGGCCACCCGCAGAACGTACCCGGCCCGGCGGCCCTCCCGCGCCCCCAGGTGCCACCCCTGTCACGTGAGCCTTGGCACGCCGGCCGCCCGCGGCCCCGCCCCCCGGCCTCCGTCGCCCGGGACGCCCCGCCCATACTGGTGCGTATGAAGCTCAGCCGCCGCGTCTCGTGGTTCCTGGTCGCCTTCGGCGTCTGGTCCTGGATCGTCTGGACGACCTTCGTGAAGAACCTGTGGAAGGACGCCAGCGGTCTGGCCTTCCACCACGGCGACCACTCCCACCCGACCGCCTACTTCTGGATCCACCTCGCGCTGGCGATCACCTCGACGGTCCTCGGCACCGCGATCGGCGTCCTCGGCGTCCGGGGACTGCGCGCCCTGCGCCGCACCCAGGACGTGCCCCGGCCCCCCACCGCCCCGCCGACCCCGTCCCCCGACCACCCGACCCCCCACCCGACCGCCACCCGCTGACGCATTTCCGATCCGCACGTCCGGCGTTGGGTGTGTAAAAATCGCACACATGGAAACTGCGCAGAACTGGGGAGAGGTCGGCGAGCGGATCGCCGAGGCACGCCTTGCTGCGGGATTAAGCCAGGGCGACCTCGCCTCGCGAGTCGCTCTGGACCGCACCGCAGTCGTCCGCATCGAAGCGGGCGAGCGGCGCATCACGGCGCTGGAACTGTACCGGCTGGCCGACGCATTGGGGGTCCCCCTTGCGCACCTGCTCTCGCGCCCGCTTGAGGCTCTGGTCTCACGTCGTACCGCCCTCGAAGAGACATCCGACAGCGCCGCACGCTCCCGATACCGGCTTGACGCCCGCCTGGAGGAACACGCGCGCTTCGCCGCCTGGTTGGTCTCACACGGCCATCTGCGCCCGACGCGGCTCGACGACGGGCTCACGCGCGACTCCGACGTGTCGCCCGATCCCGTGCGACTGGCTCGGGCGGCACGCGAGGTCGCCGGGTTCTCCTCCGGCCCGCTCGGCGGACTGGCCGACGTGCTCGAGAGATTCGGTCTGTACCTGACCGTCGTCGACGAGTCGGGAGAAGGCGCCTCTCTTCTCCAGGACGGGTACGGTGTCGCCGTCATCAGTGGCGAGCCCCAGCCCGGCCGTCGCCGATGGACGGCCGCCCACGAACTGGGCCACCACCTGCTGCAGGACGAGTACCACAGCGATGCGGGCGTCGCGGCTGGGCGGGACGAGCGCGAGCAGCTCATCGACCGTTTCGCCGAGGAGTTCCTGCTGCCCGCGGAGGACATCCGGTTGGCCTGGGCGGCGACCGAAACGGGGACGCATGCCCGGGCGGTCCTGCTGGATCTCGCTGCGCGCTACCGCGTGTCATGGAGCGCGGTCGTCAACCGCGCCCGGCGCATGGGCTGCATCGATGCCACGGATGCCCGTCGTCATAAGGCGGACATACCGCGACGCGGTGATTTCCTCGCCGCCCACGGTAGCCAACCGGTGCCCGATCTGGAGACCGGGACCACCGGTACGCAGTGGCGCAAGGCAGCGCTTTCGGCCTGGTCGGCCGGCGCCGTTACCGCGCCGAGAGCCGTCGAACTGCTCTACGGTGCCATCGGCGAGGACGAACTCCCCAGCCGTGAACTGGAGGACGAACTGCCGTGAGCGCGCAATCCTCCTTAACGGTTTCCACGGGACCTGTACTCGTGTGGGACGCTTCGCCCCTTCTGCACGCCATCAAGGCGGACAAGACCGATGTGCTGCACGACTTCGCTCGCACCTGGAGCGGTGGGCTGCGGCACAACGTCACCACTCAGACGGTTCGCCACGAGATCACTCGTCACGGACTGAAACTCGACGGCCTGGACTGGCTCGACGTGGTGCACCTTGACGATCTCGACGAGCTGAACCAACTGGTCGTCTGGATGGACCGCGTATCGGGTCAGAAGTCGAACCAGGGTGAGGCGACGGTTCTTGCCTGGGCGGATGTGCACGGGGCGGTTGCGGTCATCGATGACGGTGACGCACGCCGGATCGGACGTCGGTACGGAATCGGCGTCTGCGGCTCGCTGCGGATCGTGGCCGAGGCCGTGGGGGAAGGGCGCACGACGGAATACGTCGCTACCACGTTCGTCGACGCCCTGATCGGGACCGGGATGCGCTATCCCTGTCAGCCCGGCCAGCTCATTCCCTGGGCCAAGCAGAACAGCCTCATCTGAGTAATTGACGTCTGCCCTCTGCGGCAGCGGTGCCCGTCCGCCCACACCCCCGCCCGTTCTGCGCTGCCCCGTGGACAACTGCGCTTCCCGCCCTTGCGTGGACGCCGAAGGGCCCGGCCTGCCGCGGGGGCGGAGGCCGGGCCCTTCGAGGAGGGGGCGGGGTCAGTCGGAGTGGGCCAGTTCGAGGTCCACGTCGCCGTCGCCGTCCCGGTCGTCGTCGGTGATCCGGACGGCTGCCGGGAAGGGCGGGTAGCCCATGGTGAGCAGGGTGTAGCTGCCCGGATAGAGGTTGCCGAAGGCGTACGACCCGTCCTTCGCGGTGCGCACCTCGGCGACCTCGTGGCCGTCGGCGTCCTGGAGGATCACCTTCGCGTCCTCCACGGGCGCGCCGTCCGCGCGGCGGACCGTGCCGGTGAGCGAGCCGGTGCCGGTCAGCACCAGGTCGCAGTCCACCTCGCCGCCCGCCGTGAGCACGCTCGCGGTCTGCGGGTGGTGCCCGGGGGCGCCCGCCACCAGGACGTAGGGGCCGCGGCCCGGGGCCGGCAGGCTGAACGCCCCGTCCTCGGCGGCCCGCGCCCGGGCCGCCTGGCGGCCGTCCGCGGCGATCAGGGTCAGCTCGGCGCGCGGCACCGGCAGCCCGGCCGCGCCGGTCACCCGCCCGCGCACCAGCGCGCCCGCGGCCGTCCCGCAGCCGGGGCCCGTGCCGCCGCTTCCGCCGCCCCCGCCCGGGTACGGCCCTGACGCGTCGCCGGGCGACCGGGCGCCGGGCACCGCGGCGACCGCCACCGCCTCCGGCGCCGCCGACTCCTCGGCCGGCTCCACCGCCAGGTGCGGCAGCCGCCGGTCCAGCCACCGCGGCAGCCACCAGTTCGCCCGGCCGAACAGGTGCATCAGCGACGGCACCAGCACGGTGCGCAGGATGAACGCGTCCAGTGCCACCGCCCCGGCCAGCCCGATGCCGAACATCGCCAGCACCCGCTGCCCGCTGAGCACGAAGGCCGCGAAGACGCAGATCATGATGACCGCCGCCGAGTTGATGACCCGGCTGGTCTCCGCCAGGCCCACCCGCACCGCGCGCGCGTTGTCCCGGGTGTGCACCCACTCCTCGTGCATCCGGCTGACCAGGAAGACCTGGTAGTCCATCGACAGCCCGAACAGCAGCGACAGCATGATCACCGGCAGGAACGCGTCCACCGGTCCGGCCCGCCCGGCGAGCGCGCCGCCCCAGCCCCACTGGAAGACCGCGACCAGCACCCCGAAGGAGGCCGCGGCCGCCACCAGGTTCATCACCGCGGCGGTCAGCGGCACCACCAGCGAGCGGAACGCGAAGAGCAGCAGCACGAAGCCGAGCGCGATGATCACCCCGACGAACAGCGGCAGCTTTCCGTACAGCACCGTCGAGAAGTCCTCGAACATCGCGGTCTGGCCGCCGACGTACGCCCGCATGGTGCTGCCGCGCTCGGCCGCCGGCACCACGTCGTCGCGCAGGTGGTCGATCAGGTCGGAGGTCGCCTTGTCCTGCGGGGAGGTGGTCGGCACCGCCTCCACCAGCGCGACCTTCTGCCCGCGCGCGGTCGGCATCTGCGCGGCGTAGGCGATGCCGTGGGTGGAGCGCAGCGCCGTCACCAGGCCGTCCAGGGCCGCCTGGTCGCCGGCGGACGGCACCTCGGCGAGGATCGTCAGCGGGCCGTTGAAGCCCGGGCCGAAGCCGTCGGCCAGCATGTCGTACGCCTTGCGGGTGGTGGTGCCGGTCGGGTTGTTGCCCTGGTCGGAGGAGCCGAGCCGCAGCGACAGCGCCGGGATCGCCAGCGTCGCCATCACCACGACCGCCACCGCCGCCAGCGAGCGCGGGTGGCGCTGGAGGAAGCCCGACCAGCGCGCCGCCGCGCCGGCCGCCGACTCCTGCCGCGGCCCCGACGCGGCGAGCGCGCGCCGCTGCCGGCGGCTGAGCACCCGCATCCCGAGCAGGCCGAGCAGCGCGGGCAGCAGCGTCATCGCCGCCGCCACGGTGATCACGACCGTCAACGCCGCTGCCACGGCGACGCCGTTGAGGAAGGTCAGCCGCAGGGTGAACATGCCCAGCAGCGCGATGCACACGGTGCCGCCCGCGAACAGCACCGCCCGGCCGGAGGTGTTGAGGGCGACGACCGCCGCGTCCTCCGGACTGCGGCCGCGCAGGATCGCCCGCCGGTGCCGGGTGACGATGAACAGCGCGTAGTCGATGCCGACGCCCAGGCCCACCAGCGTCGCCAGCTCCGGTGCGAAGTCCGCGACGTCCATGCCGTGGCTGAGCAGGATGATCGCCGACGAGGCGATGCCGATGCCGAACAGCGCGGTGATGATCGGCAGCAGCATGCCGAACAGCGAGCCGAGCGCGAAGAAGAGGACCACCCCGGCGGCCGCGATGCCGATGCCCTCGGCGAGTTCGGGCAGCGGCTGCTCGGCCTGCGCGGGCTTCGCGCCGCCCACCTCGACACGCAGACCGGGCGCCCGTGCCGCGTGCGCGGTGTCGATGAGCGACTGCGCCTGGGCGTTGGAGAGTTCGCCGCCGAGCTTGGTGTACGTCACGGTGGCGTACGCGGTCCGGCCGTCCTTGCTGATCTGCGCCGCGCCCGCCGCGTCGTACGGCCCGGCCACCGCGCCGACGTCCTTCTGGTGCGCGACCCGGGCCAGCATCGGGGTGATCCGCTGGCGTACCGAGGCGTCCCGCACCGAACCGGAGTCCACGTGCCAGACCACCGTGTCGGCCTCGCCCGACTGTTCGGGCACCGCCGTGCCCAGCAGGTCGAGCACCTTCGCGGACTCGGTGCCCTTGAGCGAGAACGCGTTGGAGTACGCGTCACCGGCCGCCCGGCCGGCCCCGCCCACGGTCAGCAGCGCGACCGTCCACAGCAGGACCACCCACCACTTGTGCCGGAAGCACCAGCGCGCCACACCCGCCACGTCCACATCCCCATCGTCGTCGTCGGAAGCCGTCCGGCCGCCCGCGGGCCCCGAACACGCCCGTCCTCTCAGCGTCCGTGGCCGGGCACCCCGTCACCAAGCCGAACCGCGTTCTCTCAAGGAACTCCAAAGTTCGCCGCGTCCGCCCGCCCTGCCGCCCACGGATACTGAGGGGCATGGACGCCACGGTGCTCATCGTCGAGGACGAACCCGGTATCGCCGACATCCTGCGCATCACCCTGAAATACAACGGATTCACCGTATACGAGGCGGCCACCGGCCGGCAGGCGCTGGCCGCGGCCCGGGAGCACCGGCCGGACCTGGTGCTGCTCGACGTGATGCTGCCGGACGGCAACGGCTTCGAGGTGTGCCGGGCGCTGCGCCGGGAGCGCGCCGCCGAGGGCGCGGGCCCGGACGGCGAGCGGCCCGACGCGCCCGCGGTCATCTTCGTCACGGCCCGCGACGCGCCGCGCGACGTGGTGGCCGGACTCGCGCTGGGCGGCGACGACTACATCACCAAGCCCTTCGGGGTCGACGAGGTGGTGGCCAGGGTGCACGCGGTGCTGCGCCGCACCCGCCGCCGCGACCCGCTGCCCGCCACGCGGGTGCTGCGGCACGGCGACCTGGAGCTGGACGAGGCGACGTACGCCGTGCGCCGGGCCGGACAGCCGGTCGAACTCACCCCCACCGAGTACAACCTGCTGCGGCACCTGCTGCGCAACGCCGGCCGCATCCTCACCAAGGAACAACTCCTCCAGCACGTCTGGCGTTACGACAGCGCGGTGTCCTCCACCGTCGTGGAGACCTACATCTCCTATCTGCGGCGGAAGTTGGACCGGCTCGGGCCGCCGCTGATCCGCACCCGGCGCGGGGTCGGCTACGGCATCTGGGCGGCGCCGGACGCGGACCGGGCGCCGGGCGCCGAGGGGGAGGCGGACGAGCAGCGGGCGGGGGCAAGCGGCCGGGAGACGGGCCCGGGGGCGGACCGGGACCAGGGACCCGGGGGCCCGACAGCCGTGCCGGGCCCGGGCGGTGCGGCGTGAGGGCGGCGGCGACCGCCTGGGCGCGCTGCGGATTCTGGCCGCGCCCGCACTCCCTGCGCGGCCGGTTCACCATCGCCAACGTGCTCTTCCTCGCCGTCGGGCTCGTCCTCGCCGCCGCCGCGAGCATCGCCGCGACGTACATGGTGCTGATCGGCGAGATCGACGACTCGCTGAAGTCGTCGCAGTCGGCCATCGAGCACGCCTCCGTCGACGCCCGCGGGCTGCGCCAGTTGTGCACGCTCGCCGACCTGTTGGGCGGCAGGGGCGGTTCGGCACTGGCCAAGACGTTCCAGCAGGAACTGCTGATCGTGCTCGACCCGCACGGCCGGCCGGGTGCCATGTGCCAGAACGGCGTCACCCCCGTCGACGCCGAACAGCGCGCGCTGGCGGCGGCGCTGCCGGACCTGCGGCGGCTGGCCGGCGGGCGCGCGGCCACCGTGCACAGCGGCGGCCGGTCGTACCGGGTGGTCGGGGTGCGGCTGGCCGACGGCACCCTGGTGGTGCGGGGCATGCGGCTGAGCGGGGTGGACCGCGCGGTCGGCAAGCTGCTGATCGTGGAGGGCTGCGTCGGGGTGGTGCTGCTGGCACTGCTCGCGGCCGGCTCGCTCACCGCCGCCCGGCGCCGGCTCAGCCCGCTGGAGGCCATGGTGGAGACCGCGTCCGCGATATCGGAGGGCGACCTGTCCCGGCGGGTGCCGGAGCCGACCGCGCGGCACGGCTCCGAGGAGGTCGAGCAGCTCAGCGGCTCCCTCAACGCGATGCTCCAGCAGATCGAGACCGCGGTCACCGAGAGCGAGCGCGCCACCGCCCAGTTGCGGCAGTTCCTCGCGGACGCCTCGCACGAGCTGCGCACCCCGCTGGCGTCCGTGCGCGGCTACCTCCAGCTCTACGAGAAGGGCATGCTCGACGCCGACGAGAAGGACCGGGCGCTGCGCCGGGTGTCGGCCGAGGCACTGCGGATGAGCCGCCTCGTGGACGAACTCCTCGCGCTGGCACGGCTGGACGACCGCCCGGCCCTGCGGCTCGGCCCGGTCGATCTCGCCTGCCTGGTCCGGGAGGCCGCCGCCGACCTGGCCGCGCAGCAGCCCGAGCGGCCGGTGACGGTGCTCGCGCCGGACGCCTGGGCGTCGGGCGGGGCGGAGCCCGCCGCGGGGCCCGCCGCGGAGCCACCGGGCGCCGGTAGGGCGGCAGGTGGCCTGGCCGCCCCGGCGGGACGCGACACGGCGGAAGGCCACACGGCGGGCCTCGACACGGCGACCCTGGCCCCGCCGCTTCCGGACGCCCCCGGTGCGGCTCTCCCCCCGGTCCTCGGCGACGAGGCCGGGCTGCGCCAGATCGTCGGCAACCTGCTGGACAACGTCCGCGTGCACACCCCCGCCGCCGCCCCGGTCACGGTGGAGGTCGCCGCGCACGGCGACGGCGAGGTACGGCTGTCGGTGACCGACCACGGCCCCGGGCTGGCCCCCGACGACGCCCGGCGCGTCTTCGACCGCTTCTTCCGGGCGGCGCCCGACCGCGCCCGCGACACCGGCGGCGCCGGCCTCGGCATGTCCATCGTCCAGGCGCTGGTGCAGGCCCACCACGGCCGCGTCAGCGTGGAGACGGCGCCCGGACGCGGCCTGACCGTCCGCGTGACCCTGCCCGCGGCGAGCCGCCACCTCGCGTCCGCGTGACCCGGGACCGTCGGTGAGGACGCCCGCCCGCGCCGCGGAGGTCGCCGACCCGACGACCCCGGCCGGCTGCGAAGGCGGTCGGCCCCGCCTCCTGGTGGAGGCGGGGCCGACCGGGGGAGCGGGGGAGCGTCAGAAGCGGCGGGTGATCAGCGCGCGCTTGACCTCCTGGATCGCCTTCGTCACCTCGATGCCGCGCGGGCACGCGTCGGTGCAGTTGAAGGTGGTGCGGCAGCGCCAGACCCCGTCCTTGTCGTTGAGGATCTCCAACCGCTGCTCACCGCCCTCGTCGCGGGAGTCGAAGATGAACCGGTGCGCGTTGACGATCGCGGCCGGGCCGAAGTACTGCCCGTCGTTCCAGAACACCGGGCAGGACGACGTGCACGCGGCGCACAGGATGCACTTGGTGGTGTCGTCGAACCGCTCCCGGTCCTCGGCGGACTGAAGCCGCTCGCGGGTCGGCTCGTTGCCCGAGGTGATCAGGAACGGCATCACGTCGCGGTACGCCTGGAAGAACGGGTCCATGTCGACCACGAGGTCCTTGAGCACCGTCATGCCCTTGATCGCCTCGATGGTGATCGGCTTCTCCGGGCTGACGTCCTTGATCAGGGTCTTGCAGGCCAGCCGGTTCTTCCCGTTGATCCGCATCGCGTCGGACCCGCACACGCCGTGCGCGCAGGAGCGGCGGAAGGTCAGCGAGCCGTCGATCTCCCACTTGACCTTGTGCAGCGCGTCCAGCACGCGCTCCTTGGGGTCGACCTGGATCTGGTAGTCGATCCACTCCGACTCCGCGGAGACCTCCGGGTTGAACCGGCGCACCCGCAGGGTGATCGCGATCAGGTGCGCTCCGGTGACCTCGGCCGCGTCCAGGGCCGCCGAGTGCTTGTCGACCGTCGGGGTGCTCATCAGTACTTACGCTCCATCGGCTGGTAGCGGGTCTGCACGACCGGCTTGTAGTCGAGGCGGATCGACTCGGTGCCGTTCGCGTCCACCTCGCGGTACGCCATCGTGTGCCGCATGAAGTTGACGTCGTCGCGGTTGGGGAAGTCCTCGCGGTAGTGGCCGCCGCGGGACTCCTTGCGGGCCAGCGCGGAGACCGCCATGACCTCGGCCAGGTCGAGCAGGTTGCCCAGCTCGATCGCCTCCAGCAGGTCGGTGTTGAACCGCCTGCCCTTGTCCTGGATCGAGACGTTGAGGTAGCGCTCGCGCAGCTCGCCGATCTTCTCCACCGCGGTCTTGATGGTCTGCTCGGTGCGGAAGACCATCACGTTGGCGTCCATGCACTCCTGGAGCTCCAGGCGCAGCTCGGCGACGCGCTCGTTGCCGGTGGAGTTGCGCAGCCGCTCGACCTGCGACTCGACCAGCTCGGCCGGGTTGTCCGGCAGCGGCACCAGGTCGCTGGCGTGGGCGTACTCCGCGGCGGCGATGCCGGAGCGGCGGCCGAAGACGTTGATGTCCAGCAGCGAGTTGGTGCCCAGCCGGTTCGCGCCGTGCACGGAGACGCAGGCCACCTCGCCGGCCGCGTACAGGCCCGGCACCACGGTGGTGTTGTCGGAGAGCACCTCGCCGTGCACGTTCGTGGGGATGCCGCCCATCGCGTAGTGCGCGGTGGGCTGGATCGGGATCGGGTCGGTGTACGGCTCGATGCCCAGGTAGGTGCGGGCGAACTCGGTGATGTCCGGCAGCTTGGCGTCCAACTGCTCTGGCGGCAGGTGCGTCAGGTCGAGGTAGACGTGGTCGCCCTCGGGGCCGCAGCCGCGGCCCTCGCGGATCTCGGTGTAGATCGCGCGGGAGACGACGTCGCGCGAGGCGAGGTCCTTCATGACGGGCGCGTACTTCTCCATGAAGCGCTCGCCGTCCTTGTTGCGGAGGATGCCGCCCTCGCCGCGGGCGCCCTCGGTGAGCAGGATGCCCATCCGCCAGATGCCCGTCGGGTGGAACTGGAAGAACTCCATGTCCTCCAGCGGCAGCCCGCGCCGGTAGACCGCGGCCTGGCCGTCGCCGGTGAGGGTGTGCGCGTTGGAGGTCACCTTGAAGAACTTGCCGGTGCCGCCGGACGCGTAGATCACGGCCTTCGCCTGGAAGACGTGGATCTCACCGGTGGCCAGTTCGTACGCCACCACGCCGGAGGAGCGCTGCACGCCGTCGACCTCGGTGAGGAGCTGGTCGAGGACGTAGAACTCGTTGAAGAACTCCACGCCCTCCTTGACGCAGTTCTGGTACAGCGTCTGGAGGATCATGTGGCCGGTGCGGTCCGCGGCGTAGCAGGAGCGGCGCACCGCGGCCTCGCCGTGGTTGCGGGTGTGGCCGCCGAAGCGGCGCTGGTCGATCCGGCCCTCGGGCGTCCGGTTGAACGGCAGGCCCATCTTCTCCAGGTCGAGGACCGCGTCGATGGCCTCCTTCGCCAGGATCTCGGCGGCGTCCTGGTCGACCAGGTAGTCGCCGCCCTTGATCGTGTCGAAGGTGTGCCACTCCCAATTGTCCTCCTCGACGTTGGCCAGTGCGGCGGCCATGCCGCCCTGGGCCGCGCCGGTGTGGGACCGGGTCGGGTAGAGCTTGGTCAGGACGGCGGTGCGGCTGCGCTTGGTGGCCTCGATGGCGGCGCGCATACCGGCGCCGCCCGCGCCGACGATGACGGTGTCGTACGTGTGGAATTGCATGGGGGTCGCTTCCCTGTCCGGCCCGGGCCTAGCGGATGTTCGGGTCGAAGGTGAAGATCACCAGCGACCCGAGCACGATGGTGAACGCCACAGCGGTGAACAGCAGCGTCTTGAGCCAGATGCGGGTGTTCGCCTGCTCGGCGTAGTCGTTGATGACCGTGCGCAGGCCGTTGCCGCCGTGCAGCATGGCCAGCCAGAGCATGGCCAGGTCCCAGTACTGCCAGAACGGCGAGGCCCAGCGGCCCGCGACGAACGCGAAGCCGACCTTGGTCACACCGCCGTCCAGCACCAGCTGGATCAGCAGGTGGCCGATGACCAGCACCACCAGCACCACGCCGGACAGCCGCATGAACAGCCAGCCGTACAGCTCGAAGTTGGTGCGGCCGCGGCGCTGGGTGCGCTTGGTCCGGGCCCGCGGCGGCTCGATCACCGGCGCCGGGTTCTCCGGGCTGTAGGAGGCGCTGGAGCCGGTCAGCTCGACCGCGTCCTTGGGGGAGACTTCAGTGGCCATGGGTCGTCAGCTCCCGAACAGGACTCGGGCGGCGTGGCCGAGTACCGGGTAGATCGCGCCGAGCATCAGGACGATCCACAGGCCCATCACGGTCCAGAACATCTGCTTCTGGTAGCGGGGGCCCTGGGTCCAGTAGTCGACGGCGATGATCCGCAGACCGTTCAGCGCGTGGAAGAGGATCGCGGCCACCAGGCCGTACTCCAGCAGGCTGACGATGGGCGTCTTGTAGGTCGCGACGACCTTGTCGTAGTCCTCGGGGGAGACGCGCACGAGTGCGGTGTCGAGGACATGGACGAACAGGAAGAAGAAGATGAGGACACCGGTGACTCGATGAGCCACCCACGACCACATGCCTTCCCGGCCGCGGTAGAGCGTTCCTGCCGGCACGGAAAAACCCCTCCGGAAGCGGGACGAGGGCTGCCGGCTTCTTGTCGGTCACGCCCGGCCGGGTACGGTCCACCGGCCCCGGCCATCGTAGCGACGTGACCTGTGCCGCGGACTGCGGGGTCGTGCTTGTGTGATCGATCCCGCACGGTCGGGTGAACGCTACGGAGTGTGCGCGTCCGCCAGCGCGCACCCGCGCGGATCACCCGGGCGGGCCGCGAGCCGCAGCAGCCGGACCCGGGTGATCCGCCGCAACTGCTCGGCGGTGACGGCCGATTCGCGCTCCTCGTCGTGGTCGAGCCGGGCGCGCAGGCTGGCCAGCGTCTGGTCGAGGGCGGCGGCCGGGTCGTCCGCCAGGGCGATGACGAAGACGTGCCCGAACTTCGCCTCGTAGGCGGCGTGTGCGGCGCGCAGCGCGGTGTGCGCGGCGAGGGTGCCGCGGTCCGGCAGCGGGGTGGTGTCCTCGCGCTGGAGCGCCTCGGCGACGTCGGCGGGCGCCAGGTCGTACGCCGCCTCGTCGGCCGCGGCGAGCAGCGCGTCCACCGTCGGGTAGGGGCGGTGGGCGGCCATCCGCCGGGCCCAGCGCAGCGCGCCGCAGCAGGTCAGCAGGGCGGCCTCGGCCTCGGCGGCCGGCGCGCGGTTGAGCAGGCACAGCCCCTCGGGCGGCGTGTCGCTGGACAGCGGGGCTCCTGGATCGCGGTGCGGGCGCGCCGGCCCGGCGGCGGGGGGCGCGGCGCGCGGTGCGGGACGCGGCGGGAGACCGGGGGCGGGGCGCGGTACGGGGGGCACGGCAACTGTAGACGCGGCGGCGGCCCGATCGGTTGGCCCCGGTCCGCGATTTCACCCGTACGGGCGGTGGGCGGTGGGAGGCCGGGCCGGGCGCGTCGCGGAAGGGCGGGGCGGGGTCCACCGCGCGAGGCGGGGCTCATCGGCGCGGGTTCGGCGCGGTTCGGCGCGGTTCGGCGCGGGTCGGCACGGAGGAGGCGCGGCGGGTGCGGAACCGGTCACCCAACGGTCGGTTCCGCGGGGCGGTTCGGGCAGGGCGCCGACGCGCTCCGGGCAGCCGCCCGCGCGGCCGCCGCGGCGTGAAGACGGCCGGGGTCCGCCTCCCCCCACAGGAGCGTCCCCGGCCGCCGACTTGTACGGCGTACGCCGGACCGAAAGTGTCACCGGCCGGAATGCGGCAGGATAGTGCCCGTTCTCGGGGGACGAGGGGGTCGAGGGGGCGGGGCCGGGCGTGGATCTGGAGACCGCGGTGAGCGCGGCGCAAGGCGGTGACGAGACCGCGTTCAGGGTCCTGTACCGCGCGGTGCAACCGCAGTTGTTGCGGTACGTACGCAGCCTGGTCGGTCCGGGCGACGCGGAGGACGTCGCCTCGGAGGCGTGGTTGCAGATAGCCCGGGACCTGCCGAGCTTCCGCGGCGGCGGGACCGGGATCAAGGGCTGGGCGGCGCGGATAGCCCGCAACCGGGCACTGGACCACATCCGGGCGCGCAGCCGCCGCCCGGTCGCCGGGGCGGGGGTGGAGGAACTC